>NZ_JBIWEY010000002.1:0-340135 GCF_044762775.1 Lysinibacillus sp. NPDC096418
ATGCCACAGCAGGACGATATTCCGCTATTTGGCTTTGCGATTCAGGCGCGTGTGACAACAGAAGACCCTGCGAATGGCTTTATGCCGGATACTGGAAAGTTGATGGTATATCGTTCAAGTGGCGGTTTTGGCGTCCGCTTAGACGCGGGAAATGGCTTCCAAGGCGCGGTTGTTACACCTTACTATGATTCGTTGCTCGTGAAAATTTCGACATCGGGCATGACATTTAAAGAAGCTGCGGCGAAAATGGACAGGAATTTACGTGAATTCCGTATTCGCGGCGTGAAAACGAATATTCCGTTTTTAAATAATGTCGTTGTCCATGAGAAGTTTTTAAGTGGCGCATTCGATACAAGCTTTATCGATACAACACCTGAACTATTCGAATTCCCTGATCGTAAAGACCGTGGCACAAAGTTACTAAGCTACATTGGGAATGTCACATTAAATGGTTTCCCAGGCGTAGAACAGAAAGCAAAGCCAATTTTCGCGCAACCAAGCATTCCAAAAGTAGACAAGTTAATCGTACCACCAGCGGGCACAAAACAAATTTTAGACACGCAAGGTGCAGATGGGTTAGTGAAGTGGATTTTAGCGCAAGAAGATGTGCTGTTAACAGACACAACTTTCCGTGATGCGCATCAATCTTTACTAGCGACACGTGTTCGCTCACAAGATATGTTCGATATCGCGGACGAAACAGCGCGTATGATGCACAATTACTTCTCACTAGAAATGTGGGGCGGTGCAACATTTGACGTAGCTTATCGCTTCTTAAAAGAAGACCCTTGGGCGCGTCTAGCAAAACTACGCGAGCAAGTGCCAAACGTATTATTCCAAATGTTATTACGTGGGGCGAACGCAGTCGGCTACACGAATTATCCAGACAATTTAATCCGTGAATTTATCGCAGAATCTGCGTCAACTGGTGTCGACGTGTTCCGTATTTTCGATAGCTTAAACTGGATTAAAGGAATGGAAGTGGCGATTGATGCCGCGCGCCAATCTGGCAAAATTGCAGAAGCATCCATCTGTTACACTGGTGATATTTTAGATGATTCAAGGGCGAAATATTCGGTGCAATATTATAAAGATATGGCAAAAGAGCTTGAACAAACAGGTGCACACATTTTAGCGATTAAAGATATGGCGGGCTTACTGAAACCAGAAGCTGCGTATCGTTTAATTTCTGAGCTGAAAGAAGCTACAAACCTACCAATTCATCTGCATACGCATGATACAAGTGGCAATGGTATTTTCTTATATGCAAAAGCGATTGAAGCAGGCGTGGATATCGTTGATACAGCACTCGGTTCAATGGCCGGTTTAACATCACAACCAAGCGCGAACTCATTGTATTATGCGATGAAGGGCGGCAAACGTGAGGTGCGAGCGGACATTGCCTCGCTTGAAGATCTATCATACTACTGGGAAGATGTACGAAAATACTATGAAGATTTCGAAAGTGGCATGATTAGTCCACATTCTGAAATTTACGTCCACGAAATGCCGGGCGGTCAGTATAGTAACCTACAACAACAAGCGAAAGCAGTAGGTTTAGGCGACCGTTGGGATGAAGTGAAGCACATGTATTCTCGCGTAAATCTACTATTTGGTGATATCGTCAAAGTAACACCATCATCAAAAGTAGTCGGTGATATGGCATTATTTATGGTGCAAAATGATTTAGACGAGGAAACAGTCATTACGAGAGGGCAAGCCATTGACTTCCCAGACTCAGTAATCGAGTTCTTCCAAGGCTATTTAGGACAACCTCATGGCGGTTTCCCAGAAGAACTACAAAAAGTTGTCTTAAAGGATCGTGAGGCCATCACAGTTCGCCCTGGTGAGCTGTTAGAGCCAGTGAATTTTGAACAGCTTGAAATGATACTAGAAGAGAAATTGAATCGTTCTGTGACGAAACAAGATGTGTTAGCGTATGCGCTGTATCCGAAAGTATTTGAAGAATATGCAAAAACACTTGATAACTTCGGAAACATTTCTGTATTAGACACACCAACATTCTTATATGGCTTGAAATTAGGCGAAGAAATCGAAGTGGAAATCGAAAAAGGAAAAACGCTTATTATTAAGCTCGTATCGATTGGCGAATCGCAGCATGATGGCACACGTGTGATGTACTTCGAGCTAAACGGTCAATCACGTGAACTCGTTATTCAAGATATGACCGTGGAAGTGGACGGCAGCATCACGCTAAAAGCAGATCCAAGCAATCCAAACCAAATCGGTGCAACGATGCCTGGTACGGTGTTGAAAGTCGTTGTCTCAAAAGGCAGCTCAGTGAAACGCGGGGATCACCTACTCATTACAGAGGCGATGAAGATGGAAACAACTGTACAAGCACCGAAAGACGGTGTGGTAAAAGAAGTGTATGCGAGTGCAGGAGATGCGATATCAACAGGGGATTTGTTGATTGAAATTGAATAGTTACTAATGAAAAAAGACTATTTCACGGCTTATAGAGCGTGTTAATAGTCTTTTTTTGTATGAATGTTGAAATAGCAAAGGAATATTACCGAAATACGCATTTGATTTAGATAAAATTTTACTATAGGCAAGCGTATGGAACGGAAGACGAAGACTTCTAGGGGGATTAGCTAGTAACTGGAGTTCCTGCTGTGGAATGAACTATATAAGTACAGATATTAGTGTAGAGTCAAAATAAACGATATATATTTTAATAGAGGCGTGATTGGTTCAGAAGTTACAAAGTAGAAAAATATAAAAAAACGACGCACAATTTGCTGTCGTTTTTTTAATATTATTTAATTTTCTTATTATTGTTGCTACGTGAAACTAGCATTATCATATAGCATAGTAGACCAAATAGAAGTGAAATGAGTAATGAATGTACGAGTGCAATAGATAAATTCAATCTTGTTAGTACGACTAACATACCAGCTATAACTTGTAAAACAACAATACTGAAGGCGATGATCCAGCCCCAATAGATAACACGTTGATCTTTGTATTCTTTTACTGCATGCCACGTTATGTATGCAATCCAGATGAAGATTATAAGAACGGCAAAGCGATGGCCCATTTGTACCCATTCATACATGTTGTTTGGTAATGCATTCGGTGTTTCGTTATAACAAAACGGCCAATCTGGACAAACCAAACTTGAATCTGTATGGCGTACAAGAGCACCTGTATAAACGACTAAATAAGAATAAATTGTGACAGCAATCGTATGCCATCGTAATTTCTTTCCAATAAATACTTGGTCAGCATCAAACTTCCGATCTACTTCAAAAACTATCATAGAAAGGAGTAAAACCGCTGCAAAGGAAATAAGTGAAATTCCGAAATGAAGTGCTAAAATGAAATCCCCTTGACCCCATAATACTTGAGCTGCACCGATTAAAGCTTGTGCGATTAAGAAGAACATCGCTAAAAATCCTAAAAACTTCACTTCACGAATATGACCAAGTTTACGCCAAGTCCAAACTGTTAAACCAAGAATAGCAATCGATACGACTCCTGTTACTAGACGGTGTGAAAATTCGATTAATACTTCTGGTGTAATTTCTTTTGGAATAAGAGAACCGTTACAATCCGGCCAGTTTCGACCACAGCCCAAGCCACTATCTGTCTTTGTTACGAGTGCGCCTCCAATTAAAATGAAGAGCATTCCAAGCGTAGCGGCAACAGCAAACCACTTCATATACCTGTTGTGTTGCATCAAATAAGTCACCCACTTTGTCTATCCACATTACATCTTCGTGTAATGTTTCTGCTACTAGATGATATCTAAAAAATGTATAAAAAACAACTTGTATTCCAATGGCGATAAAAGATGTCAGTTCCATTTCACAAATTGTTCATAATTTCGTACTTTAACCTTCACAATTCAATTTGGAAAATGATTTACTATAGATATGTTGATTTTAATTATATTTCTAGACGAGCTAAATTTTACATCTTCATCTAAATTTCACTAAACGTCTAGAAATCAATCGCAAATTTCGCTATAGTTATGGTTAGCGGAATATGCTTACAAAAATGAAAGGAGAGGTATTATGTCAAACGGTCGTACTGTGACTGCTACAAGAAATACTGGTCCAGAAACAACATCCGTTGTAAAAGATTTCCTAGCACTGATTAAAATCGGCATTGTTAACTCGAATCTTGTCACAACCTTTACAGGAATGTGGTTGGCGTTTCAGTTTACAGGCGGGCACTTCTTGCAAGAGCTTGATGTCATCTTTTGCACGATGGTAGGTGCAGCACTCATTATTGGTGGTTCTGGCGCGATGAATAATTTCATTGATCAGGATATTGATCCGATAATGAAAAGAACAAAGTCAAGACCTACAGTTACTGGCAGATTTAAACCAAGTCTTGTACTGACCATTGCCCTCTCATTTTTATTTGTAGGTGAAATTTTGTTATTTGCGGCATCATTTGCGGCCGGCATGTGGGGACTAGCAGGGATACTTGCTTATGTAGTTCTATATTCAATGTGGTCAAAAAGGAAGCATGTTAGTAACACGATTGTCGGAAGTCTTTCAGGAGCCATCCCGCCAATTATTGGGTGGGCAGCTGTCGAACCAGCGTTAGCTTCAGGAGCACTTGCTTTATTTCTCATTATGTTTGCTTGGCAACCTCCGCATTTTTATGCACTTGCGATGAAGCGAACAGAAGAGTATCGTGCAGCTAATATTCCAATGTTACCTGTTGTAAAAGGGTTTAAACGAACGAAGTACTCTATGTTTTTTTGGATTCTTTTATTATTACCGTTACCGTTCCTTTTACCCGAGCTAGGAAGTGGCTTTTTACTCCTTGCAACAGCATTGAATGTAGGTTGGTTAATTCTAGCGCTTAAAGGCTTCACAGCAAAAGATGATTTGAAATGGGCAAATAAGATGTTTATTTATTCGCTGAATCATATGACAATCTTATTTGTATCAATGATTATCTTTGCAGTGTTTAGCTAACTACTGGAATTCTTTCTTACTATAAGAATTCACATAGACAGAACCAATGTCCTAGGTACACATGAAAATACAACAAAGAAAGAGGGGTTTAATTAAGCTATGATGAAAGGGCTTAAAAAGTGGCGTCTTTTTTCACTACTAGCGGTGATGATGGTCTTCCTTTCTGGATGTGGTGAAGAGTTTATTTCTACACTAAAACCATCTGGACAAGTAGGTAAAGAACAATTCAATCTATTACTGTTAGCTACTGGAATCATGACGTTAGTAGTAGTAGTTGTGTCTGTTATCTATTTACTTGCATTCTTAAAGTTCCGACGTTCTAAAGTCGGCGAAAACGTAATTCCTAAGCAAGTAGAAGGAAGTCACACTCTTGAAGTGATTTGGACTGTTATTCCGATTATTTTATTATTAATTTTAGCTGTACCAGTTGTTACGGCTACTTACAAATTTGCAGATGTAGCTGCAATGGACGAAGTAGACGAAGATGGCAACAAAACTGCACTTACAGTTAATGTAACTGCAAAACTTTACTGGTGGGAATTCGAATATCCTAACCAAGGCATTATTACAGCTCAAGAATTAGTTGTACCAACAGGTCAAAAGGTTTACTTTAACCTAAAAGCAGCTGATGTTAAGCACTCATTCTGGATTCCTGCAGTCGGCGGTAAAATGGATACAAACGTAGAAAACGTAAATAAATTCTACCTAGTATTTGACGAAGAATCAGAAGGCCTAAAAGATGGCGTATTCTATGGTAAATGTGCTGAGTTATGTGGTCCTTCACATGCTCTAATGGACTTCAAAGTTAAAGCGTTAAGCCCAGATGCATTTGATGCATGGGTTGCAGCAATGCAAGCGACAGAAGGACAAACTGCTGATAAAGAATCTGCGGATCTTGGTGAAGCAACATTTGGTAAAAGCTGTCTAGCATGTCACGCAGTTTCAGGTTCAGGTTCGACTCCAGGAATGGGTCCAAACTTAGCGACATTCGGTGATCGTAACCGACTAGCTGGTTTCTTAGACCACACTGAAGAAGATTTAAAAGCGTGGATTAAAGACCCTGAAGAATTCAAACCTGGTAACTTAATGATGAATGCTGATGGCACTGCTCCAATCTACGGCGACTTAACTGACGAAGAAATTCAAGCTCTTGCAACTTATATCATGGGCTTATCTGTTGAAAAATAATTTTTAGTTTATGTTACAAACTTTAAGGGAGGTAAAAAGTTGTGAGCTCATATACACAGAAAAAGGGCTTCGGAGCAACTGTCTGGGATTACATTACTACTGTTGACCATAAAAAGTTAGCAGTCATGTATTTATTAGCCGGTACATTGTTCTTCGCTATCGCTGGTTTTGAAGCGTTATTAATGCGTATTCAGTTAATGAAACCAAATAATGATTTCATTTCAGCAGGTTTTTTCAATGAATTATTAACAATGCACGGAACAACAATGTTATTCCTAGCTGCGACTCCATTGCTATTCGCATTTATGAACATGCTTGTACCATTACAAATTGGTGCACGTGACGTTGCATTCCCATTCCTTAACTCTTTAGGGTTCTGGTTATTCTTCCTAGGTGCGGTATTCCTTCACCTGTCATTCTTTATGGGTGGCGCTCCTGATGCGGGCTGGACTTCTTATGCATCATTATCATTATATTCTCCAGGTCATGGTATTGACTTCTATGTACTTGGTTTACAAATTTCAGGGGCAGGTACATTAATTTCTGGTCTTAACTTCATCGTTACGATCATTACAATGCGTGCTCCAGGTATGACATTCATGCGTATGCCATTATTCGTGTGGACTTCACTTGTATCAAGTGCTTTAATCTTATTCGCGTTCCCTCCACTTACAATCGGTTTATTAATGATGTTAATTGACCGTATGTTTGGCGGTCAATTCTTTAACCATGTTATGGGTGGTAACACAGTAATTTGGGAACACTTATTCTGGATCTTCGGACACCCAGAGGTTTATATCTTAGTATTACCAGCGTTCGGTTTATTCTCTGAGATTATTCCAACGTTCTCTCGTAAGCGTTTATTCGGATACTCTTCAATGGTATTCGCAACAATTTTAATCGGGTTCCTAGGCTTCATGGTTTGGGCTCACCACATGTTCACAACTGGTCTTGGGCCAACTGCAAACGCAATCTTTGCTGTTGCAACAATGGCTATCGCCGTTCCAACAGGTATGAAAGTGTTTAACTGGATCCTCACAATTTGGGGCGGTTCTATTAAAGTTACAACACCAATGCTTTATGCACTTGGTTTCATCCCGTCATTCGTTGCGGGTGGTGTTACAGGGGTAATGCAAGCATCTGCTCCTCTTGACTATCAATTACATGATTCTTACTTTATCGTAGCTCACTTCCACTACGTAATCGTTGGTGGTATCGTTACAGCATTATTCGGTTCAGCGCACTTCTACTGGCCAATTTTCTTCAACCGTATGTTAAACGAAACGCTTGGAAAATGGACTTTCTGGGTATTCTTCATTGGGTTCCATTTAACATTCTTCGTACAGCACTTCCTTGGTTTAATGGGTATGCCACGTCGCGTATTCACTTACATGGAAGGTCAAGGTTGGGATCAGTTCAACTATATTTCAACAGTCGGTGCAGCAATGATGGGTGTAGGGGTTGTCATGATGGTAATCAACTGCTTACTGTCAATTAAACGTCCACCAGCTGGTCAAGATCCATGGGGAGATGGACGTACTTTAGAATGGGCGATTCCACAACCAATTCCATTCTATAACTTCCGTCAAACTCCACTAGTTCGTGGATTAGACCCATACTGGATTGAAAAACAAGAAGGTAACAAAGAAGGTATGACATATGCTGAGCCAATTGGCGATATCCATATGCCAAACAACTCTGCAATTCCATTCGTAATTTCAATGGGTATGTTTATTGCAGCATTCGGTGCTCTTTACAACCCAGATGCTGATAAACCTTGGTCAATCTATATACTAATTGCTGGTTTAGCAATTACATTTGGTGCTATGATTACTCGTTCTGTTAAAGACGACCATGGTTTCCATTTACACAAAGAAGAAATTCTTGAAATTGAAGAACAACTTTACGGCAAAGGAGGAAAAAAATAATGGATTACAACACTAAATTTACTCCTCATACTTGGCCAGATCATCCTGAACAAGCTACAATGGAGGGGAAGAATAAAGTTGTTGGTTTCTGGATTTTCCTTGCATGTGAAGTTGTACTTTTTGCAAGTTTATTCGCAACATACTTAGCACTTAAGAACAAAGGGCCAGCAGGCATGAAGTTCTCAACACAAGAATTATTTGAATTACCGTTAGCATTTGCAATGACAATGTTACTTTTAACATCTTCATTGACATCGGTTTATGCAATTTACCATATGCGTAACTTTAACTTTAAGGCTATGCAAACTTGGTTAGCAATTACGTTACTTTTAGGTTTAGGTTTCTTATGTTTAGAAATATATGAGTTCTATCACTATGTACACCTTGGCTTCACATTTGGCCAATCTGCATTCGCAACTGCGTTTTATTCGCTAGTTGGTACACATGGTTTCCACGTAACGTTAGGTCTAGTTTGGATTTCAACATTAATGATTCGTAACGCTAAACGTGGTCTTAACCTATACAACGCACCAAAATTCTTCGTAGCTGCTTTATACTGGCACTTTATCGATGTAGTTTGGGTGTTCATCTTTACAGTAGTATACTTGATGGGAGTGATCGGATAATATGTCACACGATACACCTGTAGTTGCTAAGTCTCAAGCGCAGTACGAGTATGATCGTCATCACAATGCCGTTCATATGCGTAAACAAGTAATTAACTTTGCGATCATGATTTTCTTAACGTTCATCGCGTTCGCAGTAGTTGCTGCTGATTTTTCAGTATATTTAATCGTACCTTTCGTTTTGTTATTAGCAGGTATTCAAGTAGTGCTTCAACTTTATTCATTCATGCACTTAGAAGATAAAAAAACTCACTTCGGTGGCGTTATTGCGTTCTTCATGTGGTTTGGTATTCTTATAGCATTCACTTTCTTCCTTGCGTTCTTGACGATCGTTTGGTGGTAATCTTTAAAAAGCACGTTCCTACTAATAGGAACGTGCTTTTTTTGCCTCCATATCATGTTAAATGTGGAGAAATTGTTCACTGATCGTTCATTGCAGTTCACATGTAAGGGCTTTATAATAGGAGTATTGAAGTTTAAAGGGGTGCGTTTAACATGTCACTTAGTATATTTGGTTTCCAAGCATTATGGAGCCCGTATTTAATAGGGGTTCTCGTTTTCATAACAGGATTGTATTTTTTAGTAACAATTAAATGGAGAAAAGACTTTAAAGTAAATGAGCCTTTGAAAAAGGGTGAGGCAATATACTTCCTATTAGCCATGGTGACGATATATATTATTAAAGGGTCTCCTTTAGATTTAATGGCACATATAATGTTTACGGTACATATGGTGCAAATGGCTGTGTTATTATTACTTGTACCAATCTTCATTATTAAAGGGATTCCTTGGTGGCTGTGGAAGGTTGTAATTGAGGCACCGGTCATAAAGACAATTTTTAGGGTGCTTACATTACCTGTAGTAGCTGTTTTAGTATTTATCGGACTTTTCTCATTTTATCATTTACCATCTGTATTAGATTACATTAAGTTAAACGAAACATTCCATGGTACGTACACATTTATATTGTTTATTTCTGCGGTATTAATGTACTGGCCAATCATTCAAAAAATGCCAGATCGACAACAAATGAAGCCGCTGTATAAAATAGGCTACATTATTGCAAATGCAGTATTGATCACACCGGCTTGTGCCCTTATAATTTTCGCACCAGAACCTATGTATGATACATATACAAATGGTGATGCATGGTTGAAAGCAATGGAGTTATGTGTACCTGCATCGACTTTATCAGGATTATCGCTATCTGGTCCCGAGCTATTTACAGATATGAAGCCTATTGAGGATCAACAACTTGGCGGTGTAATAATGAAAATTTTACAAGAGCTGATTTTTGGGGTTTTACTTGCTTCTATCTTTACAAAATGGTATCGCTCTGAACAAAAGGATTCCGATAAAATTACTGCAGATGCATTAAAAGCGCATCAACAGAAATGGGAAAACGAACATCAAATGTAAAACTAGAAATTTTATATGTATAAGGGGTTTTGAGGATGAGTTTAGAAATTTTACCCACGATTAGTACATCATTTATCGTCATTAGTGCGGTATTAGTGGCAATTGGTTGGGGTTTAGTAGTAAAAGGAAAAGTAGAAGCACATAAAAAAGTAATGTTGGCTGCAGGTGTTGCTGCCCTTATTTTCTTCATTATCTATGCTTCACGTACAGTCTTTATTGGTAATACTGCATTCGGTGGTGGAGATGATTTAAAACCATACTATACATTCTTCTTAATTTTTCACATTATTTTAGCAACAACAGGAGCTGTTTTTGGTATTGTTAGTATTATTTCAGGTTTAAAAACAAACTTGAAACTTCACCGTCGTATTGGGCCGATTACGAGTATTATTTGGTTCTTTGTAGCAATTACTGGTGTCATGGTTTATTGTCTGTTATACGTACTGTTTGAGCCAGGTGAAACTACATCAGTTATTAAAGCGATTCTAGGGTTTTAATATGAATCAGTGGCAAATCTGCTAAAAGCGGAGCTATGGCTAAGAACGCCGCTTCTGCGACAATGCTTGAGTGACTACGGAATTACGCCGAGTCGTTAATTGTTTAATAAAATCTCCCTTCTTACTCTTCGGTAGGAGGGAGATTTTTTGATGGTGGTGGATTGATGAGGGTCATAATAACAACAATAACTAATGGACCGATTAATATGCCAAGAAAGCCGAAGATTTTGAAGCCAATGAACATCGAGATGAGTGTAGAAAGAGAAGATAATCCAATTTGGTCACCAATGATTTTAGGTTCAATCATACGGCGAATTAAAAATAGCACGACAGTTAAAATTATTAGAGCCAATGAAAATAAATATTCGCCAGTTACAACATTGTAGATAGCCCAAGGACCGAGCAATATAATCGAATCTAAAAAAGGAATAAAGTCAAGTATCACGAGCAGCAGCGCTAATACAATTGGAAATGGCATCTTTAATAAGAAGAATGCAAGCAATGCCACAATAAAAATGCAGACTGCTACTAAAACTTGTGCCTTGATAAATCCAAACAAAGCAATCTTAACTCGCTGTGCAATAAGTATTAGTTTTTGTTGATGATGAAAAGGAACAGGTGACAATAACTTTTGATTAATGGATGGTAACTCTAATAGTAACATGTATAAGACGAGCCAATAGATTAATACATCAAAAAGTAGTGTCGGTAAATGGGTCATAAAAGATGACCAATAATTTAAATTTGTTAGTGAAAAGGCAAAATCTTCGAGAGAAATAAGCCCTCGAGAAATTAGTGTTTGAATTTGAATCACAAGTTCGAGAGGTAGAGGATGCGTATAGACGGCTAGTTTTGATTGCATCTGAATCCAAAATGCAGATAATTGGTTAATATATTCTGGGAAATGGTTTAAAAATGTTGAAAATTGCTTCCAGGCTATATATCCTATTAACAGACATATCAAAGTGCTGAGAATGAAAAAAATTATGGATAATATCGAAACGGTGGCACTTCTTTTGAAACGAAGTCGCTTTCCGATCTTTAAGACAAAGGGCTCCAGTAAAAGGGCAGTTAAATAGGCAAGGATAATCGGAAGCGATAGGGATATTAACCAAAGCATCGCAGTACCTATTAAAATAACTGTAATTGGATGACGGAAAAAGGGTTTTTGGAAAAAGCTTTTCAATTTAACCACCTACATCATTATGAAAGATGTTGTTAGTATGAGGAGAAATTTCTTTTTTACAAGGGCAAAATAAAAAAGACTGGGTATCCAGTCTTTGATCAGTAAATTATGCGCGTACTTCAAATGCTTCTAAATCTAATTTTACTTTTTTTAGAATTTCTTCACATTTTTTTACAAGGTGTGCTGGGAAAACTTCATCTTCACCATATTCTACACCGTGTGGATAGTAATATTTACCGATAACTGGTTTCATTAAAGTTAAGACTGCATCGTGTGCGCCAACATCACCAGATTTAGCATATGCGAATACACGAAGGTAGTAACGACCCTCACGAGTATCGAAACGACGGTCGAATGTCATGCGTTCATAATCCCAGCCACCATCACATTCAAGACCATTTTTATTCATAACGCTTTCAATTAATTCTTGGTCGGCTATTACATTTTCAAGGTTAGTATTTTCAAAATACATCTAAATAATCCTCCTTTAGCATTTCGTACATATTATACGCTCATTTTTATAATAGAGCATATTTGACATTGTTGCAATGACAACATTGTGTCAAGCGACTTACAATTGATATAATAACTACCAATAATGGTGATGAAAAGGAGTAATATATGAAAGCTTTATTTCGCATATTATTAGCTTGTGCAGCGATTGCATTGATCGGCTTTATGTTCTTTAATACCGCTCGTGAAAATGAGCCGTTAAAAGGCCCTAATGCAAATTCCAATGTAATTCCCAAAACAGAATTAGAACAACCTGATGAAGGTGCGATAACACGTCCACAAAGCGGCTTGTCGCTATTTATTGGGCAAGGAGTGGGGGCAGTCCTTGAACAGTATGGAGAGCCAGCAAGAATAGAGCCGTCGTCGTTCGGGTATGATTGGTGGGTATATAAAGAAAGTGCTGCGACGTTTTTTATGTTAGGTGTACAAAATGACATTGTGACACAAGTATACATAGCTGGTGATGAGCTAGATGCTTCTCCTTTTAAAATTGGTCAAAAGCGAGATGACATATATCGCATGACGATCATTGACTATGAAGTTGCCGCCAATGTGGACGATAATATTTTCATTTTCTCCATGGATGAAAAAGATATGCAGACACGTTTACTCGTTAAATTTGACGGCGTTTTTGCACAGTTGTATATAGATGGTGAAACAGGTGAATTGCAAGGTGTACGTTTTACAGATAGCGAAACGTTAGTATTACATCAGCCTTATGAAATGATATATCAAGGTGAGCTTGTAACATCAACACCGCCATCTTCTTTTTTACAGCAAGATATTAACGCAGCAAATGCTGCACAGCTAAATGATTTAATTAATATCACACGGGAGCATCATGAGCTGCCATCTTTAGAAGTAGACAAGGCTCTTGGAAATGCTGCACAAATGCATAGTGAGGATATGAAAGTACAAAATTTCCTCGCACATGAGTCACCAACCCATGGAGATTTAAAAAAGAGATTAGAAACACAAGAAATATCCTTTAGCGATGCACATGAAAATCTAGCGACTGCTTATTTTGATGCAATTGAGGCGATGCATGGATGGCTCAATTCAGCAGAGCATCGTAAGGTTATTATGAATGAGAAATATTCTGTTGTTGGCTCAGGTGTATATTTAAATTACTATACACAGATCTTTATTGAACCTTCTAAAGATAAAGAGAGCAGTGAGAAACAGAACAACGAAACCCCTGTTGAAGAACCAGAAAATATCACTAGGTAAATGAAAAGCAGTGTACACGGTAGGAAACGTGTGCACTGCTTTTTTTCGTCACCCCGTTACAAGCGCCGACATATGATAGGGAAAATAGGGGAGGGGAGTTGTATGATGCAATTAGCAGAGCTGTTAAAAGAATGGCCTTGTACCGTTACAGGGGGCTCGATTCGGACTATTATTACAGGGGTGGAGGATTATGCACAGGCAGTTAAGCCAGGTGATATTTTTGTCATACGAAAAGGTGTCAAAACAACAGGAAGTCGTTTTATAAAAGAAGCTTTGGAACGAGGCGCTGTTGCGATTGTGTCAGAAGAGAGTATCACAATTCCTTCAAATGACAAAAAGATACCTTATGTATGGGTTCCTAATACAGCTTTGTTTCTTTCATATGCAAGTGCGAAATTAGCTGGTTTTCCAGCAGAAGCATTAACGGTAATTGCTGTAACAGGAACAAATGGAAAAACAACAGTTAGTCACTTTATCAGTCAATTACTAAGGGCCTTACATAATAATGTGGCGGTGATTGGAACTGTTGGCTATTTTATCAACGGTCAAAAACAGCAAACAAACTATGAAGAATTAACGACAGTACAGGCAAAGGAGCTACATCCGATTTTAAAAGAATGTGTGTCTGCTAGAGTCAAATATATCGTACTAGAAGCTTCATCGATGGGCTTGCAGCAATATAGACTTGATCATTGTGATATTGATTGTGGTGTTTTCTTAAATTTATCTGAAGATCATTTAGAGGATCACGGAGGAATTGAAGCATATAAACGTGCAAAAAAGAGATTAGCAGATTTGTCGAAAAAACTTGTATTAAACGGTGATGATAATTTTTGCCGTTCTGTAGGGATTTATGATAAGAAAAAGGCATGCTCATTTGGCTTTGAGAATCACAATGATTTACATGTTCAAATATTAGGTGAATCGACTGGAAAAACAACATTATGTTTGCAAACGAGTGCAAGTGAGCATATTGTGGAAATTCCTTTTGTTGGCCGTTATCATGTTCAAAATACGATTGCTGCGTTAATGGCTGTCTGGCGCCTCGGCTTTACAATAGAAGAAATAATTACGCATATGTGGGCTTTGAAATTACCACAAGGGCGGCTCGAAAAAATAGATAATCCATTTGGTATTGATGTTTATGTCGATTATGCGCATACAGCAGAAGCATTACAAGCGGTTTTACAGACTTTTGATGATAAAAAAACAATTCTTCTTGTGTTTAGTTGTGGTGGAAATCGAGATAAAGCAAAGCGCTTTTCAATGGGGGCCGTGGCGAGTAAATATGCGGACATTATTTTTTTAACGACCGATAATCCTCGTGATGAGGATCCTATTACTATTAATGAAAGTATTATAGCCGGTTTTTCTGAACAACAATATTATGAAGTATTTTTAGACCGACAAGTTGCCATTCATCAAGCGTTATCAAAGGCGAAGAAAGGTGATATCGTGCTTGTTGCTGGAAAAGGGCATGAACAAACGCAGCAAATTAAAAATCAAAAGTTCCCCTTTTCCGACCAACAATGCATTCAAGATTATTTTGCCAATCTCACGACGGGCGACGTTTAATGACGAAGAAGGAAGCTGTTGCAATGGCTAGCTTACGTCCAGTTTCATCCTCAACATCGCACTCCATTACTAATGTTTGACGTCCTTTATGCACAAAACGACCTCGAGCAATTAGCTCTTTATTTGTTGTTGTCGCAATATATGAAATGTTGATGTTTGTAGTGACCACGTTAAAGCCTTCTGGTACAGAGCGTGAAGCGAGCCCTCCCATCGCCGCATCAGCGATTGTTGCAATTATTCCTCCATGTGGCACTTTAATCGTATTATGAATAACTGGCGTAATTGGTATTCGAACCTTACTTTCTTCAGGTTTGAATTCTCCCACCATATGAAGTGCAGCATTTATATATCGACGATGGGTGCCTTGTTGCTTATCGCGAAGCCCACCTAGTAAATGACGTAGTACCTCCTCATCTTCTTCCGTACTATTTTGTAAAATGTCAGCTAGTAACTCTTCGATTTGTTCTTTCGATGATATGGCCAATTGTAAAAAACTCCTTTAAGTTGAAATATCATTAATGTAAAATTACCATAAAATCTGTTATGATGGGAAAGAGATTGGGGGAATTAATAATGATGATGACCTCTGAATGGGCACTCATTTTAGATAAGGCCGATGCGCTTTGTGAGATGATTCTTTCCTCCGAACCAGCAAATACGCTACAGCAAGCGTATAATGCCGTTTATAGCGATCCGAAATTAGTAGAAGCTATTCACGCATTTGGGCGTATGAAAGAGCAATACGAAGATGTACAACGTTTTGGGAAATATCATCCTGATTATCATACAATCATGAAGTCGATCCGCCAGCAAAAGCGTGAGCTCGATTTAAATGATAAAGTTTCAGCGCTAAGGCTAGCTGAAAACGACTTTCAAGATTTGCTTGATGAAATTAGCTTACTGATCGGTAAAACTGTATCTGAAGCGGTAAAAGTTCCAGTAAGCAATCCATTTTTTGCATCAAATTCTGCTTGTGGGAGTGGCTGTGGTTCAGGAGGCTCTTGCTCTTGCTCGGCATAACGATAGAAGAAGTGTAGGCGTTACACTTCTTCTATTTTTTTTGTGGTGAGAAGCGTGTATAGTAAATTATGTAAGGTAAGTTCAAACAAGGTTCATCATCAAAAGTAGGGTATGCAATTTAATCAAGATGCGTATTGACTTTAAAAAGTTCGTTGATTGGAGTAGGGCTGGGCAACTCCTGGGGAGACAATAAAGGAACGAAGGCTAGAACGTCACGTCTCGTGACAATTTATTTGTGCTACTGCAGTGCACGCCCTGAAAAGCGCCTAGCACGAACGAAAATCAACCCCATGATCTGGTGATGAGCTTCAAACAGGGGGTTATACATATGAAAATTTATCGAATTGCAGTAATACCAGGAGATGGCATAGGAAAAGAAGTTGTTCCAGCAGCAATGGAAGTACTCGACAAGGCAGCACAACTAGATGGCAGTTTCCAATTTGAATGGACAACATTTCCGTGGGGCTGCGAATATTATTTAGAAACAGGAAAAATGATGCCAGACGATGGCATTGATATTTTAAAAGGCTATGATCAAATTTTTTTAGGTGCGGTGGGCATGCCAGACCTTGTGCCGGATCATATATCACTTTGGGGCCTACTCATTAAAATTCGTCGTGAGATGGAACAATCCATTAATGTACGTCCGGCAAAATTATTACAAGGTTTATCCTCACCATTACGTAATCCAAATGGTTTTGATTTTGTAGTTGTTCGTGAAAATTCTGAAGGAGAATATTCAGAAAGTGGCGGCCGCATCCATAGTGGACAGGATGAGGTAGCTATTCAAAATGCTATTTTTACACGCAAAGGAACAGAACGTGCGATGCGCTATGCCTTTGAGATGGCACAAAATCGTCGTCAGCATGTTACAAGTGCTACAAAGTCAAATGGTTTAACATACAGTATGCCATTTTGGGATGAAGTATTTGGAGAAGTAGGGAAAGATTACGAAAATATCGGACAATCAACAAATCATATTGATGCATTAGCTGCTTTTTTAGTGATGAAGCCACAAGTGTTTGATGTGATTGTTGCATCGAATTTGTTCGGAGATATTTTAACGGATTTAGGTGGGGCAATTATGGGGAGTATCGGGATTGCACCTGCTGCCAACTTAAATATTGAACGAGAGTATCCATCGATGTTCGAACCTGTTCATGGTTCTGCACCAGATATCGCTGGTAAAGGTATAGCAAATCCACTTGGACAAATTTGGACAGGCAAGATGATGCTCGATTTCTTAGGCTATTCAGAAGTAGGAACAAAGGTGTTAAATGCTATAGAAGCGACATTGGCTCAAGGAGTGAAAACAGGTGATATAGGCGGTACAGCCAATTTACGTGAAGTAACAGATGCAGTGCTTGCTAACTTAAAATAGGTAATAGTGAAAAGAACGTCTCCTAAGTCGAATTGAACTTAGGGGACGCACTTTGTTATTGATACTTTTGTAGTAGCACCATTGCGATATCAGGGCGGTCGGTAATAATACCTTTTGCACCATTTCGTATAAGCTTATTCATCGTTACTAAATCATTGATTGTCCAATAATGGACTGGAATATTAAGATTGTTCAAGAACTGAATGAACTTTGGTGAATCCAGTGCAACTACACCAGACTTTGTAGGGAGTTGGAATACATCCACTTTTGGATGATACAAATGCCCGAATTGACTTGAAAAAGATGTAAATGCTTTTCGTACATCTGATTCACCGGCGCTAAGTGCAACACGGTTTTGTGCATATAAATTAAAGCGATCTACTTGTTCGCCATAGTAGCTTGCTACAATAACGCGATCTTCTACGCCGAGCTCTTCAATTAAACGCCATAGTTTGGACGGTATTAAACTACCTTCATACGTATCTGGTGCATCTTTTATTTCAATATTTATTAACATATCTGAATATGTTTCTAGTAATTCACGAAGTGTTACAACGTCGACTTTCTGATCACGGTAAGTAGGTACACCATCTAAATCTTCAAACTGGTAGCCATGGTTAAAAGCATTAATCTCTTCTAATGTCATGTCAGCTACTAGGCCATAACCATCTGTTGTACGGTCAATTGTCGCATCATGGAAGACTATAATCTCTTCATCTTTAGTTAAACGAATGTCGACCTCAAAGCCATCAACGCCTAATTGTGCAGCTTTTTCAAAAGCTGGCATCGTGTGCTCTGGTGCTAAATGTGCACCACCGCGATGTGCAAGTACAATTGGGCGATCAAATTGTAACGCTGTTTTTCCTTCTCGCTGTTGCGGTTTAGAAATAGCTTTACTCCCTGCCCATGCTGCTGCACTAGCAGCTGCGATGGCAATTGCTATCTTTGTTTTCTTCCCCATATTCGTCCTCCTTAACAATCATTTTTATCCTAAAAGGTACTGGTGAATTCACTTAATCAATCACAAGTGAGTAGACTTCGGTCATCAAAAAATTCTATGCTTTTCCATTATAACGGAAAAACGATCCAGCTGTCAGCTAAACTCTGTTGCTATCAATTTCACGTGTATGGTATTCTTTTAGATAAGAAATGAGGGAATACTTATGAACGAACGACAAGGGCTAATCGTTTACGTCCATCAATTAAAACATGCAAAATCACTTCGGAAATATGGTCATGTTCATTACATTTCTCGTAAGCAAAAATATGTTGTACTTTATTGCAATCGAGAGGACATTGAAACGATGACTACAAAAATACAACGCCTTCCTTTTGTAAAAGACGTTGTGGAATCTTATCGTCCATTCCTAAAAACTGAGTTTGAAAATGCTAAACCAGATAAAGCGAAGGAATATGACTATAAAGCGGGTCTATAATATCAGTTTAATGCTGGGATATAGTGATGTAGTCTCATTATTCCAATAAGGTATTGATAAAATAGTTTTGACTCCGAAAATATAGATGAGTGCTTTATTTCTACAACTACTGCTTTTCTACCGCGTTGTTCAATACATTCTTCGAACATTAATTGACGTTTTGATGGCTTCTCCTCATTATAAGGAATGCCTTCACGGCAAATGTAAATGGGCATGAATTTACTGTCACCTGCTGGTTTAAGGGCAACTGCTAAAGAAGCAACTGTTTGTTCTTCTTTTGTTGATGTTAGAATGAAGGCTTGATGGAAGCGGCTGTTATTTGATTTAATAATCTCCAGTAGCTCGTATACATCACCGTAGCCTTCACCTAGTTCTATAAATTGTTGTGGCATTATATCTGCACATCCTTTCCAATACACATAGTATCATGCTGCGGGAGGTCTAGCATATGAAATTTGCATTGAGTTTTTTTTCCATACTAGCGTTAATTATTACAGGTACATTGTTTTTCCAATATCAGGCATACTCGTCTGATTTAGAAGCAGGTAATGGCGAATTCCACTATTCGCAAGAAATTGAGATTGTTTATCGTGAAAATAGTTTAGATGTTAGACAGCATTTTAAAAATTTACCAAATCAAAAAGTAAAAATTAAATGGCCAAAAAATGCAGTTGATCCAACTTGTTTCATTGAGACTGAAAATAGTTGTAACCGATTATCAGAAGAAACAACATATTTTAAAAAAGGTGAGACGAAAGCACAATCGGTTTCATACATAATTCCACTTGAGGGTGGTCTACAAGATAAAATGTTGATCCAGGATGTATTTGCTACACTTCAGAATGGAGAGACCTCGTACTCTGTTGTACATATTTCAACGGACGTTAAAATGGCAGGACAGTGGGTAACAGGTCTGCCATTAATAGGGCAACAACAATTATCGCTTGTGAACTATACAATGTTTAGTGGAGACGGTGCAGTTCGTGATTTATATTGGCAAGCAGGAAATTTACAAGTGCAAAAGCAAACCCCAGTATTATCGATTTATGCAAAGCAAGCGGTATCTAACGAATTTTTAAAAGCTCTTGAAAGCATACAGTTTTTAAATGATGAGCATATTTCTATTATACAGGAGCAAAAGCCAGTTGCTGAGCATGATGATCGTATATTATTCTTACCGGAGCTAACGACACAGGCAGTAGAACAACAGGTTATTCTTTCGCAAATCAAGTCAAAGTTAGCGTTTAAGGATGCGCCTGAATGGTTAATAGAAGTTGTAGCGTCGTACTTAGTAAGTGGCTCAATCGGCTCTGATAAGGCGAAAGAAATGGTGGCTACATTGAAGGAGTTCATGTCTAATGACCAAGAACGTGCTTGGCAGGAAGCTGTGAATAACTTAGGTGAAGGGCCAATTTCCCCAACTACAATGGATGAACTATTATCAGAAGTATTAACAGAAAAAACATCTTATTTTGAGTTAAATGTTGCGCAAGAAAAGGGCGTTTATCCATTATTAATTGAAGATGAGAGAAGCGTTTATGTTGATGATGTCATTAAAGAAGATGTAGATATAATTCAATATGAGGGCCAAATATTATATAATGCTGATACACTCTTACCGCATTTAGGCTACACTGCTAATGAAGGGGAAAATGGTTACTATGTAAATAGTGAGACACGTACATTCCGATTCCCGAAAGAACCAGGGTTTTATGTATTTAATCAGCGCAGATATTCAACAATATCTGAACCAATCCTCAAAATTGCCAATAGCTATTATGTAGAAGAAGCGTGGTTACAACGTTTATTCTTAGTAGAATTGCAAAAAAGTGATGGACGTATCCAAGTATTAACACAGAATCAAGAATAGTAAGTGTAAAAAGCGACACATTTGTGTTGCTTTTTGCTACTAGGCGTAAATGAAAGTATGGTGAAAATTACATCTATGAGAGTGGTAGCAGGAGAACGTAAAGGCATGCCGTTAAAGGCGATTGCAGGTAATACAACGAGGCCGACAACAGACAAAGTAAAGGAATCAATCTTCAATATTATTGGCCCTTTTTTTGACGGTGGAACC
The DNA here is from genome assembly GCF_044762775.1 of Lysinibacillus sp. NPDC096418. Lineage (NCBI taxonomy): Bacteria > Bacillati > Bacillota > Bacilli > Caryophanales > Bacillaceae > Lysinibacillus > Lysinibacillus sp. NPDC096418. The sequence continues at coordinate 21,038 of NZ_JBIWEY010000002.1, forward strand.
GCGCTCGATTTATTTGCAGGTAGTGGTGGCCTTGGTATCGAGGCACTAAGCAGAGGCGCTGAGCATGCCGTATTTATCGAGAAGGATTTTAAGGCTTTTCAAGTACTACAAGAAAATATCGTGAAATGTCGATACGAAGAATATTCCGAGCTTTTCCGTATTGATGCTAAACGTGCTGTGAAAGCGCTGTTAAAACGTGATATCGAATTTAAATTGGTGTTTTTAGATCCGCCATACCATCACAAAGAGTATTACGATTTAGTGCAAGTACTTGTCGACAACGGTAAAGTGCAAGAAGATGGCATCATTTTATGTGAACATGCGAAGGAAGTAGAGCTACCACAAAACTTTAATACCTTCACATTACAAAGACAAGAAACATACGGTGGAACGATTATTTCGGTGTATCGTTGTACTGGGGAAGAGGGAGAGTAAGGTGTCAGAGAAAATTGCTGTTGTTCCTGGAAGTTTTGACCCTGTCACATTTGGTCATTTAGACATCATTAAACGGGCTGCTGATATTTTTGATGTCGTATATGTGGCAGTCTTAAATAATTCATCTAAACAGCCTTTGTTTTCAGTAGAAGAGCGCATAGCGTTAATGGCGGAAGTTACAAAAACGTTGCCAAATGTTCGTATTGAATCTTCGTCAGGCCTTCTTATCGATTATGCTAAAGAGAAAGGTGCTAAAGCAATCGTACGTGGCTTACGAGCAGTTTCAGATTTTGAATATGAAATGCAAATAACTTCGATGAACCGTTTCCTAGATGAAACTATTGAAACTTTTTTCATTATGACAAAAAATCAATATTCATTCTTAAGCTCAAGTATTGTTAAAGAGGCAGCGAAATATGGTAGTGATGTTCGTGAGCTTGTACCTGATTGTGTGGAACGCGCATTAAAAGAAAAATACGGTTTTGCAAAATGATAAAAGCACATGTACCTGTTCGGGTACGTGTGCTTTTGTCTATAAAAAAAATAATGCATAGATTGTTGGCACGACGACGATGCTAAGAAGACGAAATTTAATATATGGGCGAACGGACAGTTTAGCTGATTTGGCGATTACAAATATTTGTAAGTGAATGCTAATACTTTGCATCGTCAACAAGATGACCACGAATAACGGTAAGTACGGATGTGAGGAGAAGCTTGTAATGGTCATTTTTATGCCATTTGTTACTTCTAATACGGCAGCAATCATAAACTCTAACGAATGAGGTAAGCCCGGAATCAATTCTACTAAACTTTTTTGAACAATCGTTTGAATAGCTGTGAAAAAAATAACGGTTGTTCCGACTAGTAGTAATGTAGGGGCGGTTTCCTTAATACTTTCAGAAAAAGGTGATCCGTGTAATGGTGTATTGTGTACAGAAATAGTAGGAGGCTCAGTTTTACGAAATAAAAAATAGCCACTGAGTAAACAAACAATGTTAAAACTATGTAATAAACATAAAAACAACCATCCAAACGTATTGTTTTGTAATAAATCTAGACTGACAAAGCCAAGTACAAAAAGTGGACTAGGTGCATGACAAACAGCTAATAAAAAATTCGCTTCTTTTGGATGAAGTTGCCCACTGTTTTTTAAGTACACAATTGTTGTTGCACCTGTCGGATAGCCGCCAAGTGCGCTAATAACGTAAGCTTGTACGTATAGAGAAGCTCTTTTTGCTTTGGTACGAAGTGGTGCAGTTAAACGCAGTAGCCATTGTGTCAGTATGAGATAAGGGAGTAGATATGGGAAAAGAGCTTCCATAAAAAGTTTTAGACCTAAATCAGTCCCCGAATGAGCGGTCTGTGGAAATAACAAGAGTAATAGAATAAGAAGTATACAGAGCAATATTTGGACTGTCGCAATCATCATATCATCTCGTTTCAACTTTTTGTCATTCACATAGGCAAATGCTAAAATTAATATATGTGTAAAAGGAGAAAACATGAACAAGTTGGTTTAGTGCGTCTAGGGAGGTGTCTTTCATTATGAAGAAAAAGATTAGTTTTTATGTTTTGTTTTTATTGCTCATTGTTTTTTTGTCGTTGTACCGAATAGACGCTTATATTATGAAGCCAGGAAGTGCTTATGATGTTAGTAAATTTGTTACTGTAGCTGATGGTGATACAGATGACAAGGGATCATTAAGTCTGATGACTGTTGCCATGCAACAGGCGACGCCTATGTCCTATTTATGGGCAAAAACGCAAAAGTACCAAAAATTAATGGATATCAACCAAGTTAGAAATCCATTAGAGGATAATGAAGAGTACAATGTTCGTCAGTTAAAACTCATGTCTGATTCACAGTTTAATGCGAAGTACGTAGCTTTCAAGAAAGCAGGGCTAGATGTAAATGTGAAATTTGAAGGCGTTTTTGTATTAAATGTTCTTGATGGTGGTGCTTCCGATGGTGTTTTAAAAGCGGGGGATGAAATCGTTGAGGTTGATGGACAAAAAATTGAAAATCAAGCAATGCTTGTAGAATTGTTAAAGACAAGGCAAATTGGTGATGAAGTAAATATTCAATTTATACGCAGTAAAAAACTAAAAGAAGCAACACTTCCATTAAAAGAAATCCCAGGTACTGAGGCGAAACGTGCTGGTTTAGGCATTACGTATGCAGAAAGTAAAGCAATTGAAACAACGCCAGTAGTTTCAATGGAAACAGAAGAAATTGGTGGGCCTTCAGCGGGTTTAATGTTCACACTTGAAATATTAAATCAGTTATTACCAGAAGATATAACAAAGGGCTATACTATCGCAGGCACTGGTGAAATGCAAATCGATGGTAAGGTTGGGCGCATCGGTGGAATTGACTATAAAGTCATCGCAGCTGATCGTGATGGTATGGAAATTTTCTTTGCTGCAGACGATGAAATCTCACCTGAATTAAAAGCGAAACACCCAGAGCTAGAATCAAATTATGCAACAGCAGTTAAGACTGCTGAGGACATTGGCACGAAAATGAAAATAGTACCCGTAAAAACAATAGATGACGCTATTAACTATTTAAAACAACTGGAGCCAAAGTAAATAATGCCGCACTGCATGAAAATATGTTGTGCGGCATTTTTATGATTTTTAAAAAGGAAGCACTGAGAAATTTACAATGATTTGCTTATTCGCCTACTAAAAACGAATTGGAGGTGTTTGATAGTCTTTTGGGAGTTTATGTGAAGAACCACCTGACTCAACACTAAAATTATAAATTTCCGCAACATGAAGATCGATAGCAAGCAATTTATCTTCGGTCGCAGCAACCCTGCTAATTAGTGGTAGGGTAAAATTTTTTTTATGCAGTCCTAAATATTGCTGTCCTTGAGCTGTCATACCGAGTAAGCGAATTGTCGTTGGTGTATCAAATGAATGTAATTGCTCCTTAGTAAAGCCTGTATAAATATGAGTGAGCATACGTTGTAACCGTGTCCACGTATAACGTTTTGATTTTATCTTTTCCATAAAGTTTTTGAATGTATCGCTTGTTTTAGCAGCCTTCAAAAGTGCGTGTTCAATCCCTTCGGTAACTTCTGCATAACGCGTTAACTCTTTTGGTGAATGGCGGATAATCGTAAATTGGAGGAGCGGCCAAAATGCTTCCCAACTGGCGAATTGAGCATGTCTTTCATGCCAATTGCATAAATATTCATAGGACGATTTAGGTAATACATTTTTCACACCATATAATGATCCTGTTTCAGCGAGTTCCTTTCGTATCCCAGTGGCACTGGCAATGCTGGCTCCCGCTTGTAAATCGTCATGATAACCAGCTGCGATACGTGGAATCGTTAATGGTTTGATGGAGCTCCCTAGATTATCTGCAGCTTCAATATAATGGAATCCTAAAATGTTATTTGGTTGCGCTAAATTAATGTATGTTGAAGGGTAATTTTGTGTAAGCTGATCGTATGCGTAATGTAGGCTTTTTGGAAAGCTCGCACCAGTCTGTAAGCTTGTTCTAACATATGCATCGTATTCGTCTCGGTGCTGTTTAATGAGGTGATAGGTATTTAAAAAAGGCTGGACAGAGCCGTCCTCGCTGCCAAAAACAAAAGAATCACAACCAATCGCTGAAAGGAGGGCAATCGCACCTTTTGCGAAATCTGTTGCTGATGCGGTACTATAGACATATGGTAGCTCTATCACAATATCGACACCGTTTGCGAGTGCCATTTTTGTGCGTGTCCATTTATCTACCATAGCTGGCTCACCACGCTGTAAAAATGAACCACTCATTACTGCAACAGCGATATCAGCTTGTGCTGCTTGTTTTGCTTGTATTAAATGATAGGCATGCCCATTATGGAATGGGTTATATTCAACAACAATGCCGACTGCTTGCATGACGTAAAACCCCCTTAGCTGTATTTAAGTAAATAGATAATGCGGTAGAATCTGGTTCATCACCAAAAGTCGGAAATTAAAACCAAGTTATGGTTATAGGACTAGAATTTGGACGTTATTGCGCCAAGTTGTAATTGATAGTATGTCTAATTATAAGTGGGTTTTCAAGTGGTGACAAGAAATTATCTTGACATCTATTTTCACACAATATATAATCAACAGTGTTGTCTCGAGGTGATTAAACGAATGAAATGGTCAATTCATCAATTATCTAAATACCGCCAAGACGGAATGCCAATTGATGCCTATGTACAGTTGGACGAAGTGATGGAGCGAAACCAGGATATTCGTGCGATTTCGCCCGTTCATGTAAAAGGGCTATGTACTTTTGGTGCATCGCAAATGACTTGTCAGTTGACAGTGACAGCTACGTTAACACTTCCATGTGCACGCACGTGGGAAGATGTTGAGTTTCCTATCGAAATCGAGACAGTTGAAGTTTTCAGCTGGGTAGATGAAGAAAAACGAGGGGAAGATGACGGTGAGGTTCACTATCTTGATGGTGATGTTATCGACATGAAGCCGGTTCTTGAGGAGTTAATTCTACTTGAGGTGCCAATGCAAGTATTCAAAGAGAATACCGAAGGACAAATGCACGGTGGCAAAGACTGGACTTACGCAACGGATGAAGACGTAGAACTTCACAGAAAAGCTGACGAACCAAAATTGGATCCAAGACTGGCTGCTTTAGCTAAGTATTTTGATCAAACAGACGAATAAACGATCTGTAAGGAGGTGCCATCAATGGCTGTACCATTTAGAAGAACTTCTAAAACTGCAAAAAGAAAGCGTCGTACGCATTTCAAACTATCTGTACCTGGTATGGTAGCTTGCCCTAACTGTGGTGAAGCTAAATTATCACACCGTGTTTGCAAAGCTTGCGGACAATACAAAGGTAAAGAAGTAGTAAGCAAATAATTCAGTGTTTGCTCACTTAAAAGGCTAGTAGAGAGACCATGGCTCTCTACTAGCCTTTTTTTATATTGCACTTGGAAATATGTATTGGTGTAATCGATTATAATAAAATGACCGAATTTTTCGTTAATAATGTAAAAATATATAGTGGAATAATAGTTGTGTGATACAATTTATCTTATGAAACAAAGGGGGACTAGAAATGGCTTATATAATTGACAACAATGATGGCATCATTACGTTTACGATTAATCGAGAAGAAAAACATAATGCTGTAAATGATGAAGTAATGAATGGTTTGAAGGAAGTAATTACATATATTCAAACGCATAATGATGTACGTTTCTTAGTTGTTACGGGAGCAGGAGAGAAATCATTTTGCTCAGGTGGCGATTTATCAGAATTTCATTCACTAGAAACGGAAGACGAAGCGTTCGGCATGCTTAGTAAGATGGGTAAAATTTTGTATGATTTAGCGACGTTGCCAGTACCAACGATTGCGCTCATAAACGGAACTGCTGTAGGTGGTGGTTGTGAGATCGCAACAGCTTGTGATTTCCGTCTAGTTGCGAGTCATGCGAAATGTGGATTTATTCAAGGTACTTTAGCAATTACGAGTGGCTGGGGTGGTGGCACGTATTTGTTCGAAAGAGGTTTACGTCATGACCGTGCGATGAAGATGCTTGTAGATGCGAAAAGATACCCGGCAGATTTACTATATGAAATTGGCTGGGCGATGCGTGTCTTTGAAGGGTCTAAAGATGAGGCACTTGAGGATTTTGTGGAACATATGTGTAAAATCCATCCATCTGTGCATAAAGCGTATAAGGAAATTGAACTTCGTAAATGGCGTGAGCGTAATATGTATGAGCGTGTGATGGAGGAAGTGCGCACATGTGCAAAGCTTTGGGAAAGCGAAGCACATCATGAAGCAGTCAATAACTTTTTGACGAAGAAAAATAATAAATAATATTTTATAAGCAATGATTATTGGAGCGTACAATAATCATTGCTTTTTTCGTAGAATGATTCTATTTTCTTCACTAAAGCATATAGTAGTAAAAAATGCGAGGGTGATAGATTATGGAACTTAAAAAAAGAAAAGATCAATGGACGAAGGATGACGATGAAAGATTAGCGGAAATTGTGTTGCATAATGTGCAAAATGGTAAAACGCAGTTAGAAGCATTTGAATTAGCGGCGGAAGAATTAGGTCGGACAAAGCAGGCTTGTGGTTTTCGTTGGAATAAAACGTTGCGTGGTCAGTATAGTCAGTCGTTATCGGCAGTCCGCAATCAACCGCAACAATCCATGCGTAGTCATTTGAAGTTAGCGTTAACAAGTTTTGATGAACTGACAGAGGCCTATCAAAGTCTAGAGGTGCAACATCGAGAATTACAAAATGAACATGAAAAGTTAGTGAAATGGCTGCAGCAAGGCTATTCATTAATGAAAGATTAGCAATCGAGTAACAATGTAAGATATGGGTATGAAAAATGAGTGTCCGTTAATTTTATTGCGATATTCGTAACGGATATTCATTGGATAGAATCTAAACAAATCCTTTTACTGTATCGAAAACAATGAGTGAATCCTGTATAATAAAAACATCTGCGAAGGTCTGCCATCTAGTCGGCAGACCTTTTGCGCATAAGAAAGCGGGTGATTTTGTGAATGTTGTTGTTGTAGGTGGAGGTGCTGTCGGCATGTTGACGGCAAGTTTTTTAGCGGAAGCTGGTATACATGTGACAGTAGCTGTTAGGAGACAAGAACAGGCACAGGAACTTAATAGAACTGGTTTGACACGAGTCAATCTGGACGGTACTAAAACGCAAAGTCAGGTTGAGGCAATTACAAGTTTAAACATGCTGCCTCCACAAAATTTAGCTGTTATTGCTGTTAAATACGGTCAATTACATACGCTTTATAAGGAACTATCGGCCTTACCGAAAGATGTACCATTGCTGTTTATGCAAAATGGCTTAGCGCATTATGAGGAAGCCCTACAATTACCTCAACAGACGATTGCCTTTAGTTCAGTTTCGTTTGGTGCGCAAGTTAAAAATAATACGACTGTCTTACATAGAGGACCCGGTTTGTGCAAGATTGCACCTGCTCGTGGGAATCATACGTTTTTTTTAAAACTTCAACAAATGGTTGGCCCTTATTTTCCGGTTACTTTAGCGCAAAATGCCGAACAAATGCTGTTTGAAAAGGCGGTATTTAATTGTTTGATAAATCCATTAACGACTGTGTTGCAAATAAAAAACGGAGAGTTATTAACGAATAAGCAGGCATTTTTGTTAATGCAGACTATATATAAAGAGTTAATAGATGCTTTTTCGGGACTTGAAGTAACCGTTCCTTTTTCTGATGTTATTACGTTATGTGAAAAAACGGCAGAAAACACATCTTCAATGCTAGCAGATCGTCTAAATGGGCAAAAAAGCGAAATTGACACAATTGTAGGTGCAATTTTAAAAAAGGCTTTAATTAATGGGTACACATTACCGACTTTGCGCACATTCTATCATCAAATACTAGCAATTGAGGAGAGTGGTGAACTGAATTGAAAGCTTTATTACATATCCTAATTAGTATTGTGATTTTTTGTCCTGTACTAATTTTTTTACTGGTATTTTTCGTTGGAAAGAAAATAAAAATTAAAGGAACACATGCATTTGGTATGGCATCGGATGTAACGACATTTTTTTTATTTTTTTCAGTTCCACTTGCAATCGGAGCGGTTTGGCAGATTAATATAGGTATATTTTTAGTAATATCAGCTATCCTTATGGCGATGATATTTACATATGTGGAATGGCGCACGAAAAAAGAAATTGAGGTAAAAGCATTACTAAGGAAAATTTGGCGATTCTTATTTTTATTACTAAGTGCAGCATATATTATTATTTGTATAGTAGGTGTAATCCAATCGCTGATAGAATATTTACAGGTTGTATAAGCATTTTCTTTTCATGTTTCTGAGGAAAGCGTTAGAATAATAGAATTAACAGCGTAGAAATATTAATTAAGATGATTTAGTGAGTAGAGGAGTTTATGTTAAATGAAACTGGAGTCAATCCAAGTACCTGTACGAAATCGTGTGCTAGCGGACTATTGGTCGCAAAACACTACCATTCATTCGTTTTTTGAGTACGAATATAATGATGAGTCATTTCAAAAGCGAGCAGTATATTTAGAAAAACAGACGATGGACCAAACTGAATTAGCCGCGGTCATTCGTCGATTTATGGAGCCGCTTGGTATATCGGATAAAATAAATAAGCATTTAAAACAATTAGAACAAGGGGCATTGGTTGTTGTTGGTGGACAGCAGGCGGGTGTTCTAACAGGTCCTCTTTACTCTGTAAATAAGGCGATTACAGTTATTGCGTTAGCGAAAGAGCAAAGCATCAAGCTTCAAAGACCAGTCGTTCCGGTATTTTGGATTGCTGGAGAAGATCATGATTTAGAAGAGATAAATCACACTTTCACAATACGTGGGATGGATGTGAAAAAGCGTGCTTATGGGGAACGGTCGAAACGTAAAACAATGGCTTCGACAACAGCTTTAAACAAAGAAGCGATGACTCAATTTATAAATACAGTTGTAAAAGATTTTGGAGAAACAGCTTATACGGAAGAACTCAGAAAAAATTTGCTAGAGGCTTTAACAGAAAGTGACACGTTTACCGATTTCTTTGCGCGTTTAATGAACCAATTGTTCAAAGAAGAAGGATTGCTGATGATTGATGCAGCAGATACGAAATTCCGTCAATATGAAAGCCGAAACTTTGCGCATATTATTCGTAATAATGCAGAAATTGCTCAAGTTGTAACCCAACAAGAACAAGCATTTGATCGTGCTGGATATGGAACGCCTATTTTTGCGACAAATGATGCTGCTAATTTATTTTATGTAAAAGACGGTGAACGACATTTACTAGAGCGACGTCACGGTGAATTTGTGAATTTAGCTGCGAATATTAAGCTGTCACATGAAGCTTTACTAGAAATCGCTGAAATGCATCCTGAACAGTTAAGCAATAATGTTGTCACAAGACCATTAATGCAGGAAATGACATTGCCTGTACTGGCATTTGTTGGAGGCCCAGGGGAACTTGCTTATTGGGCTACGTTAAAAGGTGCCTTTTCGGTATTAGGTTTACAAATGCCTATTTTTGCACCGCGTCTTAACATTACGGTTGTTACTAGACAAGTAGAACAACTGCTGAAAGAGTACGATTTATCTGTCCAAGATGTGTGGAATGGTAAAGCGCTGCAATTAAAAGAACAGTATATTGCTGCTGTACAAGACGAAGAGGCGAAGCAACAAATTCAGGCTATACAACAATTACTTAATGAGAAATTTGATGAACTTGAAGCGCATTTAGAAGCCGAGCAAATTTCGTTAGATAAAGTCATTATGAAAAATAAAGAAATGCATATAAAACAGTTTAATTATTTACAACAAAAAATTGAACAAACAGTACTTGCTAAGCACGAAGTGACAATTCGTAAGTTTATGACATTGCAAAATGAATTGTATCCAAATGATGGGTTCCAGGAACGTTCTTTTAATCCTTATTACTATTTAAATGAGTTTGGTCCGAATTTAATCGATGAAATGTTAAAAAAATCATACGGCATTGGAAATCATCACTATTTACTTTATTTGTAATGGAAATGAAGTGAGTTTAAATACCTATATGTATAATAAAATAACATATAGATTTGATTGTGAATGTCGTTTGTCATAATAGAAAGGGGGCTACTCTATTAGGAGTGGCTCTTTTTTTATGCCAAATAGCACGCATCCAATATTTTACTAAAGGTCTATTTGCATATTAAGAGTAAAAATGTCAAGTTTTTTATCAAAAAAGTGGAGGAAAGTGGGGGGATGTGGTACATTATTTAGTAAAGTGGGGTGAGTAGCATGTTCATGGGAGAATATCAGCACTCCGTTGATGCGAAAGGACGGTTAATAGTACCAGCAAAATTTCGTGAAGCTTTAGGCGAAACGTTTGTTGTTACACGCGGTCTCGACAACTGTCTATTTGGCTATCCTATGAATGAATGGCGAAAACTCGAAGAAAAATTAAAAGGCTTACCGATGACGAAGAAAGATACACGCGCATTTGCGAGGTTTTTCTTTTCTGGTGCAACGGAGGTTGAAATAGACAAGCAGGGTCGGATTAACATCCCATCTACTCTTATCACGCATGCACATCTAGAAAAAGAATGTGTTGTGCTAGGTGTATCGAATAGGATTGAGATTTGGGCTAAAGATGCTTGGGAAATTTATTTCAATGAGTCTGAACAATCTTTCAATGAAATTGCAGAAAATATGATTGGCTTTGATTTTTAGTAAAAGAAGAAAGGCCTGGAGGGAGCGATTAGTATGTTCGATCATACAACCGTGCTATTAAAAGAAACTGTTGATGGCTTGAACATCAATCCTGATGGTGTATATGTGGACTGTACGCTTGGCGGGGCAGGGCACAGTGAATATCTAGTGCAACAACTATCAGAAAAGGGTCGTCTCATTTGTTTTGACCAAGATACAGTAGCTATCGAAAATGCAAAAGTTCGTTTAGCACCTTATATAGAGCGTGTCACATTTGTGCACTCGAATTTCCGTTATTTAAAAGAAGAATTACTCGCATTAAATATTGAAAAAGTGGATGGCATTTTATATGACCTAGGTGTATCTTCACCACAGTTGGATACGCCAGAGCGTGGTTTTAGCTATCATCATGATGCACCTCTTGATATGCGTATGGACCAGACAGCGCCACTTACGGCATTCCATGTTGTCAATGAATGGGCATATGCGGATTTAGTCCGTATTTTCTTCCGTTATGGAGAAGAGAAATTTTCAAAACAAGTAGCCCGTAAAATTGAGGAAGCACGCAAAACTGCCCCAATTGAAACAACTGGACAACTTGTAGAACTTATTAAAGATGGTATTCCTGCAGCTGCACGTCGTAAAGGCGGACATCCAGCGAAGCGCATTTTCCAAGCAATTCGTATTGCTGTGAATGATGAGTTAGGCGCAGCAGAAGACTCACTTGTAGATGCTATTGAAATGATTGGACTCGGAGGACGCATCAGCGTTATTACATTCCATTCATTGGAGGATCGTTTATGTAAGACGATTTTTAAAGAAGCTTCGTCACTACCTGAATTACCACCGAATTTACCGGTGATTCCAGATAATATGAAACCGACTTTAAAGCTTATATCAAGAAAGCCGATTCTACCTTCAGAAGAGGAGTTAGCAGTTAATAATCGTGCACGATCAGCAAAGCTTAGAGTGGTGGAGAAAATTAACGACAAAGGACGTGAGTAAATGGCAGCAGTACGTGTAAGGCAACAACAGCAACAACATGTGCAACAACCAGTAACGCCACCTAGTCCAAAACCCACCATTAAACATCGCAAAAAAACGAAGCAAAAATTCGAAAAAACGATGTTACTCGTTTTAGTAGCTACAATTGCAGTGCTATCGGTCTTTGTATTAAACAAACAGGCAGCAATTCAAACGACGACGATTGATATCCAAAATATCGAAAAAGAAGCAGCAGAGATATCAAATGAAAATGTAGATTTGAATGTTCGCATTAGTGAATTATCTACACACGATAGTATATGGAAAAGAGCACAAGAACTCGGTTTAACTCAAAATGAGAAAAATGTAAAGGTAGTGCCGGGAGAATGAAAAAAAAGAGATTTCGATTCCAATGGGGAGCCTTTCTATTATTAGTTTTTTATGGAGGGCTCTTTTTCCTATTGTTTGCAAGAATGGTCACAATTCAAGCTACTGGAGAAGTGGAAGGACAAGAATTGGTAGCGAGGGCTGCCGCAAAATATCAAAAAGAGAGTGTTATAACTGCTAACCGAGGAAAAATCTATGATACGAATGGCAATGTAATAGCTGAAGATACACTTAGTTACCGACTAATTGCTGTTGTAAATGAAAGTGCTACGACAAATAAAAAAATACCTCGTCATGTTGTTGATCCTGAGAGAACTGCAGAAATATTGGCAGATAATATAGAAATGGATAAAGAGGCAATCTATCATCGATTAACGAAGCTCAGAGAGGATGGTACATTACCTTACCAAGTTGAATTTGGTAGTGCAGGACGAGGGATTAGTCATGAAACTATGAAAAAAATAGAAGAAGAAAAGTTGCCAGGAATTCTGTTTATTAGTGATAAAAAGCGCTATTATCCGAATGGTATTTTTGCGTCACACCTGATTGGCTTTGCGTTAAAAGAAGAGAATAAGGATGGTACGGTGACAACTAAAGGGAAGATGGGGCTTGAACTTACGTATGACAAGGCATTAACTGGCGAAAATGGCAAGGTTGAGTATCAGACAGATTATTTCAGATATTTATTACCAAACAGTGAGAAAATGGTCACACCAGCTAAAGATGGTGATGATATTTATCTTACGTTAGATAAAACGATTCAAAGCTTTTTAGAGGAGGCAATGACACAGGTGGAAAAAGAGTATAATCCTGATTCGATGTCGGCAGTCGTAGCCGATCCGAAAACAGGGAAAATACTCGCGATGTCACAACGACCGACATTCAATCCTGATACACGCTCTAGCGAAAATATGAAATGGTTAAACCAAGTTATTGAAGAAACGATTGAACCTGGTTCGACTATGAAGACCTTTACACTTGCAGCGGCCATTGATACAGATAATTGGAATCCGACTAATAGCTATAATTCAGCACCGTATAAGGTAAATGATCGAATTATTAGGGACCATAATAGATACGGTTGGAGCTGGATTACTTATTTAGAAGGTATCCAACGTTCTTCTAATACAGCAATGGCACACCTTTTGAATAAGATGGGGGACGATGTTTTTCTAGACTATTTAGATCGCTTTGGCTTTGGTCAAAAAACAGGCATTGATTTACCAAATGAAGCACCAGGAATTATTTTATCGCAATATCCGGTTCAGCGTGTGACAACATCATTTGGTCAAGGTTCCACAGTAACGCCGATTCAGCTAATACAAGCAATGACAGCAATTGCAAATAATGGGAAAATGATGCAACCGTATGTGATTGATAGAATTGTAGATTCGTCAACTGGAAAAGTGATTGAAGAACACGAGCCAAAACAAAAAGGACAGCCTATTTCAGCAGATACTGCGAAGCAAGTCCGCGAAATATTAGCATCCACGTTAACAGCTAAGTACGGAACAGCAAAGGCTTTCGTGCTGCCTGAATATCAAGTAGCTGGTAAAACAGGTACAGCAGAAATTCCGAAGCCAAGTGGGGGCTATTATTCAGGAAATGATCACTACCTGTACTCCTTCTTAGGGATGGCACCTGTAGAAGATCCGCAGCTAATCATGTATGTGTCGGTTGAAAAACCGAAGCTGAAGGGCAAGGGAGGCTCTTTACCTGTAGCTGAAGTTTTTAACCCTGTAATGCAAAAAAGTTTGAAATATTTAAATGTTAGCACTGAAGATGTAAAAGAAGTAGAACATGTCACTATTCAAGATTACACAGGTAAAAATGCAGAAGCAATGCAGGTGGAGCTTGCAAATGATGGCTTGCAACCAGTACTTGTCGGTGCAGGTGGCGAAATTATTGAGCAATATCCAAAAGGAAAGCAGAAGCTTGTAAAGGGCAGCTTTGTATTTTTAAAAACGGCAGGAAATAGTACATTACCAGACTTTACGGATTGGTCATTACGAAACATTCTAGTGTTTAAAACAATGTCGGGCATGGAAATTGAAGCTGTAGGGGAAGGTTTTGCAGTCAGTCAAAGTGTGTCTGCTGGAACAGTTATTTCAGATAGTGCACCAATCGTCGTTAAACTAAAGACCCCTGCGGAAAGCTTCATTCCAGATGTAGAAGTTTCTTCAGAAGGTGAACTTGAAAATGTACAGATTGAATAGACATTGAATAGAAGTCCACTTCATTTCATACGTTGTAAAAAACAAGGTGTGATGTCGAATGAAGTGGATTTCTATCCATTCAAAAAAGCGGTTACGTATTTTGTATGTATTGTTTATTTGTCTGACAGCGGCGGTAGTAATTAGGCTCTTTTTCTTACAAGTCTTTGACCAAAAAGAATTAACAAAAAAAGCAGAAGAGAATTGGGACCGTGAAATTCCGTTTGCTAATGAACGAGGGCATATAACGGATCGAAAAGGAGAAAGTATTGTAACGAATAAATTGGCACCGACTTTATATTTTATGCCATCTCAGAGCAAAGATATTGAAGGAGCTGCTGAAAAAATTGCGCAAGTACTGGAAGTGGATGCGCAAACACTACTAGAAAAGATGAATAAAAAAGTGTATTTAGTGAAGTTGGCACCAGAAGGGAAGAATATCCCTTATGAAAAGGCAGTTGAACTACAAGGCTTACAGATAGAGGGTTTATATAGTGGTGTTGATTATTTACGGGACTATCCTTATGGCACATTGTTATCGCGTTTTCTCGGGTTTACTGGTTATGATGCGCAAGGGCTTGCAGGTATTGAGTATGAGTACGATAAACTTTTACAGGGCAATGCCTCGGCCATCCGATTATTTACAGATGCACGGGGTAACAACTTACCGAATGTAGCAAGTGCATGGAAAGCGGGCGATGATGGCGCAACAGTAGAACTGACAATAGATCTGGATGTACAAAAAGTAGTGGAGCGCGAATTATCACAAGCCATGGATCGGTATGATGCTGACCAAGCCCTTGCGATTGCTATGAATCCTAATACAGGAGAAATTTTGGCACTTTCATCATATCCAACTTTCCATCCCGCGGAATATCAATCAGTGGAGCAGTCAATTTACAATCGGAACTTGCCTGTATGGATGGCGTATGAGCCTGGATCGACTTTTAAAATTATTACTCTAAGTGCTGCATTAGAAGAAAACCTAGTTGATTTAGAACATGAAAGATTTTATGATCCAGGTTATTCTATGGTCGCAGGAGCGAAATTACGCTGTTGGAAACGCTCAGGCCATGGGGATGAAACATTCCTACAAGTTGTTGAAAATTCTTGTAACCCAGGTTTTATTGAATTAGGGCAACGACTAGGTAGTGAGAAACTCATGCAGTATATTAAAGACTTCGGTTTTGGAGCAAAAACAGGATCAGGTATTGCTGGCGAAGCTTCGGGGATACTATTTTCAAAAGAAAGATTTGGACCTGTTGAGCAAGCAACAACTTCATTTGGTCAAGGTGTTTCAGTAACACCAATACAGCAGGTGCAGGCGGTGTCAGCAGCAGTAAATGGGGGTAAGTTGTACACTCCATATGTTGTGAAAAAGATATTCGATCCTAAAAGTGGAGAGGTTATTGAAGAGACTGAGCCAACAGTGAAAAAACAGGTTATTCGCGAAGAAACATCTAAGAAGGTGCGAGCAGCTTTAGAATCTGTTGTAGCAAATGGTTCTGGACGCCAAGCATTTCGTGATGGTCTACGTATTGGCGGTAAAACGGGGACGGCGCAAAAAGTGGAAAATAACCGCTATATGGAAAACAATTATATTGTATCCTTTATTGGTTTTGCGCCAGCTGATAATCCACAAATCGTCGTATATGTGGCAATAGACAATCCCAAAAAGGCGACACAGTTTGGCGGTGTAGTAGCAGCACCGATTGTTGGTCAAATTATCGAAGATGTTGCGCCTTTTGTCGGGATAAAAAAATCGACTGAACAGTTAGAGAAAGTATATCGTTATGGGGATCTGATTACCGAAAAAATGCCGGACTTTATAGGTCAAACAAAAGATGACATTGCAAAGCAGTATTATCCTTATAGAATTGAGTGGCATGGTGAAGGTACTAAAGTTGGCAGTCAATTACCTGAAGCTGGTAGCGTGATCGCACAAGACGGCACAATTCATTTATATTTAGTAAAGTAATGTAACTTTGCCTTTAAAAATAGAGAAATAACAACTATTATTATGGAGGGCAGGATTAAATATATTATGGTTTTAACTTTCTTCGTTAGGAAAGAAGTTAAACAAGATTTAAAGGAGATTTTTTAATGGAACTCGCAACAACGCTTACCATCTTAGCTATTGCCTTTATAGTAACAGTTATTTTGGCACCAATTAGTATACCCCTTCTACGTCGCTTAAAATTTGGGCAAAGTATTCGCGAAGAAGGACCGCAATCTCATATGAAAAAAGCTGGTACACCGACGATGGGTGGCATTATCTTTTTATTGTCAATCATTATTACAACAGTCGGTGTAGGTAGTTATTTAGAATTATTCACGACACAAACAATTGTCTTATTACTAGTGCTAGTAGGGTTTGGTGTTATTGGCTTTTTAGATGATGGTTTAAAGGTTATTTTTAAACGAAATCTAGGATTAACATCTATTCAAAAATTGATTGGGCAAATTATTATTGCAATTCTTGCCTACTTCTTATTACATGTAGGGTCATTTGACACGACATTAGCCATTCCATTTACGGATTGGTCGATTGATTTAGGCATTTTCTATGTAGCCTTTTTAATTTTCTGGCTTGTTGGTTTCTCCAATGCGGTGAATTTAACAGATGGATTAGATGGCCTAGTAGCAGGGACAGCTTCCATTTCGTTTGCGGCATTCGGTGTTATTGCACTATTCCAAAACCAAGCGGATATTGCAGTATTTACGTTTGCAGTAACAGGTGCTTTACTCGGGTTTTTACTTTTCAATGCAAATCCGGCGAAGGTGTTTATGGGTGATACAGGTTCACTTGCGCTTGGTGGAGCTATTGCAATGGTTTCGATTTTAGTAAAAGAAGAGTTCTTATTATTATTAATAGGGCTTGTGTTTGTCATTGAAACATTATCTGTGATCCTTCAAGTAGGAAGCTTTAAACTTCGTAAAAAACGTATTTTTAAAATGAGTCCTATTCATCACCATTTTGAATTATCAGGTTGGTCAGAATGGAAAGTTGTTCTTGTATTTTGGTCAACTGCTTTAGCAGTAGCATTGATTGCAGTCTTATCGGAGGCGTTATTATGAGAGATTACACAGATTTACAACATAAAAAAGTGCTTGTTCTAGGTTTGGCTAAAAGTGGAGTA
The DNA here is from genome assembly GCF_044762775.1 of Lysinibacillus sp. NPDC096418. Lineage (NCBI taxonomy): Bacteria > Bacillati > Bacillota > Bacilli > Caryophanales > Bacillaceae > Lysinibacillus > Lysinibacillus sp. NPDC096418. The sequence goes on from NZ_JBIWEY010000002.1 coordinate 38,425, forward strand.
GCAGCTGCGGAAATTTTACATGAGCTGGGTGCATTTGTGACGGTCAATGATTCAAAACCGTTCGACGAAAGTCCTGATGCACAAGGACTACTTCAAAAAGGCATTACAGTTATTTGTGGACGTCACCCAGAGGACTTACTTGACGAAGGTTTTGAATTAGTAGTGAAAAATCCAGGGATTCCATATAGCAATAAAATTGTTGCAGATGCACTTAGTCGTGAGATTCCTGTATGGACAGAGATTGAACTTGCTTATTTAATCAGTGACGCTCCGTTTATTGGGATCACAGGTTCAAATGGTAAAACTACAACTACAACTCTTATTTTTGAAATGCTTGAAAACGGAGCAAAAAAGCCACTAATCGCCGGGAATATTGGGACTGTAGCCTGTGGTGTAGCGAGAGAAGCCGATTCGGATAATAATATTGTGACAGAACTTTCCTCGTTCCAATTAATGGGCACTGAAACGTTTAAGCCAAAAATCGCTATTTTAACGAATCTATATGATGCACATTTAGACTATCACGGTACATTTGACAAGTATGCAGAGGCAAAATTTAACGTCACACGCAATCAAGACGAAAATGATTATTTCATTTACAATGCTGACCAACCGATCGTGGTTGGTTATGCCGCAAGATCGAAGGCGAAAAAAGTTCCATTCTCTTCAAATGGACGAACTGAAGAAGGTATTAGTGCTGATGAAACAACAATTTACTGGCAAGGCGAGCCGTATATGGAACGTGCCAATATTGCTCTTCCTGGTAAGCACAACTTAGAAAATATTTTAGCTGCTGTAGCTGCTTGTATTTTAGTAGACTGCGATAAAACAAAGATGGAAGAAGTATTAAAGACATTTGCAGGCGTCCGTCATCGTACACAATTTGTAGGTGAATGGAAAGGGCGTAAAATTTATAATGACTCGAAAGCAACAAATTGCTTAGCGACGAAGAGTGCATTAGAAGCATTTACGGCACCTGTTATTTTGCTAGCTGGTGGTTTAGATCGAGGACATTCGTTTGAGGAACTGCGACCTTCTATGCACCATGTAAAGGGCGTTGTCGCATTTGGTGAAACGGGCTTGCGTTTTGTCGAATTTGCCAAATCCTGTGGTGTTCAGCAGACAGTCATTGCGCAAAATGTAGAAGATGCGGTGCATTATGCTGCACCAATGTCAGCTGAAGGCGATATTATTTTATTATCACCAGCATGTGCTAGTTGGGATCAGTATGATAGTTTTGAGATTCGTGGAGACGTATTTATTGATGCTGTAAAGAAGCTGTAATGAGCCTGTAACTATTTTAGAATATAATTGAGATGGAAGGATGGCATTACTGAGAGGGAAAGAAAGCTATTTATTGCTCATAACAACGTTGATGCTATCAATAATCGGCATTATTTTCGTCTATTCTGCGGGCACTTACTGGAGTGCAATTCATTATAGTGAAAAAATGCCGTTTTATATGAAGCAAAGTGTATACTTCGTCGTAGCGATTGTAGTATTTTTTGTCACTGTTCGACTAGAGGTTCTAAAAACTAAATCCTTTTGGAAAATGGCTTATATATTTTCTTTAGTTTTACTTGTACTCGTTTTGATTCCAGGAATAGGTCTTGTCCGTAATGGCTCACAAAGCTGGATTGGAGTAGGGCCTTTAACAATACAACCAGCAGAGCTAACAAAAATTACGGTACTTGTATACATGAGTCACATTTTAGCTGAGCATAAAACAGGGAAAGCTATTGTAAATTGGCGACATGGTGCGATTTTATTGCTACCAATTGTGCTTATCATGTTGCAACCTGATTTTGGTTCTGTTTTTATCTTAGTGGTGTCTGTATTTTTGTTGTTCTTTGTTGCAGGCTATCCATTAAAACTCTATGCATTGTTTATTGTGGCAGGTATTGCTGGGTTAGCGACTTTAATTGTAACAGCGCCATATCGCTTGAAGCGTATTGAGGCATTTCTTGATCCATGGATAGACCCTTTAGGGAGTGGCTTCCAAGCTGTACAATCATTGATGGCTATTGGGCCAGCGGGTATTTTCGGACATGGATTTGGACAAAGTAGGCAAAAGTTTTTATATTTACCTGAGCCTCAAAACGACTTTATTTTCGCGATTATTTTAGAAGAAATTGGTTTAGTGGGTGGGTTGGCCATTGTTGCATTATTTGTACTTGTTTTGTATGCGGGGTACAAACTAGCGATCCAAGCTACGACAAGAACAGCCTTTTACGCGATTATAGGACTTGTTACCATGTTGAGTGTGCAAGCTTTTTTAAATATTGCTGTAGTAATTGGTTTAGTACCTGTAACTGGAGTAACATTGCCTTTTATTAGCTATGGAGGTACATCTTTAGTAACAATGTGGTTAATAATAGGTATTATTTATCAATTTGCAAAATAAATATAAAGGAGGGAGTGCATAATATGGAGAAGGTAATTGACATTGAAGATCGTATACCAACACTGAAAAAACGTAGGAAGAAGCGAACCAATCGTAAATTTCTAGTGTTAATATTACTTTTCTTTTTAGTATTATCTGTACTCCTCTATTTTCAATCCCCTTACAGTGATATAAAAACAATACATGTCAAGGGTGCTCAATTAGCAGACGAAAGTTATTATGTTAAGGCAAGTAAGATTGTTGAAGGGCAATCTATGTGGGGCTTCAAAGTAAAAGATGTGGAGCAAGCATTATTGAAGAATAAATGGGTTGAAGATGTACAGGTAAAACGAAACTGGTTAAGTAAAGTTACAATCGAAGTCGAAGAGTGGAAAAAAGTTGCTTACTTAGCGGAGAATGGCACATATTATCCGTTGTTAGAAAATGGCGAGCGTTTCGAACAAGCTGATGACAATATACCGATTGATGCTCCTGTCTTTATCGGTATTACCAGTGAAAAAAAGATTGAGAAGCTTGTCAAGCAATTAGCGCTCTTAAAACCTGAAGTACTTGCTCTCATCTCTCAAATCAATTCGAACGAAAGTGAAACGAATCCAAATGCCATCAAGCTATATATGAATGATGGCTACGAGGTACGTGCAGTCATTTCGACGCTCGCGGAAAAACTCAATTTTTATCCGTCGATGGTAGCGCAAATTTTGCATTTAGACAAGGGTATTATTGATTTAGAGGTTGGCTCATCTTTCAAAGCGTACAATAAGGCCTACAATCAAGTGGAATTGGACATGTCAGAAGATGTAGAAAAGACCGAGCAGGAAGTGGCTGAAGATGAACAATAAGAACACCAAAGGGAGCTTTTTATCTAGAAAGCAGTTCGAAATCTTAATCGTATGTATAGTTACCGGGTTTATCATTGGCTATTCTTATAATCAGGCACAGGATAAAAAAATGTCAAATTCGTTAAATTCACAGCTTTTTGCACAAGAGGATTCATATCGAGGGGAATTAATTGAACAGCAAGAGCGTAACAAAGAGCTTGCTGAAGAGACGAATCACTTACAAGATAAAATTCGTGAATATGAAAAGAAGTATGCTTCTACTGAAAATGAATATGAACAGCTTGTGGAAGAAGCAGAGGATTTACGATTATTGTTAGGAGAATTAACAGCGGAGGGAAAGGGCATTCGAATGACATTACAGGATGCCGAATACGATCCAACAGCGGTTAATCCAAATGATTATATTGTACACGAGAGTCATGTGTTTAAAGTCTTGCATGAATTGAAAATTTCGGGAGCACAAGCAATCGCTATCAATGGCCAGCGTTTAATGGCCAATTCTTATATTCATTGTAATGGACCTGTTATTACGATTGATGGAAAGCAACATCCAGCCCCTTTTGTTATTGAGGCAGTTGGGGATTCCGCCACTTTAAGTGCTTCATTAAATTTAAAGGGTGGAGTAATAAATCAATTATTAAATGAAAATATTGTCGTAACGTTAGAAGAAAATCAAAAAATAATGATGTCAAAAGTAAAATCGGACAGTTAATACGATATGTCTAGGTGGGGACAATTTTGAAAAAAAATATGTATACCCGAATAACCATTGTGCTGTTTATTATCGGACTAATGATGGCGATACAATACAATACTATTCGCAAACCGGCAGAACGTGATACTCGAGATATATGGGCAATTCGTGAGGAACTCTCAGAAGAAAAGAAACGGCATTCTACTTTATTAGCGGAAATTCGTTCACTAAATGCTGTTGTAGATCGCTATGAACAATCTGAGGAGACGAATATGCAAGTTGTATTGAGTGAAACAGTTGAAAAGTTAAAACTGCAAGCTGGACTTACAGAGATTACTGGACCAGGTGTTATATTACGCATTAATCCAGCACCAGAATTAGTAGCAATGGGGTATGAAATCGAAGAAGTATCTCCAGATTTACTAATTCAATTAACAAACGCGTTGTTTAAATATGGTGCGACGAATGTGGCGATTGATGGGCATCGAATTGTACTTACGTCTGCTATACGAGATATCAATGGGAAAACAACTGTCAATAGTGTGCCGTTAAGTTCACCACCATTTGAAATTTACGTGGGCACAAATTCGCATAAAGATGCACAAAAGATGTACAATTCTATACAAGCCTCTACTTTTATAGACTCGTTCTATTTGGACAACTTTAACCTAATTATTGAAGAACCAATCGACGAATTAACCATCCCAGCATTTGAAAATTCGTTAACAAATGACTTCTTAAAAGAGGTTAAAAAAGGAGAATAGCATATGTGGCTACCATTTTTAGGTTTACTACTAGGAATTGCTATTGGTTTATTAACGAATATTCAAATTCCTGCAATTTATGAAAATTATTTATCTATTGCAGTATTAGCTGCATTAGATACTTTATTTGGTGGGATACGTGCTCAATTACAACAAGTGTATGATGATAAGGTTTTTATGTCTGGATTTTTCTTTAACATTATGCTTGCAGCAGGTTTAGCATTCCTAGGTGTACATTTAGGCGTGGATTTATATTTAGCGGCAATTTTCGCGTTCGGTGTACGTTTATTCCAAAATATAGCAATAATTAGGCGTATTCTACTAACTAAGTGGGGGGAGAAACGTCACAAGAAGAAAATTTCGTCCATAAATTAAGAGGAAAATTGATTGAAATACTCGATTTGCTTAGACATTATGGGAAATTTACAATAGAATGAAAATAAGAGCATTTTCAAGGAGGTGCAGCGAGTTGAATCAGCAAGAATTATATATATCTCTTGATATAGGATCTTCCTCTATCAAAGTATTAATAGGTGAAATGAGTGACGGTCAATTACATGTAATTGGCGTTGGAAACGTCAAGTCAAATGGTATTCGAAAAGGAGCAATTGTTGATATAGATGCAACAGTACAATCTATTCGAAAAGCGGTAGAACAAGCAGAACGTATGACAGGCTATACGATAGAAGAGGTAGTCTTAGGAGTTCCTGCTAACCAAACCATGTTACAATTAGTAAAAGGTGTTGTGGCTGTCAGCAGCGAGAATAGAGAGATTACAGATGATGATTTAGACAGAGTAGTAGAGTCTGCACAAGTCATGTCCATACCTCCTGAACGTGAGCTAGTCAATATAATACCTAGACAATTTATTGTAGATAATCTTGATGAAATTAAAGATCCACGTGGCATGATTGGTATTCGTCTTGAAATGGATGCCACAATGATTACTACATCTAAAACACTTTTACACAATGTACTTCGGTGTGTAGAACGAGCCGGTTTAAGCATCCGAGAAATATATCTGCAACCACTCGCGGCAGGTTTCTTTTCACTAACCGAGGACGAAAAGAATCAAGGAACAGCTTTCATTGATTTGGGAGGCGGTTCGACGACAATTGCAGTGTTTGAGGATGGGCAGTTAACACATACAGGTGTTATACCTGTCGGTGGTGATCACATCACGAAAGACTTATCAATTGTTTTAAAAACACCTACAGAGCAAGCCGAACAAATTAAGCAACAATTTGGACATGCCTTTTATGATGATGCATCAGACGATGAATTATTTGAAGTGCCAGTTGTCGGTACAGATTCAAAAGATCAGTATAGCCAGCGCTTCATTTCAGAAATTATTGGGGCACGTTTAGAAGAAGTATTTGAGCTTATTATTGATGAATTAGCACGTTTAGGTGTACGGGATTTACCAGGCGGTGTAGTTTTAACAGGTGGCGTTGCTCAACTTGAAGGAATCGCACCTTTAGCACGTCAAGTATTGCAAACACGTGTTAGAATTTATACACCTGATTATATTGGCGTTAGAGAGCCTTCATTTACGACAGCGGTTGGACTTATCCGTTACGCCTATTTAGAAGACGATTTCTATGGAAAAAGTACGATTACACATCCAAGTGAATATGCACCTGTAGGAGTTCAAAATGTTGCTACAAAAAAACAAGAATACGCGACAACAGAGCCTAAAGGCAGTGTAATTGGGAAAGCTAAAAAATTTCTTGATAAATTCTTTGATTAATGCGAATGCGTAATGGATGAAATAGAGTCGAGTTACCGTGGGAGGAAAATAGTATGTTAGAATTTGATACAAGTGTCGATCAGCTTGCAGTTATAAAAGTAATTGGTGTTGGTGGCGGCGGTAACAACGCCGTAAACCGAATGATTGAGCATGGTGTACAAGGTGTTGACTTTATTGCAGTCAATACTGATGCACAAGCTTTAAATTTATCTAAGGCAGAAGCTAAATTACAAATTGGAACAAAGCTAACTCGTGGTTTAGGTGCAGGAGCAAATCCCGAAGTTGGGAAAAAAGCTGCTGAGGAAAGCCGTGAACAATTAGAAGAAGTACTACGTGGTGCGGATATGGTATTTGTCACTGCTGGTATGGGCGGTGGTACTGGTACCGGGGCAGCTCCAGTTATTGCACAAATTGCACGCGATTTAGGTGCTTTGACAGTTGGGGTTGTAACGCGTCCATTTACATTCGAAGGACGTAAACGTCAAACACAAGCAATCGGCGGTATTAATGGCATGAAGGAATCGGTTGATACATTAATCGTTATTCCAAATGACAAGCTATTACAAATCGTGGACAAGTCTACACCGATGCTTGAAGCTTTCCGTGAAGCGGACAATGTATTACGTCAAGGTGTACAAGGTATCTCGGATCTTATCGCAACACCAGGTCTTATTAACTTAGACTTTGCAGACGTAAAAACGATTATGTCTAACAAAGGTTCTGCATTAATGGGAATTGGTATTGCTACAGGTGAAAATCGTGCCGCAGAAGCTGCGAAAAAAGCGATTTCAAGTCCATTATTAGAGTCTTCAATTGATGGCGCTAAAGGTGTACTAATGAATATTACAGGTGGCTCAAACTTAAGTTTATTTGAAGTACAAGAGGCGGCTGATATCGTTGCTTCGGCATCTGATGAAGAAGTAAATATGATTTTCGGTTCTGTTATTAACGAGAACTTAAAAGATGAAATCATCGTGACAGTTATTGCGACTGGCTTCTCAGAGGAAGCTTTACAACAACGTAGCCCGTCACGTCCGACGTTGAATACTACTCGTCAGGCAGCACCTCAACAACAAGCGCCTGTTCGTGAACATCGCCAAGAAGTCCATGTTCAACAAGAACAGCCGCGCCAAGCTCAACAAAATTATGCACAAGATGATATGCTAGAAGTACCAGCATTTTTACGTAATCGTAAAAACCGCGGTTAAATAGCAGATACGTAGTATAAAAAGTTCGTATTTTACATTAGTAAAATACGGACTTTTTTTGTTTTAAAATCAAGTGAGTTAGGGAATGTTGTATAAATTTATCGTTAATCATTTAGCTCTCTATGAAGATTTAACGGATATAAGTTTATTTATAGATTGTAGCCCGGAGCGGAAATCCACTTTTTTATTAGTAGGGTTGGATAAAATCGGTTAGTTGGTAGGTCTGTTTTAAAATGTAAGGAAAGCAGATTTTTTGTCAAAATGTTTTTCAAAATCGATGCTACTGTTTGACAATATTTGTGTAAGTCGCGTGCTAAATTAGTAATTAGGAGGCGGCTGTTATGTATGGAGAATGGCTGGTGCTCATTAATACGCTTTATAATCTGGCGATACTTACGTTTGCAGCAAAGGTGACCGGAGTTCATGTAAAGAATAAGAGACTATTGATGAGTTCGATTTGTAGTAGTTTCATAGCTGTTGTAGGTGGACAGACGCTAATGATTACGTTGTTGAGTTTTATTGTACTAATTGGTATTGCTTTTCGTTTTAAAGTACGTAGCTTTCAAAAGCAAGGACCTATCGTATTGACGGCAACGGTCATTGTGGGAGGGCTATTAACAGCATTACAACCGTACTTAAGTAACCTTTCTGTCATTCATTTCATTTTGATTTGCTTTTTGTTAGCAGTCGGCAATTTGCTTGTTTTTTATAAACAATGGGGATTTGTAAAGCTCGAACGTTTCAGTGGTCAATTTGTCTACGAGACGACTTTAAAGATTTTTGGTGAAACGATTCCACTTTCGGCATTTGTCGATACAGGGAATCAATGTATTGAACCACTATCTGGAAAACCAGTCCACTTTGTATCGTATACAGCTTTGCGCCCAAATATACCGACATCTATAAAAAAAGCGTTAGCAGAATGGCAAGAAACAGATCCGTATAATGTGTCGATGTTTTCGCCAGATTACCAGCGGATTATACGATTTATTCATGTCAATACGGTACAGCAACAGACGATTGTACTTGGTTTTCGCTTTGATGAATTGCATATCAAAGGGGAATCATCTCAAGTGAAAACAAATGAATATATCGTTTTGACAAAAAAAGCGAAAAATTTTCCACATAGCACAGCAGCGATATTACATTTTTCAGCGCTTTCAAATCAATCATAGAGGGGGAAAACTATTGCTTCTTAGGCTACTTGCTAGCTTGAAAAAAATATGGGGTAAGTTTCGTAGTAGTGAGACGTACTATATAGGGGGTAACGATTCATTGCCAGTGCCATTAAGTCGAGAAGAAGAAGTGTCGGTGATTGCATCCTTTATGAACGGGGATTTACGAGCAAGAGATACACTAATTGAACGCAACTTGCGTCTTGTTGTCTATATTGCGAGACGTTTTGATAATACAGGAACTCCGATAGAAGATTTAATAAGTATCGGATCGATTGGCCTTATAAAAGCAATTGAAACGTTTAATACTGATAAAAACATTAAGCTAGCTACTTATGCATCTCGTTGTATTGAAAATGAAATTTTAATGCATCTGCGCAAGACGAGCCGTATGAAAGGTGAAGTTTCACTAGATGAGCCACTAAATTCCGATGCGGATGGAAATGAGCTACTACTGTCGGATATTTTAGGGACAGAAGAGCATATTATTTTAGACAATGTTGAGAAAAAAATTGAGCGTCAGCATATGTTCCATGCGATTAATTTACTTGGACAGCGCGAGCGTTACATCATGGAATGTCGTTTTGGTTTAAATGGGAAAATTGAAATGACACAAAAAGAAGTAGCTGATCATTTAGGTATTTCACAGTCTTATATTTCTCGTTTAGAGAAGAAAATTATTCAAGATTTACGAGAAAATTTAAATCAACCAATTTCGTGAGCAGGAAATATTGCCCTACCTGAAATTGGCTAAGACTTTTGTGCATATTCTTATTTCTTCAGGACAAACTGATTTCACGGTTTAAGTCAGAGAACAACATCCGGAGGAATCGAATATGCGAACAAAAGTAGATCTTTGCGGCTTAGATACATCGACTTTGCCAATATTAAAACATGAGGAAATGAAGGAACTCTTCATTCGCTTACAAGCAGGAGAAACCGAGATTAGGGAAGAGCTTGTCATGTGTAATTTAAGATTGGTGCTCAGTATTGTTGGGAGATTTGCCTATAGGGGAGAACAGGCAGATGATTTGTTTCAAGTAGGTAGCATTGGGCTTATGAAAGCCATCGATCATTTCGATTTGAAGCATAATGTAAGATTTTCAACATATGCTGTACCAATGATTATTGGTGAAATTCGTCGCCATTTACGTGACCATCATGCGTTACGAGTTTCTCGTTCATTGCGAGATATTGCCTATAAAGCTATGCAGGCAAAAGAGCAATGGATTACAGATAATTTACGTGAGCCAACGATAGAGGAAATAGCTGAAATGATTGATATGAAAAAGGAAGATGTCTTGTTTGCTTTAGATGCTATTCAAGACCCAGTATCATTGCAAGAGCCAATATATGCAGATGGTGGTGATGCAGTCTATATGATGGATCAACTTCGTGATGATGCTGTATCAGAAGATCAGTGGGTTGCCTATGTATCGGTGAAAGAGAGCATGCAAAAATTAGATGTACGTCAACAAATGATTCTAGCGAAGCGTTTCTATTTTGGCGAAACTCAAACAGAAATTGCGAAGGAACTTGGCATATCACAAGCGCAAATTTCACGCTTAGAAAAAAATGCAATTGAAACAATGCAAAAAGATTATAAGTAACTAGACAATGCGCACCTGAGATTTCGGTGCGCATTTTATCTTCATTTAGCTTTAAATTAGCGTCTCTAAAGGAATGTGGTTTTATCTTTATTCAGCGGGTGTCTAAACGTCCGCTGAATAAAGATAAAGCCCTCAAGGATGATATAAGATGCTACTTTGTTGCTGAAAGCTTAGCGGCACATCTAATTATGCCGAGGTGTAAAAGATTTAGGGGGGATATTGATGCGTTTTTCTGTTTTACAACAAAAGGAAGTAATTGAAGCGGGCAATGGGCGATTTTTGGGCTTTGTGGTGGATGCAGAAGTTTCAAAAGAAACTGGTTATGTGACAGCCTTTATGATTGCAGAACCTCGCAAATATCTTGGTTTTTTTAGAGGAGAAGAGTCTATTAAAAAAGTTTTCATGAAAGATGTACTTGTCGTAGGCAAAGATGTTATTTTAGTCAAGTCACTCTCTTAGATGTCTAGGCATTTGTACCGATTGGGTATACTAAGTAAGTAATTATGCTTTTGCTAATAGGTCAGGCTATTTATTGATAAATGAAGCATTGCTTGTTACAATGTAGAAAACTAATGTTGTAAAGTTGGGAAAAATAGTGACTAAAATTTCAACAAATTTAACAAAAATTAATGAGCAAATTATAGCAGCACAAAAACAAGCGCATCGTGAAGGGGATAATATACACATTATTGCTGTTACGAAAGAAGTCTCTGTGGAAAGAACACAGGAAGCGATTGTTGCAGGGCTAACACATTTAGGCGAAAATAGACCTGAAGGCTTAAACAACAAAATCCAAGCTATTAATGAACCAGTACACTGGCATTATATTGGTTCTTTACAAACAAGAAAAGTAAAACAGGTTATTAATCAGATTGATTATTTACATTCGTTAGATCGATTAAGCCTAGCAGAAGAAATAGAGAAAAGAGCAATAGAACCTGTGAAATGTTTTGTTCAAGTAAATGTTTCAGGTGAGGAATCTAAGCATGGCTTAAATGCTACGGAAGCTGTATCATTTATTGAATCTTTAAAGGACTTTACGAAAATTCAAGTAGTTGGATTAATGACAATGGCGCCAAATACAGAGGATGAATCGGTAATTCGCTCTGTTTTTAAGCAATTAAAACAATGTCAACAGCAAATAGCCGTTCAAGGATTAGCACACGCACCTTGTACCGAGTTATCTATGGGCATGTCAAATGACTTCCAAATTGCGGTAGAGGAAGGAGCTACATTCGTTCGAGTTGGCACGGCTCTTGTTGGAAATGAAAGAGGGGAACAGGATGAGCATGAAAAATAAAATTAAAAATTTCTTTTATCTCGAAGAAGAAATAGAAGAAGAAATCACGCAGGCTCCTATTCAACAGCAAGTACAACAGCAGCAACCACTACAAGCAGTGAAGTCAAAAAAAATGATGAAGGAACGTAAAGCTCCGATTCATGAAGTGGTGCCACAAAATAACGTACCGAATAACAATATTGTTAGCATTCAAGCGGCAATGTCTTCTAAAGGTTCTAAAGTGGTATTAGTAGAGCCAAGAATCTATGCAGAGGCGCAGGATATTGCGGAAAACTTAAAAAATAAGCGTGCTACAATCGTAAACTTACAACGTATTGATCGTGAGCAAGGAGTTCGTATAATCGATTTTTTAAGTGGAACTGTTTATGCACTTGGTGGCGACATACAACGTATTGGTAAAGATATCTTTCTTTGTACGCCGGATAATGTAGAGGTATCTGGTGAAATTTCTAATTTTATTATTGACGATAACTAATGAGCGAGGATTGTAGGATATATGATTCAAATTATAAATCTAATAGGTATGGCATTCAATGCTTATTCACTAATGTTAATAGCCTATATTTTAATGTCTTGGGTACCAGCTGCCCAAAATTCAGCAATTGGTCGTATGCTTGAAAAAGTATGTGAGCCATATTTGGGAGTTTTTAGGAAATTCATACCACCGATTGGGATGATTGATATATCTCCAATTGTAGCAATCTTCTTGTTGAATTATATTCATCGGGGACTTATTATTGTAATTGGAAAAATTTACTTTTTGTTCTAGTTGAAAATCCTCACTAATTGGTGGGGGTTTTTTATTTGTTTAGGAAGAGATAAAAGGGGTGGCACTATTTGGAACATTTAATTCAACATTTTAGAAAAGATGAACAACCTTTCATTGAACAAGTTATCAGTTGGCAACGTGAAGTAGAAGATCGCTATGCTCCAAAGTTAACAGATTTTCTAGATCCGAGACAACGATTCATTGTGGCATCTATTTTGGGGCAAACGGATGAATTACAAACAGTGAGTGCGGGGGCGTTTGAAGATGCTGAACGGCAGCGAATGCTTATTTTTCCGTCATATTTTGAGCCACAGGAAGATGACTTTCAACTGACTGTGTACACCATTCAATATCCATCTAAATTTGTACAACTTCGTCATCCAGATGTGCTAGGCGCTTTACTGTCACTTGGTTTGGATCGTGCTAAATTCGGCGATATTCGTGTGAATGAGCACCAAGTACAATTTGTAGTTGCACAAGAGGTGGCCGATTACGTCCGATTACATTTAACTGGTATTGGTAAAGTGAAGGTGCATATAGAATTTATTAAAGAAACAGAACAGCTTATTCTAAATGAAGATGAATGGCTAGAAGAATCACATACAGTATCTTCTATGCGTTTAGACGTTATTTTAGCTACCGTACTAAACGTGTCCCGCCAGAAGGCTCAAGCGTTGATTACAGGGAATAAAGTGCGTGTAAACTGGACAGAACGTGATACAGTGGCGTTTGAATTACAGGAGGGCGATATTTTATCGGTTAGAGGGAGCGGCCGTGTGAAAGTAATTATGACAGAAGGTCGAACAAAAAAGGATAAAATTCGACTTCAAATTGGTCGATTGACACAAAAAAGCTAAAAAACTTGTGAATTTCATTTATTTTTACTGCGAAGTTGTTAGAAGAAATGTATAATAGTGAGTACGAATGTTAATGTAAAGGAGAGAAGGATCGTATGCCATTATCACCTATTGATATACATAATAAGGAGTTTACGAAATCTTTCAGAGGTTATGCAGAAGATGAAGTAAATGAATTTTTAGATCAAATCATTAAAGACTATGAAATATTGCTACGTGAAAAGAAGGAAGCCGAAAAGCAATTAGAAGCAGCTCTAGAACAAACAAGATATTTCAATTCTTTAGAAGAGACGTTACAAAAATCGATTGTTGTAGCTCAAGAAGCAGCTGATGAAGTACGTCGGAATTCTCAAAAAGAGGCAAAATTGATAGTCAAAGAAGCAGAAAAAAATGCTGATCGTATTGTCAATGAAGCATTAACGAAAGCTCGAAAAGTTACAATAGAGATTGACGAGCTAAAAAAACAATCAAAAGTTTTCCGCAACCGTTTCAAAATGTTAGTGGAAGCACAGCTGGATTTATTAAATACGGATGATTGGGAACATTTGCTACAGTACGATATTGACTTAACAGAGATTCAATCTTCTGTTGAAGGTGCACAGGAGTCAGGCAAAGTATAAGTAGTTAATTTCACTTGACGATAGGCACTGATTTTCATATACTTTGTAAAAGTAGTTATTATATATTGCATAATACAGGCAGAGACGGAAACAGTATTTGTTAGCTGTAGTGTTAGCGATTTGGGGATAGTGCGAGCCCAAACAAGCAAATAACAAAGAAAATCATTCCTGAGCTAAATAACTGAACTAACAGTAAGTTATTTCGTGGCGCACGACGTTAATGTGCTTTCAAGAGGTAGTATACTTATATACTGCAACTAGGGTGGTACCGCGAGTTCAAGCTTCTCGTCCCTTTTTTAGGGATTGAGAGGCTTTTTTATTTGTTTGAAACCCTTTGAAGTAGTGCATGAATGCCTCAATAATCTGTAGGAAATTGAAGGAGGAATACTAAATGGTAGAGTATAAAGAAACATTATTAATGCCAAAAACAGATTTCCCAATGCGTGGAAACTTACCGGCTAATGAACCGAAAATGCAAGAAAAATGGAATGGGATGGACATTAACAAATTACAAATGGAGCGTACAGCAGATCGTCCAGAGTTTGTTTTACATGATGGCCCTCCATACGCAAATGGGGACATCCATATCGGGCATGCTTTAAACAAAGTTCTTAAAGATATGATTACTCGTCATCGTTCAATGACTGGCTATCATGTGAATTACATTCCTGGTTGGGATACACATGGTTTACCAATCGAGCAAGCATTAACAAACAAAGGCGTAAAACGTAAAGAAATGTCTATCGCAGATTTCCGTCAACTTTGCGAAGAGTATGCATACGAACAAATCGATCGTCAACGCACACAGTTCCGTCGTCTAGGTGTTCGCGGTGACTGGGAAAATCCTTATATTACATTAAAGCCTGAATTTGAAGCGCGTCAAATCGAAGTATTTGGACGTATGGCTGAAAAAGGTTACATTTACAAAGGTCTGAAACCAGTATACTGGTCACCATCTTCTGAGTCAGCACTTGCTGAAGCAGAGATTGAATATCAAGATGTAAAATCAGCTTCAATCTATGTTAGCTTTGCGATTAAAGATGCAAAAGGCGTAGTACCAGCAGATGCGAAATTCATCATCTGGACAACAACACCTTGGACATTACCAGCAAACTTAGGGATTTCATTAAACCCTGAATTCACATATGTTGTTGTTGCGGTAGAAGATAAAAAGTTCATCATCGCTAAAGATTTATTAGAAACAGTTTCGACTGCACTTGAGTGGACGTCATATGAAATCGTACAAGAAGTAAAAGGCCAAGAAATGGACCGCATTGTTGCGCAGCATCCATTCTATGACCGTGAATCATTAGTTATGGTTGGTGAGCACGTAACAGCTGAAGCTGGTACTGGTTGTGTTCATACTGCACCAGGACACGGTGAAGACGACTACAATATCGGTAAATTATATGATTTACCAGTACTTAGCCCAGTAGATAATCGTGGCTGCTACACAGATGAAGCACCTGGCTTTGAAGGTGTGTTCTACAATGATGCCAATAAAATGGTTACAGCTAAATTAGAAGAAGTAGGTGCACTTGAGAAGTTAAGCTTCTTTACGCACTCTTACCCACATGACTGGCGTACGAAGAAACCAGTAATTTACCGTGCAACACCACAATGGTTCGCTTCTATTGATGCTTTCCGTGATGAGCTACTTGCTGCGGTTAAAGATACAACATTTACACCAACGTGGGGTGAAACTCGTCTTTACAACATGATTCGTGACCGAGGAGATTGGGTAATTTCTCGTCAACGTGCATGGGGTGTGCCGATTCCAATTTTCTACGCAGAAAATGGTGAACCAATCATTACACCTGAAACGATTACGCATATTTCTGCATTATTCCGTGAGCACGGTTCGAATATATGGTTCCAAAAAACAGCGAAGGAATTACTTCCTGAAGGCTTTACTCATGAGGGTAGTCCGAACGGTGAATTCACTAAAGAAAATGATATTATGGACGTTTGGTTTGACTCGGGTTCTTCACACCAAGGTGTGTTAGTAGAGCGTGGCATGAAATATCCTGCTGACCTTTACTTAGAAGGCTCTGACCAGTACCGTGGTTGGTTCAACTCTTCACTGATTACAAGTGTTGCAATCAACGGTCACGCACCATATAAAGGCTTATTATCTCATGGTTTCGTATTAGACGGCGATGGTCGCAAAATGAGTAAATCTTTAGGGAATGTCATCATTCCTGAAAAAGTAATGAACCAATACGGTGCAGATATTCTACGTCTTTGGGTAGCATCTGTTGACTACACAGCTGACGTTCGTATTTCAATGGATATGCTAAAACAGGTGTCTGAAGTATATCGTAAAATTCGTAACACATTCCGTTTCTTACACGGAAACGTTTCAGATTTCAATCCACAGACGGATCGCGTAGCATATGCTGATTTACGTGAGATGGATCAGTATGTATATATGCGACTACAAGATGTGCTTAAAACGGTACGTGCTGCATATGATCGTTATGATTTCGCAGCAGTCTATCACGCGGTAAACAACTTTGTAGCTCTTGAATTGTCTTCGTTCTACTTAGATATCGCAAAAGATGTTGTGTATATCGAAGGACATGACAATAAAGACCGTCGTGCAATGCAAACTGTGATGCATGATACATTAATGACATTATTAAAGGTTATGACACCAATCATCCCACATACTACGGATGAAATGTGGTCTTACTTAGATGTTGAAGAAGCATCTGTTCAATTAACGGACTTCCCAGAAGTAGTTGAACAAGCAAACTTCGAAAGCCTACGTGCGAAATGGGACAACATCATCGCTGTCCGTAATGATATCTTAAAGGCACTTGAAGAGGCTCGTAATGCAAAAACAATTGGTAAATCTTTAGAAGCAAAAATTACGGTTTATGCAAAAGAAGATATCGTGGCACTTTTAAGTGATGCTAATATTGACTTTGCGCAGCTTTCAATCGTGTCTGCTTTTGAAGTAGCTCCACTTGACGCAGCTCCAGCAGAAGCGTTGGCACTTGAGCACGTTTCAATTGTAGTTGAAAAAGCAACAGGTGAGAAATGTGAACGTTGCTGGTCAATTTCTGAAACAGTAGGCTCACATGCAGAACACGCAACAGTTTGTGCGCGTTGTGCAGAAGTAGTAGAGAAATATTACGCTTAATATTAGATAGCGAATTTATTTAAATAAAAATGAGCAGCCGGATGATTACAACGGCTGCTCATTTTTTATTTGAACAATATTTCTTTGGTATTGCGGTATTCGCTCGGGCTAATACCTACATGCTTTTTAAAGGTTAGGCTGTAATAATTAGATGTATTAAACCCTGAACTAGTGGAGATTTTATCAATGGTATAATCATATTTTCGTAAAAATGGTAATGTTTTGAGAATACGTGTAAATGCAACATAATCAACGAAATTACGACCTGTCTCTTTTTTAAACAAGCGGCTAAAATGGGCAGGACTAAAGTTAATATAGTTGGCTACATCACATAACACAAGTTGTTCATCGTAATGCTCTTCGATGTAAGTTATTGCTTTTTGTAGCTGTTCATTTTTAGTTAAGTCTTCATAAAATCGCACGTTAAGATTATCGACGGATGGTTTTTTTCGTGCTTTTCTTGCCTGACTATAGGATTGATAGACTTGCATTGGTTGTTGGTAAACATCACCGATCCCCATAAATAAAAAGATGTTGTAATCTCTTTTTAACACTTCAATAACTTCTAGTAAACATGCTAATCCTTCTGACCAATGCCTAAAGGATGTGTAATCAGAAGACATGCGCATAAGTAGTAATAAATAACGTTCAAAATTTAAAAAAGAGATGGATGCTTTATTTGCAAAGTGATTCCTAAAAACGTTAGTAATGATACTTGCAGCGTCAATGTCTTTAGGGTGATTTTCGTCAATAACCCTATAGCCTTGAATTAAAAACACAATATTCGGAATATTATCGACCGATAAAAAGGAAGAAGCTTCAATAATTTCTTGTTCGTTTTCAATTTCACCACGAATAAGTCGTCTCAAAAATGCTTCACGGAATGGTGAAGTATGATCTTGCGGAATTTGTTGAGACAATTCATACATAGTCAGCTTAGGAGTCTGTTTTTCATGAAGAGATGCATAAAGTTTTTTCACGATACG
Source organism: Lysinibacillus sp. NPDC096418 (assembly GCF_044762775.1). Classification (NCBI taxonomy): domain Bacteria; kingdom Bacillati; phylum Bacillota; class Bacilli; order Caryophanales; family Bacillaceae; genus Lysinibacillus; species Lysinibacillus sp. NPDC096418. Next base: position 56,549 of record NZ_JBIWEY010000002.1, read on the forward strand.
CAAAAATTTAGTCTTATGTAGCGGTTTAATTAAAAGAGCTTGCAAACTAAGTTCAATCGCGATACTAGTAGAATAAGTTAAGTGTTGTGCAACAATAGGAATAATAATGTTATTAGGATAATTTCTATGCAAACGATTTAGCTTAACCCAGTCAAACAAGTAGTTTATTTCATATACGATAATTGTCGTTTTGTTTGCTGGTGGGACTTCACATTCAACAAAAGTATTTGGAAGAAACTCCTCTAACCATGCCGTCATACACTTTTTATCAACCGGATTTTCAATTTTCCACGCAATGCTTAAAATGATCAACAGCCCCTTCCTTATATAATTATATGAAAACGCCCTATAAAAATATTTTAACTTAAAATAGTGTTTTTTTGTACTAATACAGCAATATTTTGTAACATTTTTATTCTAAATATGAAATAAAATAGAAGTTATGAGTGAAGGAAGAGGATTTTCAAACATTATATATACATAGCAAAAGTATAGGAAGGCATGATGATATAAGGTTCGGAGTAATAATATGTGCTTTTTTAAATAATAAGTAAAACAGCTACGATTCTTTTACAAAAAACTAAAGATTTGATTTTCATTAAAGGGGCAAAAGGATTTCGTGTTATAATTTAGGGGAAGATTTAGTAATATTATCTATAAGAAATAGGTAGGTGAACCTTATGCAGCACATACAATCGGCATTATCGACGATACGTGATACATCACAGGCATTCCAAGAAGTTAGTGCTCAGTTGCATTCAAATCCTGTGCTTATTCTTTTTTTTACAAGCACCATCCATTCTTTTGAACAATTGACTGTATTATTTCAAGATAAATATCAAAATTGCGAAGTTGTTGGTGTAACAACGACGGGTGAAATTGGTCCACAAGGATTTGCTGACGATAGTTTAAGTGCACAAAGCTTTGGGCAGGAGTTTGGACGAGTAGAGGCTTTACTTTTGGAAAATATCGAAAAATATCCTGTATTTGATCGCAATAAACTATTACATAGTGTGAAGAAATTAGATATTCGTGTAGAGAACGAGCAAATTGACAATGAAGGATTAGCACTTATTTTTCCGACAGGCTTAGTTGCTGGTGAGGAAAAAATGCTTTCCGTTGTAAATTCAATTTTTCATTATGACGGCTTTCCTATATTCGGTGGAACAGCCGGTGATGATGCTAAATTTGTGCAAACTTTAGTGAGTTTAAATGGTCAGCTATCTTCAAAGGGCGGTATTGTAGTTTTCATTAAGCCTAATCTAGATTTTCACATACAAAAAGAAAACATTTTTACAAGTACCGGCATTTCGCTAAAAATTACGAAGGCGGATGCTGAAAAACGGATCGTTTATGAAATTAATCATGAGCCAGCTACGAGAGCTTATGCAAAAGCATTAGGGGTAAGTGAGCCACAATTGCCTCAATATTTTATGACGAATCCTCTCGGTCGACGCTTTAATGAGGAAATATTAATTGCTTCCCCATTCCGTGTCGAAGCTAATAGTGCACTGGCGTTTTATTGCCAAGTATTCCAGGATGCAGTAGTAGAACTGTTAGAGCCAAAGGACCCTGTCATAACTCTGCAAAAGACACTTGCTGAATTCACATCTCAGTTTGACAAACTAGAAGGTGTACTGGCGTGTAATTGTATTTTACGGAAATTACAGTTTCAAGAGCAGCGTTTATTTCCGGCATTAAATAATCAGCTAAGCCAATTGCCAAATCTATCAGGATTTTGTAGCTATGGAGAACAGTTGAACAAATCTTTAATTAACCAAACCTTATTATTAATTGGCTTTGGCAAGCGAGGATAGGAGAACAAACATGCTAAAACAATTATTTATGCGCACAAAAGATGAACAAACTGTAGAGGCATTAAAACAGGAAATTGAAGGTTTAACAACTGAAGAACAGGATATGATTTTAACCGGTATGTTTGATTTGATCTCTCTGTTAACGACTGCCAACGATAAAAATGCCAAGGGTGATAGCTTTTTTATTGAACGTATTACGGGTATTAAGGAATCATTAGCAGTACAGCACCAGGATTTGCAACATTCAAATGAAGGTGCGATGAGAATTGTAAGTGAAGCTGAGCGTGTCCATGAAATAACAAATGCTGTAGAAACACAAGGCAAAGATAACATTCGTTTAGTTGTTGAAGGTAATGATAATATGAACAAGCTCTTCGCGCAAATGGAGAAAGTGATGGATGTGTTCAAAGGCTTTGAACAATCCATGCAGGAAGTCCAAACGGAAACGGGCAATATTATGGCTTTTACAAAAATGATCAGTGATATTGCTGACCAAACAAATCTTCTAGCACTTAATGCTTCAATTGAGGCTGCACGAGCAGGTGAACATGGTAAAGGCTTTGCGGTAGTGGCGGATGAAGTCCGGAAACTAGCGGAGCAAAGTAAAGATGCACTTGTACATATTCGTTCTAAGGTAACAGAAATAGTTGACCGCATGGAACAACTTTCTATAACAATGAAGCAAGAAGCGTTAATTGTTGGTGAAACTCAAGACATGACGACGTATACGAAAGCATTCTTTGAGAAAATCGAACAATCTGAGCAGGCGCTTTTTACCAATATGTCTGCCATTCAACAGGCAACAGATCAAACGATGACAGAGGTGGTTGCTTTCCAAAAGCAACTTATGGCAATTATTGAAGCGACAAAAGTGTCCATTGAAGGGATTAATGAACTTTATACGTTTTCACAAGATAAATTTTATAATGCCAATGACATTACATCGTATATTGCACAACTGTATTATTTAGCAGAAGCAGTACGTCAGCAGCGCTTATAACTTTATTTCCACTACAGCACTCGTACATTCAGAGGGCGCTTGAATTCGTCTAGTGACGGACAATTCAGGCGCCCTATTAGCGTTTTCACCATATTTTCATGTACTATTAGTTATTCCTGTATGTTCTCTTATGGTAGAATAGATAAGATATCGTGCAAACGGAGGAATGGCTTGTGTATAAATATTATGGATTGGCCGCTTTTGCTATACTTTTAGATCAATGGACAAAATGGCTAATTGTGAAAAATATGGATTATGGGGAACGCATTTCAGTATGGGACCCGTGGTTAGGTATCTTGTCTCATCGTAATAGAGGCGCTGCATGGGGCATGTTAGAAGGTCAAATGTGGTTGTTTTCGATTGTGACAGTTGGGGTGATTATTGCCATCATTTACTTCTATCATAAAGAGGCAAAGGGTAAACCGATTTTCCAAGTAGGTTTAATGCTGCTATTGGGCGGTGCAATAGGGAACTTTATTGATCGATTATTTAGAGGTGAAGTAGTCGATTTTGTGGACGTATTAATCCCGGTTATTAATTATCATTTCCCTATTTTTAATATTGCAGATGCAGCATTAACGATTGCGGTAGTCGTATTAATGATTGGTTTAATCATTGAGGATAAAAAAGAAAAGAAACAGGTGGAACAATGACAGTAGTAACATATACAATGGAAGAACAACAGCAGGGAGAGCGCATTGATAAGGCAGTCTCGGGCGTACAAACAGAATGGTCACGTACACAAATTGGCAACTGGATTACTGAAGGTATTGTCAAAGTGAATGGTGAAATAGTAAAAGCGAAGTATAAAGTAAAAGCAGGCGATGTCGTAGAAATCACTGTACCAGAAGCGGAGCCTCTAGACGTAATAGCAGAAAATTTAGATCTTGATATCGTTTATGAGGATGCAGATGTATTAGTCGTTAATAAGCCAAAAGGTATGGTTGTCCATCCTGCACCAGGTCATTTAACAGGTACACTTGTAAACGGCTTAATGTACCACTGTAAAGATTTATCGGGCATTAATGGTATTATGCGACCAGGAATCGTCCACCGTATCGATAAGGATACATCGGGTCTATTGATGGTTGCTAAAAATGATGTGGCGCATGAATCGTTAGTCGATCAGCTTGTGAAAAAGACGGTAACACGCAAATATACAGCACTTGTACACGGGCATATTGCACATGATAAAGGTACGATTGAAGCACCAATTGGCCGTGACCAAAAAGATCGTCAAAGACAAGCAGTAGTGGATAATGGTAAGCATGCTGTAACGCACTTCCAGGTTACCGAACGTTTCGGTGATTTTACGTTAGTAGAGTGTCGTTTAGAAACAGGGCGTACACACCAAATTCGTGTGCATATGAAGTATATCGGCTTCCCACTTGTCGGTGATCCAAAATATGGTCCGAAAAAGACGATTGATTTTGGTGGACAAGTGTTACATGCAGGTGTTTTAGGATTTGTACACCCTGTTTCAGGCGAATATTTAGAGTTTGAAGCACCACTTCCTGCTGATTATGTGCAATTAATTGATGAACTGCGAAAATAATCGTTGACGAATATGGACATAAGGTCTATAATAACGACAGTGAATGAATAATTTAACTTAATATTCACCTTTAATGGCAGTCCAGAGAGGCTGAGAAGGTACATGTGATAGTGTTGAAAGAAATTTGTGCTGCAAATTCTTCCAACGCGCTTATTAGACACGTATATAACCCTCTCAAGCCATGCGCTTCGAGAGGTTTTTTTATGGACACATGACCAAACTAAGAGGAGAGAGGAGGAGTCAAACATGACAAAAAACGAGTTATTAGATGGACCTTCGATGACGAGAGCGTTGACTCGTATTGCACATGAAATTATTGAACGAAATAAAGGAATTGACGAATGCATTTTAGTTGGTATTAAAACACGTGGAGCTTATTTAGCCAAACGCCTAGCTGAGCGCATCGAAAAAATCGAAGGAAAGCCAATCCGTACAGGTGAATTAGACATTACATTGTACCGAGATGATTTATCGATGAAGCATGATAATGAACAAGCACATGTAGAACAAGTAGATATCAACTATGTGGTTGCAAATCAGAAAATTATTTTAGTTGATGATGTATTATACACGGGACGTACTGTAAGAGCAGCATTAGACGCGGTGATGGATTTAGGCAGACCTTCGCAAATTCAATTAGCAGTTTTAATCGACAGAGGTCATCGTGAATTACCGATTCGAGCAGATTACGTTGGAAAGAATGTTCCAACATCTGGTGCAGAACGAATCGTTGTACATCTGCAAGAAGTAGACGGAGAAGATTGCGTCACAATTTATAAAGAAGACTAAACATGAGGAGACGAAGTTAAATGTCAAAGGCAGTTTTAGACATCAATGAAAAACCAACATCGGTCCAATGGGTCACATTGAGTTTCCAGCACATGTTTGCCATGTTTGGTTCCACAATTTTAGTACCACAACTTGTTGGGCTAAGTCCAGCAATAGCCTTACTTACAAGCGGGATTGCAACACTTGTATTCTTATTAGTTACACAGTTTAAAGTACCTGCTTACTTAGGCTCATCATTTGCCTTTATTTCACCAATGTTGATTGCCTCAAACGGTTTAAAGGATGGTGTAAGTGTAAGCCCTGGAAATGCGATGATAGGCGCAATGGCAGTTGGCTTAGTGTACGGTATAGTATCCTTATTAATTTGGAAAACGGGTTATAAGTGGTTGATGCGCTTGCTACCACCAATCGTAGTAGCGCCAGTCATTATCGTAATCGGTTTAGGTTTATCAGGTACTGCAGTAAATATGGCGATGAATATCAATGTAGAGCAGCTGAATGCGACAACGGGAGTTGTTGAAGTAGTATCGCAATACAGTGCTTTACACTTCTCAGCAGCTTTAGTCACTCTATTCTCAGCAATTATTTTCACAGTGTACTTCAAAAACATTCTAAGTGCGATGCCGATTCTTATGGGTCTAATCGTTGGCTATATTTATTCAGTCATCATTGGAATTGTTGACTTCACACCGGTAAAGGAAGCAGCATTATTTGCTTTACCAGACTTCTTAATTCCAGGGGTAGATTATGAAATTAATATAACAGCTAAGATTTTACTAGCAATGGTACCGATTGTCATCGTAACAATCTCAGAACACATCGGTCACCAATTAGTTTTGGGGAAAGTTGTGAATCGAAATTATGTAAAAGATCCAGGTCTTCACCGCTCAATATTAGGAGATGGCTTAGGAACATTAGTGAGTGCCTTTATCGGAGGACCACCAAAAACAACTTACGGTGAAAATATCGGTGTATTAGCAATCACACGTGTTTACTCTGTGTATGTCATCATGGGAGCGGCAATTATTGCGATTGTTGTGTCATTCTTCGGGAAAGCAATGGCGTTAATCGCAACAATTCCAACAGCGGTTCTTGGTGGTATTTCAATCTTACTATTCGGTATCATCGCATCTAGTGGTTTACGTATGCTTGTTGAAAACAACGTAGATTTCGGGAATAATCGTAACATGGTTATCGCATCTGTTATTCTAGTAGTAGGAATCGGTGGTGCAGCATTAAGATTTACTGAATCGTTTGCCATTGAAGGAATGGCGTTAGCTGCCATTATCGGAGTTATTTTAAACTTACTATTACCAGGCCGTGATAAAGAAGTTGCGGACTATGATTAACTAAATAAGTAGTACCTTTTAAAGAATTGTCCAGAGAGGCAGAGAAAGGGAAGATGTAGACTAGTAGAAAGGAAGAATAACATTCTTTCTTCAACTCGTCACGCCTCCTTATGCCTCGCTGATGACATCAGCGGGGCTTTTTTATAACAATTATAGTAGAACGTCATACATAGGCGTTCATGACACACAACCTAATGGAGGTACATGATGAAGAACTTATTATCGATGGAACATTTAACTAACGAAGAAATTAACCACATCTTAGATCGTGCGCAGGCTTTTGAAAATGGAGAAGCATCATCGTTATCTCGCACATACAACGTCGCAAACTTATTTTTTGAACCGAGTACACGTACGAAGACGAGTTTTGAAATGGCAGAGCGCAAAATCGGCTGTACGGTCATTCCTTTTGATGCAGGCTTCTCGAGCATGACTAAGGGTGAAACGATGTACGATACGGTAAAGACATTAGAAATGATAGGCATGGATGCAGTAATTATTCGAGCGAAAGAAGATGAATATTACAACGAGCTTCTAGAAGGCATAAACGTTGCTGTTATTAACGCTGGAGATGGCGCTGGCCAACATCCGTCACAATCTCTACTAGATCTTTACACAATCAAAAAAGAATTCGGTTCCTTTAAGGGGTTAAATGTTACAATCGCAGGAGATATATCGCATAGTCGTGTTGCTAAATCTAACGCAACTGCACTACAGCGTTTAGGTGCAAATGTAAGATTCCTTTGTCCAGAAGATTGGGCAGGCGAGTTTGAGGCGCATCATTCTTGGGATGGATTAATCGATACGAGCGATGTCATCATGTTACTACGTGTGCAACATGAACGTCATAAAGTGAATAAAAGCTTTTCGAAAGAAAGCTATCACGAAGAGTTTGGCTTAACAATTGAACGCGAAAAGCAAATGAAAGAATCTGCAATTATTATGCATCCTGCTCCGGTTAACCGAGATGTTGAAATAGCATCTGAGTTAGTAGAATGCGAACGTTCTAGAATTTTTGATCAAGTACGCAATGGTGTTTTCACACGTATGGCAATTGTTGAAACGATTTTAAAGGAGAGAAACTAACATGAAAAAAATACTTCAAAATGTTCGAATTGTAAATGAACAAAGTGAATTAGAAACAGTAAATGTAGCTATCGAGAATGGGAAAATCGCAGCAATTGGCGCAGATGTAACACTAGATGGCGCAGAAATAATTGAAGGTAATGGAAACTTATTATCACCAGGCTTTGTTGATGTACATACACATTTACGCGAGCCAGGCTTTGAGCATAAAGAAACGATTGCAACAGGCACAGCTTCAGCAGCTAAGGGTGGTTTCACAACAATATGTGCAATGCCAAATACTAAACCAGTACCAGATTCAGTGGAAAACATGCAACTAATCAATGGTCTAATCAAAGAAAGTGCAGTTGTACGTGTGCTACCATATGGTTCCCTTACAAAAGATATCTCTGGTGAAGTTCGCACAAGTATCGAAGAGTTAAAGGGACAAGGCGCTGTTGCATTCTCGGATGACGGTGTTGGTATCCAACTTGCATCAACAATGTATGAGCAAATGAAGGAAGCTGCGAAACATGATGTAGTCGTTGTTGCACACTGTGAAGATAATTCGCTTATCTATGACGGCGTGATGCACGAAGGAACACGAAATGTAGAACTTGGTTTACCTGGTATTCCGTCAATTTGTGAGTCAGTCCAAATTGCGCGCGATGTTCTACTTGCAGAAGCAGCGGGTGCTCGCTATCACGTATGCCACGTATCAACGAAGGAATCTGTACGTGCAGTGCGTGATGCAAAAGCAGCAGGTATCCGTGTAACTGCAGAAGTTTGCCCACATCATCTTCTATTAGAAGAAATGGATATTCCATCAGATGATGCAAACTGGAAGATGAATCCCCCATTACGTGCAAAAGATGATAAAGATTCGTTACATGCAGCATTATTGGATGGCACAATCGATTGTATCGCAACAGATCACGCACCACACACAGAAGAAGAAAAATGCTGTGGTATGGTCGGCGCTCCATTCGGTATTGTAGGGTTCGAGACAGCATTCCCATTGCTTTACACACAATTTGTAGAAACAGGTAAATGGACTTTAAAACAATTAATCGATTGGATGTCTGTCAAAGCAGCACAAATTTTCGATCTGCCATACGGAACACTTGAAGTTGGCGCATCAGCAGATATGATTCTGATTGATTTAAATAAAGAACAAACTATTGATGCAGAAGGTTTTGTATCAAAAGGCCGTAACACACCATTTAATGGTTGGGTAGCTAAAGGCTGGCCAGTAGTTACAATTTTCGAAGGCAATATCGTATACCAGGAGGCAGAGTAATGAAAAAACGTTTACTTATTTTAGAAGATGGTACAGTATTCACAGGCACAGCGTTCGGTAGCGAGCGAGCATCACAAGGTGAAGTTGTATTCACAACAGGTATGACAGGCTACCAAGAAACTATATCAGATCCTTCATTTTATGGACAAATCGTAACATTAACATATCCGTTAGTTGGTAACTACGGTATTAACCGTGACGACTTCGAATCAATCACACCAGCAATCCGTGGTTTCGTAGTACGTGAACTTGCAAAAACACCTTCAAACTTCCGTTGTGATTTAACGCTAGATGCGTATTTAACATCAAAAGACATCCCTGGGATTGAAGGTATCGATACACGTAAATTAACACGTATTATCCGTAGCAAAGGTTCAGTAAAAGCAATTTTAACAGCAGCGGATGAAGAAGTGAATGTAGAAGAAATCGTTGTGAAATTACAAGCTACTCCAGTGATTACACACCATGTCCGCGAAGTATCACCAAAAGCAGCATATCCATCACCAGGACGTGGCAAACGTGTTGTTGTGATTGACTACGGTATGAAACACGGGATTTTACGTGAATTAAATAAACGTGATTGTGACGTACTTGTTGTACCTTACAACACTTCTGCAGAAGACATTTTAGCATGGCATCCAGATGGCATTATGCTGTCAAACGGTCCTGGTAACCCAGAAGATGTAGAGGAAGGCATCGAAACTGTGCGCAATTTAATCGGAAAAGTTCCAATGTTCGGTATTTGCCTAGGTCACCAAATCTTCTCTCTAGCAAGTGGTGCAAAAGCATTCAAATTACCATTCGGTCACCGTGGAGGTAACCACCCTGTAAAAGATTTACGTACAGGTCGCACAGATTTAACATCTCAAAATCATGGCTATGCAATCGACATCGATTCATTAAAAGATACAGATTTAGAGTTAACACATGTCGCTTTAAACGACGGTACTTGTGAAGGGGTTCGTCATAAGAAATACCCAATCTTCACGGTTCAGTATCACCCTGAAGCATCACCAGGTCCAGAAGATTCAAACCACTTATTCGACGAATTTATCGAAATGATGGAAGTAGAAGCAGGGAAGGGGAAACAACATGCCTAAACGTACAGATATAGAAACTATTTTAGTAATCGGGTCAGGCCCAATCGTAATCGGACAAGCAGCAGAATTTGACTACGCAGGAACACAAGCTTGTCTTTCATTAAAAGAAGAAGGCTACCGCGTTATTTTAATCAACTCAAACCCTGCAACAATCATGACAGATACAGAGATTGCCGACAAAGTATACATCGAGCCAATTACGCTTGAATTCGTATCACGTATTCTTCGTAAAGAACGTCCAGATGCTATCCTACCAACTCTTGGTGGACAAACAGGATTAAATATGGCAATCGAGTTAGACGAATCAGGTATCTTAAACGAATTGAACATCGAAATTTTAGGAACAAAATTAGATGCAATTCATAAAGCAGAAGACCGTGATTTATTCCGTAACTTAATGTTTGAGCTAGGTGCTCCAGTACCTGAATCAGACATTATTCATAACATGGAAGAAGCAAAAGCGTTAGTAGCACGTATCGGCTACCCAGTAATCGTACGTCCAGCATTCACACTTGGTGGTACAGGTGGCGGGATTTGCTACAATGACCAAGACCTAGAGGAAATCGTAACATCAGGGTTAAAATATTCTCCAGTAACACAATGTTTACTAGAAAAATCAATTGCTGGCTATAAAGAAATTGAATATGAAGTAATGCGTGACGCAGCAGATAACGCAATCGTTGTATGTAACATGGAAAACTTTGACCCAGTAGGTATTCACACAGGTGACTCGATTGTAGTGGCACCAACACAAACACTTTCTGACCGTGAAAACCAAATGCTGCGTAATATTTCATTAGATATTATTCGCGCATTAAAAATCGAAGGTGGCTGTAACGTACAGTTAGCATTAGATCCATATAGCTTCCAATACTATGTAATCGAAGTAAACCCACGTGTATCACGTTCATCAGCATTAGCATCTAAAGCAACGGGTTACCCAATCGCGAAGCTTGCTGCTAAAATCGCTGTAGGTCTTACACTAGATGAAATTAAAAACCCAGTAACAGGTTCAACATACGCTTGTTTTGAACCAGCACTTGACTACATTGTTGCTAAAATCCCACGTTGGCCATTCGATAAATTCGAATCAGCTAAACGTAATCTTGGTACACAAATGAAAGCTACTGGTGAGGTTATGGCTCTTGGTCGTACGTTTGAGGAAGCAATGCTAAAAGCCGTGCGTTCTCTAGAAACAGGTCAAGTTCACATCGAATTGAAACATGCGGAAGATAACTCGGATGCTTGGATTGAAAAACGTATCCGTAAAGCTGGGGATGAGCGCTTATTCTTCATCGGAGAAGCACTTCGTCGTGGTGTAACGATTGAGCAAATTCATGAATGGTCGGCAATCGATTTATTCTTCTTAAATAAACTTAAAAATATCGTGGACATGGAGCAAACACTTTCAGACAATAAAAACGATAAAGACGTATTACGCACTGCTAAACGTCTAGGCTTCGCAGATAAAAAAATCGCAGAACTATGGGAAACGACTCCTGAAGAAGTATACGCATTCCGTAAAGAGACTGGTATTATTCCAGTGTACAAAATGGTAGATACATGTGCAGCAGAATTCGAATCAGAAACACCATACTTCTATGGCACATACGAAGAAGAAAATGAATCTATCAAATCTGATAAACCATCAGTAGTTGTTCTAGGTTCAGGTCCAATCCGTATCGGTCAAGGGGTTGAGTTCGACTATGCAACAGTACACTCTGTATGGGCAATCCAAGAAGCAGGTTACGAAGCAATCATCATCAACTCAAATCCGGAAACAGTTTCAACAGACTTCTCAATTTCCGATAAATTATACTTCGAGCCATTAACAATCGAAGACGTAATGCACATCATTGATCTTGAGCAACCAATCGGTGTTGTTGTACAGTTCGGTGGCCAAACAGCGATTAACCTTGCTGATAAGTTAGAAGCGAACGGCGTAAAAATTCTTGGTACAACACTAGAAGATATCGACCGTGCGGAAAACCGTGATAAATTCGAGCAAGCATTACACGAAATCGGCATTCCACAACCACTTGGTAAAACAGCTACTTCGGCTGAAGAAGCACTAGTAATCGGGAAAGAAATTGGCTTCCCAGTACTTGTTCGCCCTTCTTACGTACTTGGTGGACGTGCAATGGAAATCGTTTATAACGAGGAAGAACTACAACACTATATGGAAAATGCAGTAGAAGCATCTCCCGATCACCCAGTACTTGTAGACCGTTACTTAACAGGTAATGAGATTGAAGTAGACGCAATTTGCGACGGTGAAAACGTGTTAATCCCAGGTATTATGGAACATATTGAACGCGCAGGGGTTCACTCTGGTGACTCAATTTCTGTCTACCCACCACAAAAATTAACACAAGCACAAAAAGATACATTAGTAGACTATACAACTCGCTTAGCAAAAGGTCTTGGCATAGTAGGTCTAATGAACATCCAGTATGTAATCTCAAAAGGTGAAGTATTCGTGATCGAAGTAAACCCACGTTCTTCACGTACAGTACCATTCTTAAGTAAAATTACAAACATCCCGATGGCTAACATTGCTACAAAAGCAATTCTAGGCACGTCAATTGTAGAACAAGGTTACCCAACAGGATTAGCAGCTGAGCAACCTGGTGTGTTTGTAAAAGTACCAGTATTCTCATTCGCGAAATTACGCCGTGTTGACATTACACTTGGCCCTGAAATGAAATCTACGGGGGAAGTAATGGGTAAAGATTCAACGCTGGAGAAGGCTCTATACAAAGGGTTAGTAGCAGCAGGAATGGAAGTACGCACAGAAGGTACAGTATTATTCACGGTGTCTGATAAAGATAAAGAAGAAGCAATTGCATTAGCAAAACGCTTCTCAACAGTAGGCTACCGTATCGTAGCGACAGAAGGTACAGCGAGAAGTTTCGAGGAAGCTGGCGTACGTACAGATATAGTTGGCAAAATCGGTGCAAAAGGCACAACATTACTAGATATGATCCAAAACGGTGAAGCACAGCTTGTTGTTAACACGCTTACGAAAGGCAAACAACCAGCACGTGATGGCTTCCGTATCCGACGCGAATCAGTAGAAAACGGCGTACCTTGTTTAACTTCACTAGATACAGCTGAAGCAATGCTTCGTGTTATCGAGTCAATGACATTCACTGCAGAACAAATGCCAAAAGCGGAGGTAGTACACTAATATGATTCGTCAAGAGAAAATGACGGTCGTCTCTCAAAAGCAAATCGCGACAAACATTTTCGAATTGACACTTCGTGGGGAACTGGTTCAGGACATGACGCCTGGCCAGTTTGTCCATGTAAAAGTGTCGGATTCACTGGAGCCGCTTTTACGTCGACCAATCAGTATTGCTAACATAGACAAAGACAACAATGAATTTACAATGATTTATCGCGCAGAAGGTCGTGGAACAAAAGTGCTTTCAACAAATCGCGAAGGACAAGTAGTAAATGTGCTAGGACCAATCGGTAACGGCTTCCCTGTGGATGCAGTGAAAGAGGGCGGAACAGCATTACTTGTCGGTGGCGGTATTGGTGTACCACCACTGCATGAATTATCAAAACAACTGAATGCGCGCGGAGTGAAAACAATCCATGTACTAGGTTTCCAAACAGAAGACGTATGCTTCTACGAGGATGAGTTCAACAAGCTTGGTGAAACACACTATGTCACAGTAGACGGTTCAAAAGGTACAAAAGGTTTTGTCACAAATGTATTAGAAGACCGCGCACCTGAATTTGATGTGTTTTATTCTTGTGGACCACTACCCATGTTAAAAGCATTAGAAAACTATTATCCAGAAAAAGAAGGCTACTTATCTTTTGAGGAACGTATGGGTTGTGGCATCGGTGCATGCTTTGCTTGCGTATGTAAAACAACTGAGCAAGTAGAAAAAGATTACGTCAAAGTATGTTCTGACGGTCCAGTTTTCCCGAAAGGTACGGTGGCATTATGAGTCGTTTAAATATTGAGTTACCAGGTTTAGATTTAAAAAACCCGATTATGCCAGCATCTGGTTGCTTCGGCTTTGGACGTGAATACGCACAACTTTATGATCTTTCAAAGCTTGGTGCGATTATGATCAAAGCAACAACTGTAGAAACTCGTCCAGGGAACCCAACACCGCGCGTTGCTGAAACAGCAGCAGGCATGCTAAATGCAATCGGCTTACAAAACCCAGGCCTTGAAAAAGTGATGAATGAGGAATTACCGTTTTTAGAAGCATATGATGTACCGATTATTGCAAACGTAGCAGGGACAGGTACTGAAGACTACGTTGAAGTGGCACGCCGTATTTCAACTGCACCAAATGTTAAAGCATTAGAATTGAATATTTCTTGTCCAAACGTGAAGTGTGGAGGAATTCAGTTTGGTACAGATCCAGCTACTGCGCGTGAGCTAGTAGCTGCGGTAAAAGCAGTTTCTAAAGTTCCTGTTTATGTAAAGTTATCACCTAATGTAACAAACATTGTAGATATTGCTAAAGCAGTGGAAGCAGGCGGGGCAGACGGCATTACAATGATTAACACATTAATCGGTATGCGTTTAGATGAACGTACTGGTAAACCAGTTATCGCAAATGGAACGGGTGGATTATCAGGTCCAGCAGTTAAACCAGTGGCAATTCGTATGGTTTATGAAGTGTATAAAGCCGTGAAGATTCCGATTATCGGTATGGGCGGTGTGACAGAAGCACAAGACGTTATTGACTTTATGTCTGCCGGCGCATCTGCAGTTGCAGTTGGTACAGCTAACTTTGTCGACCATTTTGTATGCCCAACTATTATTGAAGAATTACCCGAGAAACTAGACGCATTAGGCGTTCAACATATTTCAGAAATTATCGGAAGGAGCCACCGCTAATGAATACAAAGCCAATACTTGCACTTGATTTCCCAGGAGAAGCGGAAGTTTTCAAGTTTTTAAACCATTTTAATGAGCCTCTTTTCGTGAAAATCGGGATGGAGTTATATATGCAGGAAGGTCCAGATATCGTGCGTAAAGTGAAAAATCTAGGCCATGATATTTTTTTAGACTTAAAGTTGCATGATATTCCAAACACAGTCGGTTCCGCAATGAAGGGCTTAGCAAAATTAGGTGTGGACTTAGTAAATGTTCACGCAGCAGGTGGACGTCCGATGATGGAAGCTGCACTTGAGGGCTTAGAAGCGGGAACACCTGCTGGCAGAGGACGTGCAGCACTTATTGCAGTAACACAACTAACTTCTACGACAGAAGAACAAATGCAAGCAGAACAAAAGATTTCGTTATCATTACAAGATTCTGTATTACATTATGCAAGCTTAACGAAACAAGCTGGTTTAAATGGCGTTGTTTGTTCGGTACATGAGGCAAAAGCAATTGCTGAAATTTGTGGCGAAGATTTCCTACGCGTGACACCAGGTATTCGTCTAGCAGGCGGAGAATCACACGATCAAAAACGTATCGCTACGCCAGATGGTGCTAAACGAGACGGCTCTTCATTGATTGTAGTAGGACGCGCTGTAACAGGTGCACAAGATCCAGTAGCAGCATATAAAATCGTAAGCGAATTATGGGAGGCATAAACATGACATTACAAAATGAAATCGCACACGCTATGTTAAAAGTAGGTGCAGTAGAATTAAATCCAACAGACCTATTCACTTGGGCATCAGGCATCAAATCACCTATTTATTGTGATACACGTTTAACAATCTCTGATCCTATCATTCGTAAACAATTAGCAAATGGTCTAGCATCAGTTATCAAAGAAAACTTTGCAGCTACAGAAGTTGTAGCAGGTACAGCAACAGCTGGTATCCCACACGCTGCATGGGTAAGTGATATTTTAGATTTACCAATGGTTTACGTACGTTCAAAAGCAAAAGAACATGGCCGTGGTAACCAAATTGAAGGTAAATACACAGCAGGTCAAAAAGTAATCGTTGTAGAAGATATCGTATCTACAGGCGGCTCTTCAATTACAGCAGTAGAAGCATTACGCGCAGCAGGTTGTGAAGTACTAGGTGTTGTATGTGTGTACACTTATAACTTACCACGTGCAGAACAAGCATTTGACGAAGCTGGCATCAAGTACGTCTCTTTAACAAACTTCGACTACTTAATCGAAGCTGCAAATGAATCAGGTGCAATTAAAGAAGCGGATATTCCATTCTTAAAAGATTGGCATAAAAAGTTAAAAGCAGGGGAACTGTAATAATAAAGATACTTAAAAAGAAATAAAATCTTTAACTAAAGAGAGTCTGCGACGAAAGTGGAGCGGCAGTCGCACCGCGAAATTAAAAGCAGGAGAATTGTAATTCCTCAAGGTATTTAAAAGGAATATGTCCTAAATAAAACACGGTACGAAAAATTATTATATTTTTCGTACCGTGTTTTTTGTTGTGTTCGTAAATTATTGAAGGTAGATCATGGGGATTTTTTTGTAATGTATAGTTAATTAAGTTTAGGAAAAATTAAGATTCATCACCAAAAGTCAGAGATGATATTTACTTAAATTACGGATTGATTTTAGAATGCTAGTTGATTGGAGTAGAGGCTGGGTGAGCGTAGCTGACGCCCCTCGAAAAGCACCCGGCTGGAACGAAAAATCAACCACGGGTTTTGGTGAATAACTAAATTAAAGTACTAACTATGAAAAAGCAATAATCATGAAATTATATGATAAATCATTTGAGAGAGGTGGAATACGTTTGAGTTCAGATAGTGTGTTATTAAAGATAAAAAATTTGAATACGAGCTTTCGCATTAAAGATACGTATCATGCTGCTGTAGATGATGTTTCACTGACCCTCAATAAAAATGAGATTTTAGCGATTGTAGGAGAATCAGGTTGTGGGAAAAGTACTTTAGCCACGGCAATAGTAGGTTTACATAATCCATTGCATACAAAAACGACTGGAGAAATTCTTTATAAAAATAGTAATTTAACCAATCTTACTGATGAGCAATTTAATCGCTTAAGAGGAAAGGATATTGGATTTATATTTCAAGATCCGTTATCTGCACTCAATCCACTGATGCGTATAGGTGAGCAAATTGCGGAGGGGATAAGCTTCCATACAAAACTAACGAAGCAACAACAAAATGCGCGAGTTATAGAATTGCTAGAACAAGTTGGGATATCTGATGTAACCCGTGTTGTAAGGCAATTTCCTCACCAATTATCAGGTGGTATGAGACAACGTGTCATGATTGCTATTGCGCTGGCGTGTAAACCAGCTATCATCATTGCAGATGAACCAACAACGGCGCTAGATGTAACAATTCAAGCGCAGATTTTAGATTTGCTCAAAACCTTACAGGATGAAACAGGAGCAGGCATTATTTTAATTACCCATGATTTAGGTGTGGTGGCTGAGATTGCAGATCGAGTAGCGGTTATGTATGCGGGACAGGTTATTGAAATTGCAAGTGTGCAAGAGCTATTTAGAAATGCCAAACATCCTTATACAAGATCCTTATTAAACTCTATTCCACAAACACATAGTCAGGGAAATAAACTGAAAATTATTCAGGGGATGGTGCCCTCATTAACAAAGTTACCACGTGAGGGTTGTCGTTTTTCCACGCGCATTCCATGGATAGATGCAACAGTGCATGAAGAGCAACCGGAGCTTTATGAGGTTGCACCGGGACATTTTGTCAGATGTACTTGCTGGCAACACTTTTACTTCGAAGATGAAGGAAGTGCGTGTATATGAGTTTCATGAAAATTGATGATTTATGTGTGCATTACCCAATTCGCGGTGGTTTTTTAAATACTATTATCGATAAAACATGTGCAGTAGATGGTGTTACGATGGAGTTCGAAAAAGGAAAAACATATGGGCTAGTTGGTGAATCAGGATCTGGAAAATCAACCACTGGCAAAGCGATTATCGGTTTAGAAAAAGTGACATCAGGTCACATTATTTATGAAGGTGAAAATGTCACGAACCAACGTCGAAAGCGTGCATCTTCCTATAATCGTGATGTCCAAATGATCTTTCAAGATTCTCATTCGAGCATGAATCCACGGAAACGGGTTATTGATATTTTAGCAGAGCCGATTCGTAATTTTATGAAGGTTAGCGCGCAAGAGGAGCGGAAGCGTATAAAGGAGTTACTAGCAATTGTGGGGATGTCAGAAGATGTACTTTTAAAATATCCACATGAATTTTCAGGTGGGCAAAAACAGCGCCTTGGGATAGCTCGAGCCGTTGCTTGTTATCCGAAGCTCATCATTGCAGATGAACCTGTATCTGCTTTAGATATCTCTGTACAAGCTCAAGTATTAAATTTTATGAAAGATATTCAAGATGAATACGGCTTAAGCTATTTGTTTATCTCACATGATTTGGGAGTGGTGAAACATATGTGTGAGCACATTTCCATTATGTATAAGGGGCGTCTGGTCGAAACTGGAACGCGCGAAGATATTTATCATGAGCCACAGCATTTATACACAAATCGCCTATTATCTGCCATTCCTAATATTGAGCCGGAAACACGCCGTAAGCGCAAGCAAGAGAGACAGCAAATTGAAGTCCTTTATCAGAAAGAGCAACATAAATACTTCGACGATCAAGGCAAAGTATATCCATTAGTACCAATATCCAAGACACATATGGTCGCCATGAATGAGGAGTGGGTGTAGTATGTGGAAAACGATTGTGCGACGTATGATACTCATGATTCCGCAGTTATTACTATTAAGCCTATTTATTTTTATCTTGGCGAAGAATATGCCGGGAGATCCATTTACAGGCCTTATTACACCGGAAACAGATCCTACACGTATTGAGGAATTACGGATTCAAGCAGGTTTTTATGACCCATGGTATGTGCAGTACTTTAACTGGATTACGAATGCACTTCAAGGTGATTTCGGGCAGAGTTATACGTACAAAGTAGATGTTTCTACATTGATAGGTGAACGGGGATTGAACACATTCTGGTTATCTTTATTAAGTGTAATTTTAGTGTATTTACTAGCCATTCCCCTAGGCGTTTTGGCGGGGCGCTATCAAGATACGTTTTTAGACAAATCCATCGTGCTCTATAGTTTTATCAGTTATGCAATACCTACATTTGTATTGGCACTTATTTTTTTATATATTTTTGGCTACCGATTGCAATGGTTTCCGACGAGTGGGACCGTTGATATTGGATTAGAGACTGGGACCTTCGCTTATTACTGGAATAAATTTTATCATATATTGCTACCAGCTATAACGTATGCAAGTTTAGGTATAACAGGGATTGTCCAATATTTACGAACAGAAATAATCGATGCAAAGACGCAAGATTATGTTAAAACTGCGAGAAGTAAAGGGATTCCGATGAATAAAGTATATTCTCGTCATATATTCCGAAACTCTTTACTACCCATTGCAGCTTTTCTAGGTTTTACAATAACGGGCTTATTAGGTGGCTCGATCTTCATTGAAACAATCTTTGGTTACCCAGGGATGGGGCAATTATTTGTTAATTCTATAATGAGTCGTGATTATAGTGTGATCACTGCACTGGTATTACTGTATGGCTTCTTAACATTAGTAGGAAGTCTATTGTCAGATATTATTATGAGTATCGTGGACCCAAGAATTCGTATAGAGTAAGCCCACAAAGGAGAGTTGAATTCAAATGGAACAACAAACAATCGAAAAATTTGAAAGCTCTCCGCCAAGTGGTTTACAGGTCATATTGCGAGAGTTTAAAAAAGATAAAGTTGCTTTTTTTTCGCTTATTGCCATATCATCGTTGATTCTAGTCATACTGAGTGCGGCTTTTTTTATTGATCAAGAGAAAGTGATGACTATCGATTTACATGAACGTTATACTGAGCCAGGGGTTAATGGCTTTATTCTAGGGGCTGATCAGGCGGGACGGGATATATTAGGGCAATTGATAATCGGTTCACGTAATTCTATTGTGATTGCAATGGTAATTACCGTTATTACAGGTGTTGTCGGTATTATACTGGGTGTACTCATGGGCTATTACGGTGGCTATATCGATAACTTTTTAATGCGAATGATAGATTTCTTTATGACATTGCCAACTTTAATGATTATTATCGTGTTTGTTTCCATCATTCCAAAATATGGAGTGTGGGAATTAATCTTAATCATGAGTTTATTTCTTTGGATAGGAACAGCGCGGTTAGTACGAAGTAAAGTACTGTCAGAAGGTCGACGTGATTATGTAAGTGCATCGAAAACAATGGGAACAAGTGATGTTTCAATTATGTTTAAAGAAATTCTACCTAACTTAAGTTCCATCTTAATCGTAGAGTTAACGTTAAGTTTCGCCGGAAATGTTGGGATTGAAACAGGGTTATCTTTTTTAGGGTTCGGCTTACCTCCGTCAACACCAAGTTTAGGAACTTTGGTCAGCTATGCCACAAATCCTCAAGTATTAGCAGATAAATATTGGGTTTGGTTGCCAGCATCTTTACTGATTTTAGTGCTTATGCTGGGCATTAACTATATTGGTCAAGCGCTACGTCGTTCAGCTGACGTCAAACAAAGATTCGGTTAAGGAGAGTGGGATTGTAATGAGAGGAAAAGGTGTTTTTTTGTTATTACTTTTTTCTATAGTACTTCTAATGTTAACAGCATGTTATGGACGAGAGAAAGATACTTCAACAATAGACATCCACTCTTTACCGCTTGCTGTAACGAATGAGGGCGAAGTAATTTCAGGTGGTACATTAAAAGTAGCGCTTGTTACAGATTCACCGTTCCAAGGTATTTTTTTAGCAGAGCTATATGAAGATGCATTTGATGCTGAAATCTTTGGGTATGCATCAAATTCACTGTTTGAAATAGATGGTGATTTTTTAGTAAAAGATACTGGCATTGCAAAGTTAGATGTTCATACAGAACAAAATAAAGCGACTGTTACCATTCGAAAAGGTATTAAGTGGTCAGATGGACAGCCATTAACAGTGGATGATTTAATTTATTCCTACGAAATTATAGGTCATCCAGATTATACAGGCATTCGTTATGATGGGAGTTCTCAAAATATCGTGGGGATGACAGAGTACCACGAGGGGAAAACAAAAACAATCTCAGGTATCCAAAAAATCAATGACCAGACGATAGAGATTACTTTCAAAAAAATAACCCCAGCGATTTATTCCATTGGGGACGGGTTATGGGGATATGCGGCGCCTAAACATCAGTTACAGTCTATAGCAGTAAAAGATTTACTTTCATCTGAGGCAGTGCGTAAAAATCCGGTAACGCTTGGAGCGTTCAAATTCGACAAAGTGATTAACGGTGAGTCAGTTCAATTTGTAGCAAATGAAAACTACTATAAAGGCAAGCCTAAAGTAGACAAAGTCGTCGTACAAGCAGTACCTTCAACTTCAATTAGTGAAGCACTTAAAGTAGGGAAATATGACATTGCCACACCATTTCCTACAAATCAATTCGATAGTGTAAAAAATCTTATGAATGTAGCAATATTAGGGCGCCCTGAGATGGCTTATTCCTATCTTGGCTTTAAATTAGGCACATTTGATACGTCAAAGCAAATTAACGTGTATAATTCATTGTCAAAAATGAACAATCAAAAATTACGTCAAGCAATTGCATATGGCATGGATATTGAAACCGTAACTGAAGTGATCTATCAAGGGTTACATAAACGAGCGAATTCGTTAATTCCACCAGTATTTTCGTTCTACGATGTTTCGTTAAAAGGGTATGCTTACGATGCTGAAAAGGCAAAAGCACTATTAGATGAAGGTGGATATATCGATACAGATGGTGATGGTTTTCGTGAAAATCAACAAGGTGAAAAATTGGTCATCCGCTTAGCCGCAATGGCTGGATCAGATGTGGATGAAGTCATTGTCGCGTATTATCGTCAAAACTGGGCAGATATCGGTTTAAATGTGGAGTTAACGACCGGACGTTTAATAGAATTTAATAGCTTCTATCAGAAAGTACAATCGGATGATCCAGAAATTGATATGTTTATGGCTGCATGGGGGACTGGGACTAATCCGTCTCCTTCGGGGTTATATGCAAAGGAAGCAGCATTTAACTTCAGCAGATTCGTATCTGGGGACTTAACAAAAATGCTAGAAGATATTGATTCTGAAAAGTCCATGATGGCGGATTATCGTTCGAAAGCATTTCGTATATGGCAAGATTACATGGATGAGCAAGCAATCATCATTCCAATGTATTTCCGCACTGAAATTATCCCTTTAAATAAACGTGTGAAAAACTATAACGTTGACTATCAAAACGGTACCGAACTTCAAGATATCGAGTTAACTACTAATACACCAATTCAGTAAAAATAAAAACTACTTCCCTCTTAGCGTTATCTAAGAGGGGAGTAGTTTTAGCGATTGGCAACCCAAGTTTTCACTATGTTTGCACTTCCGTATACAAAATGTTGTTCTCCAACTGTATGATACGTTTCGCTATCGTCAAATTCAGTATGCTTGTATGGAATCCGTTGACGCCTTTTCTCTGACATAGGATCTGGAAGCGGTATCGCAGAAAGTAATGATTTTGTATACGGGTGGACAGGGTGGTTGTAAATATCATCTGCTTTCCCAATTTCCACAATTTTACCACGGTACATAACGGCAATTCGATCACTAATATATTTAACCATCGATAAGTCATGGGCGATGAAAAGATACGTTAAACCACGTTCTTTTTGTAGTTGTTTTAAAAGATTTACAACTTGTGCTTGAATCGATACATCAAGTGCTGAAATAGGCTCATCAGCAATGATAAACTTAGGATCTAAGCTAAGTGCACGTGCAATGCCGATACGTTGCCTTTGCCCACCAGAAAACTCGTGAGCATACCGATTTGCGTGTTCTTTGTTTAATCCGACTGCTTCAAGTAGTTGAGTTACTTTTTCACGACGCTCTTTTTTATCCTTGTATAGCCCGTGAATTTGAAAACCTTCACTAATGATTTCTCCAGCAGTCATACGCGGATTTAAAGAAGCATATGGATCTTGGAATATCATTTGCATTTGACGATTAAATTTTTTTAATTCATTTTTTGATTTTTGTCCATGAACATTTTCGCCTTCAAAAATGATTTCGCCGTCAGTAATATCGTATAGGCGGATGATAGAGCGACCTGTTGTCGATTTACCACACCCGGATTCACCGACAAGTCCTAATGTTTCACCTTCATAAACATCAAAACTTATGCCGTCAACAGCTTTAATAGCATTATTAGAAGAACCGAAATATTGTTTTAAGTTTTTGATTTCGAGAATTTTTTTTGCTGTATCAACCATTTGACTGGACCTCCTTTGCTAAAAATCCTTCGATGCGTTTTGCAACTGCATCTGGTAGTGGAATGTTTGGCGCATCAGGATGAAGTAACCAAGTTTTTGCGAAATGCGTATCACTTACTTGGAACATCGGTGGCTCTTTTTCATAATCAATGGCCATTGCAAATTCATTGCGTGCAGCAAAAGCATCACCTTTTGGTGGGTGTATAAGATCTGGTGGTGAACCAGGAATTGCACGCAATAGCTCATTTGAATCATTATCTAAGTATGGCATTGAGCCGAGCAAACCCCACGTATAAGGGTGTTTTGGGTTATAAAAAATATCATTAACGGATCCATATTCAACGATTTGACCGGCATACATCACCGCAACGCGATCCGCTACGTTAGCCACTACACCTAAATCGTGGGTAATGAAAATAATCGATGTTTTCGAATTTTTTTGGATTTCTTTCATTAACTCTAAAATTTGAGCTTGTATTGTTACGTCTAGGGCAGTTGTTGGTTCATCGGCAATTAAAAGTTTTGGGTTAGCTGCAAGTGCAATGGCAATTACAACTCGCTGCCGCATACCACCTGAAAATTCGTGTGGATACTGCTTAAACCGTTTTTCTGGGAAGGGTATCCCAACTTGTGTTAATAATTCAATTGCACGTTTTTTAGCATCATCTTTTGTTACTTTTTGGTGCTGTAAAATCACTTCTGTTATTTGACGTCCGACCTTCATAGTAGGATTAAGGCTTGTCATTGGGTCTTGAAAGATCATTGCTATATCATTACCGCGTATTTTTGACATTTCTTGATCAGTTAGTGGAATTAAATCACGGCCATTGAACAAAATCTGTCCTGACTCATAAATACCAGGTGGCTGTGGGATTAATTTCATAAGTGCATTACTTGTAACACTTTTACCCGAACCTGATTCACCAACGATTGCTAGTGTCTCACCTTCTTTTAAACCGAAGTTAACGCCCCGTACTGCATGGACAAGGCCTGCATATGTTTTGAAATTTACTTTTAAATCTTTTACTTCTAAAATTGTTTTACTCATCATTAGCCACCTCCTTATTTACGTAGTTTTGGATCGAGTGCATCACGTAAGCCATCTCCGATAGCGTTAAACGCGAAAATTGTTAGTGAGATGAATATCGCTGGGAAAATTAAACGCCAAGGTGCATTTGAAAGCGCTTTAATTCCTTCAGAGGCCATCGTTCCCCATGATGCGTTTGGGGCTGGAACACCGAGTCCAAGGAAACTAAGGAATGCTTCAGTGAAAATAGCAGTTGGAACAGTTAGTGTCATTGTTACTAATATTGCACCTAGTGCATTCGGGATTAAATGTTTTAATATCAAGTGCCATGTGTTTGCGCCCAATGTCCTTGCAGCAAGCACAAATTCTTGATTTTTAATTGAAAATACTTCCCCACGAACGATTCGAGCCATGTTAATCCAGCCGGTGATTGACAAGGCAATTATCATTGGTATTATACCTGCTTCCATTACCACCAGAAGTACAATAACAACTAATAGGTAGGGGACTGCTGTTAAAACATCTGCAATACGCATCATAATATTATCGACACGCCCCCCTGCTAAACCAGCAATACTGCCCCAAAGTACGCCGATAATTAAGTCAATGACAGCGGCTGAAATTCCAATAAGTAGAGAAATACGCGCACCAGCCCACACTCGAACGAAAATATCACGACCTAAATCGTCAGTTCCAAACCAAAACTGTGCAGATGGTGGGGCATTATAAACACCTAGTTGATCACTCGCTTTGTAAGGTGAGAGCAACGGTACGAAAGTCGCCATTACAATGATAATAATTAGCGCAATGACACCGATAATCGCCATTTTATTGTGGGTAAAACGGATATATACTTCTTTCCAAAAGGAAACGGATTTTTCGGCTAATTTTTCAGTTGCTTCATAGTTGCCGCCAACGATTTGAAACATCTCTTTTTCTAACTGTTGTTGAGTCATGATTTTTTCGCTCCTTTCAATTTAATTCGCGGATCAATAAAGCTGTATAAAATATCAACAATTAATACTGCGAATAAAAGGATGATCGAGTAGAACACTGTGGTTCCCATGATGACTGTATAGTCACGGTTTGTAATACTTTGAACAAAGTGTTTCCCTAGACCTGGGATTGCGAAAATATGCTCTACGATAAAACTACCTGTCACGACGCCGGCTGTAAGTGGACCTAAGTAAGTGACTACTGGTAGTAGGGCGTTGCGTAATGTATGACGGAAAACAATTGTCCATTTTCCAAGCCCTTTGGCACGCGCCATTTTTACGTATTCACTATTGTTTTGCTCCAACATGCTGGAACGAGTTAATTTGGCGATAAAGCCCATATGCGAAAAGGCAATCGCTAACGCTGGTAATACACTATAAATAAATCCCTTCCATCCACTCACGGGGAAGATTGGGAATTTGTATGCTAAGAAATATTGCATTAATCCCGCTAAAATGAATGAGGGAACAGAAATGCCAAGTACCGCAAAGGAAGTTGCTAAATAGTCTGGAAACTTATTATGATAAAGTGCGGAAAAGGCTCCTATTAATACACCAAAACCTACCGCTAGTAACATAGCTTCTATTCCAAGCGTTAAAGATACAGGGAAACTTTCCGAAATCATATCATTTGTCGAGCGTGCTTTATATTTCATAGATTCACCGAAATTGAATGTTGCTGAATCAATTAAATAATCTTTGTATTGAATGTACCAAGGGTTATCTAAACCGTATGTTTTATTTAAATTTGCCTCAATTTGAGGAGGGAAATTACGTTCACTTGCAAAAGGGCTACCGGGAGCCAGACGCATTAAGAAAAACGTAATTGTGATGATGACGAAAAGCGCGAGGAGTATATACATCAGTCTTTTGAAAATGTAATTAATCATATAAAGTCCTCCTTTCAACTATTAAATATCAGATAAATGCTAAATGTTTTTGTATCAATCATATCTTGGCGCGATTGTCGTCTTTATACGACGTAATTAGACTAACGGC
Organism: Lysinibacillus sp. NPDC096418; assembly: GCF_044762775.1. NCBI lineage: Bacteria > Bacillati > Bacillota > Bacilli > Caryophanales > Bacillaceae > Lysinibacillus > Lysinibacillus sp. NPDC096418. The sequence continues at coordinate 82,830 of NZ_JBIWEY010000002.1, forward strand.
AACTTCAAATAATTCTTTCCAACATATGTACCTATCCCTTTAATTTCGGTACATTCAAGTATTGATGCCAAAAACATCAGTGCTTCCTGAAAGAGGTGAAAAAAAGCTGACTCGTGCCGAAGTCGACTGCGAGTCAGCTCTTCGCTGTAGAGCTTTCTAATCTTTGGCTAATTCAAAATTCTGAATCATTCAACATCAACTGATTTAAGTTGAATGTCTCCAAGAGCATTCGGGAACATATTAGACACCTTTTCGTTTTTCACATAAAGGTTTGTGTAGTAGTAGATAGGTGCTACTGGGAATTCCGCTACTGCAATCGATTCAGCTTTTTTCATGATTTCTAAACGTTTTGCAGAATCAGTTTCAGCAACTGATTGTTTCATTAGAGCGTTATACTCTGCATTTTCCCAACCAGTATCGTTATTACCGTTGTCAGCTGTTGAGTACATCTCTAAGAATGTATACGCGTCATTGTAGTCAGCAATCCAACCGAGGCGACCTGCTTGATAATCAAGAACGTTAAGTTTCTCTAAGTAAACTTGCCACTCAGAATTATCAAGTCCTACTGTAATTCCTAAGTTTTTGCTCCAGCCTTCTTGGATGAATTGTGCGATAGCACCATGTGCTTCAGAAGTATTGTAAGAAATATTGATTGTAATTTCGCTTGGATCAGTAATACCAAGCTCTTTCATACCTGCTTCTAGTGCTGCTTTTGCACCTTCCATATCATTATCTTTGAAATATCCACGGTCTTCTTCAAAACCAGCAATTGCAGAAGGGACCATACCTAAAGCAGGTTTTTGTTCACCTTTAGTGATGTTGTCAACTAAAGTTTGACGGTCTATTGCTAAAGTAAGTGCTTTTCGAATATTAGCATTGCCAGTGAATTTATCAGTTGTGTTTAATTTGTAATTGTATAACGCTGCATAGTCAACGATCTGTAATGAGCCATCTGCTTTGAAGCCGTCAATTGCATCAAGTGCTACTGTTTGAAATGGAGAACCTAAGTAGTCAATTTCGCCAGCTTTAAACTTAGTTGCAGCAGTGGTTTCATCTTCCACCATGCCAATGTTTACTGTTTCAAGTGCTACACTCGCAGCATCCCAATAGTCAGCATTTTTTTTCAGTACGATTGAATTGTTATGTTTCCAAGTGTCCAATTTGAAAGGACCGTTTGTTACATAATTTTCATCGGCATTTGTATACCATTTGTCGTTTCCTTCGACTACTTTTTGGTTAAGAGGAAAATAAGTTTTGAATGCAGTTAATTCTAAGAAGTATGGTGTTGGGTTTTCTAAAGTAACGACTAATGTTTTTTCATCTTCAGCTTTTACACCTATCGCATCTCCTAATTTAGCGAATTCTTCCTCAGTACCTTTTTTTGTATCGTACAGGTTGTAAGCTTCGCCGCCTTTAATGGCATAAAGAAGTGAAGAGTACTCAGAAAGATTATTTGGGTTTAATGCCCATTTCCAAGCATATACAAAGTCGCTAGCTACAACAGGGTCCCCGTTAGACCACTGTGCATCACGTAGCTTGAATGTATACGTTAATAGATCATCGCTAATTTCCCATGACTCAGCCATAGCTGCTTCTGGTTTAGATTCATCATTTAAACGAGTTAAACCTTCAAAAACATTAGTTAAAACTGCACCAGATGTATTATCTGTTGCAAGTTGTGGGTGTAAAGATGGTGGCTCAGAAGGTATTACTAAATTTAGCTCTTTAGAAGACGTAGTTTCTGTTGTATCAGAATCATTGTTGTCTTCTTTTGGTTTTTCAGCTGTCTCTCCGCCGAAGCCACAAGCAGCTAGTACAATTGAAAAGACTGCAAGGACAGTTAGTAATAAAAACTTTTTATTCTTAGTCATGTAAATCCCCCTTATACAAAATTTAAGCCCTTTGTGAAGCTCACATTCAATATACCAAAAAAGTCATTTAGCGCAAAATAAAAAATATTCTGATTATTGCGAAGGCATTTGATGATTAGAAGAATGATATTTTTATATGATTTGTTACTTTAAATTAATGAAGTGTAAAATTATTAATATTATGATTAAAACGTATTTTATTTATCGTATTTTTGATTAAAAGTAATAAAACGCTTTATTTAATAAAAATATGTTATTTTTTAAGTTTCTGCAAAGTTCTAATAAAAATAAATCAAAAGTCCTATTTGCGTTTTGCGAGAAATTTAACGTATTTTGTAGAAAAAACACGTATTTTATTCGTGTTATCATGAAAAGTCGTCATCTAATAGTATGTCATTCCTTCTTTAAATGTAGAGTGAAAGGATTATGAAATGATATTTTTATAATTTATGTAGTAGGGAATTTATATAATGTTTTGAGGAATTAAAAATAAGATGTTTGGCGAAAAATGATTATATTAAAGTAGGTTTTTATTAGAATAATAGAATGTAGGTGATCAACGATTATATTTAAAATACTTTATTGATATAATATTATTTAAATTTTAACAAGCGATGAAAAAACTGCCCAATTCATAATGATAATGGACAGTTTTTTTGTATTGTTGATTTTAAGATTGTTTTTTTAATTGTAAAATGACTGTTTCATCCGGATCGATGAATAGTGTTTTTTGTTCGAAATAAATAACAAAACCTGGCTTGGATCCATTTGGCTTTTTCACTTGACGAATTTCTGTATAGTCTACAGGAACTGAGGATGATTCACGCGCCTTTGAAAAGTAAGCTGCAAGAGTTGCTGCCTCACGCAATGTTGTATCGTCAGGTTCTGTTGCGTGAATAACGACATGAGAGCCGGGGATATCTTTTGTGTGTAGCCAAATATCTGTACGCTTTGCGATTTTGAAAGTTAGCATGTCGTTTTGTTTATTGTTTTTGCCAACAGAAATTGGAATGCCAGTCGAAGAGACGAAACGTTCAGGCTCTGGTTTTGTTTGTTTTTTCTTTTTCTTCGCATGGCGCATTTTCAAATAGCCTTGCTCTGCTAATTCTTCACGAATTTCTTCAATATCGCGAGGTGAGGCTTGCTGTACTTGCTGTGCAAGCATTTCGAAATAAGCAATTTCGTCTTCTGTTTTTTCTAGTTGCTCTTTGACCATAATTAGTGCGTTTTTTGCTTTTGTATATTTGGTAAAATAGCTTTGCGCATTTTCGATCGGCGTTTTACGTTCACTGACAGGAATAGTAATTTGTTCTCCTGATTCTGTGTAATAGTTGATAACTGTTACTTCTTTCACGCCTTTTTCAAATGCATAAATATTTGCCATCAGTAATTCACCATATAACTGGAACTGATCGAGCTTGGAGGCGCGGTCGTAATCCTTCGCAAGTTTTTTCGTTTTTAATTTTAGTTTGTCAATTTCATTTTGTAGCCAGCGTTCTAAATCACCTGCTTGTTGCTTTACCCGATCCCGTTCAGCTCGTGCAAAAAAGACACGGTCTAATAAGGCATGAACATTTGGGTATGTAGTGACTTCGCCTTGCAAATGCGTAAGCGTAATCGGTGAAAAATACGTTTTGTTGTTTGCTGCGATGAATGTTGGTTGTTTGCCACCATCGTTAAATTCTTGCATAAATAGCTTGAAGCAAGATAAAGTATCTGTTGCATTGCTTAAACGAAACACTAGTTCTTCTGCATGAAGTGGAGAGAAGCCTGAAAATTGGGCAACGACTTCTTTTGCTGTTTTTTCTGCGCTGAAAAATGTCTGTAGCTGCTCATCCGAAACAGTCAGCGGATGCCATTTATCTTGTGTAGGTGGTGCAATATACGGTTGACCAGGCAGTACCGTTCTATAGCTATTTACTGAAGGTGATAGATGTTTTAAGCTATCGACAATTTTAGATTGCTCTTTATCAATTAATAGTAAGTTACTATGACGCCCCATTACTTCAGCATGAAGCTCACGAACAATAGGATCACCGATTTCATTTTTACTCTCAATTTCTACAATTATGACACGGTCAAAATCGTGTTGTTTAATAGAAGAGATAAATCCACCTTCTATATGTTTGCGCAATAGCATACAAAACATAGGGGGTTCTGCTGGATTTTCAATCGTTTGTTCTGTTAAGTGAACCCGCGCATAGGAAGAATGAATTGAAAACAATAATTTATGATTGCCACCATTGGCACGAATTTGAAGCACTACTTCTTGTGCATTTGGTTGATGTATTTTTGTAATACGGCCTGTTACAAGTTGCTGTAAGTCAGCTGTCATTGAATAGGTAAATAAGCCATCGAATGCCATATGAATTCCTCTTTCAAACGATGCAAGCACCGTTGTTTTTCTATTTTATCGGCTCATCACCAAAACTAGAGGTTGATTTTCGTTCCGCCAGCGTGTTTCCTGGGGGCGTATGGTAAGCCCCAAGGAGTCACGCTGGCGGAACGAAAATCAACAAATGCTGCATTTAAAATGTTAACTCTATATTATGGTGAAGAACCATTTTATCCTCATTCAATAGAAAAATTTCACTTCTATTAGGTGGTGAGATGAATGTAGTTTAAGTTTACTTTCGGTTGGTATCCAAACGCCAGCTGAATGAAGATAAAACCTCCGGCGGATGTCACAGATGTTTTTTGCGCGAAAGCGAAGCATCAGCAACAATTACACCAAGGCGTAATTGATACGTTTATCATAGCATTTTTAAGGTAAATATTAAATTATAGCTTCGGTTGTGGTAGAATAACGTTTTGCTCTGTCTAATTTTTTGTGGGAAGACGTCATAAATGATAGAGCTTATGTTATAATAATTTGAGTATGCAAAGAAAGGTGTGACTAACCTTGGTGCGTAGTATGACTGGTTTTGGCAGAGGTGTCACAACAACAAGGGACTTTCAATTAACAGTAGAAATGCGTTCGGTCAACCATCGTTTTTTAGAAATTCATTCGAAATTTCCAAAAGAATGGCTTGAAGCAGAAATTTTTGCGAAAAAGTTAATTACACAAGCTTTGTCACGTGGGAAAATTGACGTGATGGTATATGTTAAGGACTTAGAAAATGTCGAGCAATCTTTTGATATTAACTGGTCATTAATCGAAGCCTATCGTAAAGCGAAAGAGCAACTAGCGAGTAAAGTACCACTCGAAGAAAAATGGACGATGCAAGAACTTTTATCACTAGATCAGGCACTTGTGCAAGAAAAACCTCAACTTACGCCACAAGATTTACTAGATGCTGTAGAAAAAGCAGTATCAGCGGCGTTAAGTCAGTTAATACAAATGCGTGAGCGAGAAGGTCAAGAGTTACAAGAAGCTGTCGTTCAATATAAAGAACAACTAATGGAGCAAGTCGAGAAGATCCGTCCTTTTTCATCACTAGCTGTTGAAAAATATCGTACACGTTTACTTGAGCGAATTGCTGAAGTAACAGAAAGTTCGATTTTAGAGGATCGTTTACTTACTGAAGTAGGCATTTTTGCAGAACGTGTAGATATTACAGAAGAATTGGATCGATTAGAAAGTCATTTTGGGCAATTTGAAGAAACATTACAAGAAACGATATCTATCGGTCGTAAATTAGACTTTTTAATGCAGGAGATGCACCGCGAAATTAATACGATTGGTTCCAAAAATCAATCAACAGAAGCTTCTGTTGCGGTAGTTCAAGCAAAAACGATTTTAGAAAAGATGCGTGAACAAGTTCAAAATATCGAATAAGGATAAGCATCTGCTATCAATAAGGGAGACTTAGAGAATAAATGATAAAAGAACGTGGATTATTAATTGTCCTATCTGGCCCATCTGGTGTTGGTAAAGGGACAGTACGTAAAGAATTATTTTCTCAGCCAAACACAAACTATGAGTACTCCATCTCGATGACAACACGAAATCCTCGCGAAGGTGAAGTAGATGGTGTAGACTATTTCTTTAAGACACGCGTTGAGTTTGAAGCATTAATCGAACAAGGCGGCTTACTAGAGCATGCTGAGTTTGTAGGTAACTATTATGGTACACCGCTAGCTTATGTCAATGAAACACTAGATGCAGGTCGTGATGTATTTTTAGAAATCGAAGTACAAGGTGCAGCACAAATTCGTGAAAAAGCACCAGATGCACTATTTATTTTCTTAGCGCCACCAAGTTTAACGGAATTAAAAGACCGTTTAGTTGGTCGTGGGACAGAAACAGCGGACGTTATTGCAAAACGTATCGCAACGGCAAGTGAAGAGCTTGAAATGATGAGTTTATACGATTATGTTGTAGAAAATGATGAGGTAACAAATGCTTGTGACCGCATCAATGCTATTATTAAAGCAGAACATTGTCGTAGAGAACGTGTTGAAAAAAGATATTTGTCAATGTTGAGAGGAGAATAAACCTATGTTATACCCATCAGTAGATGCCTTGAAAAAAGAAATAGATTCAAAATATTCTTTAGTGAGCTTAGCTTCTAAGCGCGCTCGTCAAATGCAAGAGGAAGAAAATACAGAACGCTTACACAAATATGTTTCTCATAAAACTGTTGGTCGTGCACTTGAAGAAGTAGCAGCAGGTGTATTAACAAAAGTTTCACAAGATGAGTCAACGATTTATGAAGACGAAATTTAACATTATGTAGCAACTATTTTGTTACCTAGTGTTAGAGTCTCCTGCATGTATTCGGGTTTTCATGGTATGCAAGCTCGAAGTAATTATGCAGAGACATAATTGGTTTAGAGCCATTTATAAAGAACGCTTAAAGCTCCCGAGGAAACATCCTTTGGGAGCTTATCATTTGAAAGGGAGACATTGTACATGAATAAAAACATTTTACTTTGTGTTTCAGGTGGCATTGCTGTCTTTAAGGCTGTAGCGCTTGTTAGTAAATTATCTCAAGCGGGTGCAAATGTTAAAGTTATTATGACAGAATCCGCAAGACAATTTGTGAATCCGTTAAGCTTTCAGGTGATGTCAAAAAATGATGTTTTTTTCGATACTTTCGATGAAAAAGATTCGCGTGTGATTGCACATATAGATTTGGCAGACTGGGCTGATTTAATTCTTGTTGCCCCTGCTACTGCAAACATCATTGGTAAATTAGCAAATGGAATTGCTGATGATATGGTGACAACGACACTTTTAGCGGCAACGGCACCTGTGTGGATTGCCCCTGCCATGAATGTGCATATGTACGACCACCCAGCGGTGAAACGTAATTTGGCACAATTAGCAGCAGATGGTTATCGGTTTATCGAGCCGTCTGAAGGATTTTTAGCTTGTGGTTATGTGGGCAAAGGACGCTTAGAGGAACCAGAAAAAATTACGGCGCTTGTCCTTGATTATTTTTCTCCAAAACTAAAACCATTAGCGGGTAAAAAAGTGCTCGTTACAACGGGTGCATGTAGTGTACCACTTGATGAAAAACATGTGATTAGTACCACTGCCAATGGTGAGGTGGGAAAAGCAATTGCTGCTGTTGCCGATAATCTTGGCGCACATGTGCAAATGTTTGGAGAAGAAATTCATGATGCGTATGCACTGGTAAATAAAGTAGAAAGTTTTAAACAACAATTTCCGAATCCTATCCTAATTCATGCTGCTAATATGCCAACAGTCGAGCATACGCCTAAAATTTCAGTTGAACAAACTACCCTTTCAGTTACATTTGGTCAGCCTATTATTGGGGAGGCGTCTATTAATGTAGAATCGATGGGGTGGATTGAGCAGAGTAATGAAGCAATGATCAATGGACAAGTATATGGTACGCAAGATGCTACACAATTTGCTAAGGCACTTTGGTCATTACTACTTGAAGGAGAAGTATAATGAGTTATTCAGTAGCTGAAGTCATTGTTGACGTGGCTACATACCATGTAGACCGTCCGTTTGACTATGCTGTTCCACAAGAGTGGCGTGAAATAATCGAAGCGGGCTGTCGCGTGAAAGTACCGTTTGGACCCAGGAATGTGCTAGGTTTTATCGTAGGCTTAAAAAATGAAACTGAAGTACCTCCTAATAAAATCAAACCTATTGCCCAAATTCTTGATATAGAGCCAGTCCTAACTGAAGAAATGCTGAAGATGGCAAAGTGGCTTAAAAATGAAACGATTTGCTATGAAATTGATGCTTTACAGGTGATGTTACCCTCTGCTCTACGTGCTAAATATGAAAAAATTGTAAATCTACAAGTGGAGTTAATCGATCTGCCATTAGAAGTACAATCGCTATTTGGAAAGCGACAAAAAGCGAATTTCAAAGAGTTTGAAAAAGCAGAGCTATTGCCTGCATTAAAAGAACTAATAGCGAGTGGAAGTGTGAAGATTGAAAACCATGTCAAACAGCAAGGTAAAGTTAAGGAAGTACGCATGGTGGAAATTACAAACGATGTGCATGCACTCGAACGGTCATTAGAATTAGCAACTAGAGCTGTAAAGCAACGTCAGCTTATTACTTGGATGCAAGAGCATTTAGGTGAAATTATAGCGCCACATCAATTATATGAAGAGACTGGTACTTCTTCGGCTGTATTACAGGCAGTTATTGAAAAAGGGGCAGCTCGCTTCGTGCAAGAAGAAGTTTACCGAGATCCATTTACGAAGGATGTTGTACGGACGCAGTCATTACAATTAACACCAGAGCAAGAGATCGCACTGAAGGCTATTGAAAAGTCAATGGATGTTAGGGATGCTACGACCTTTTTACTTCGAGGGGTGACTGGGAGTGGCAAGACAGAAGTCTATTTACAAGCCATACAAAAAGTATTAGATGATGGTAAAGAAGCAATCATGCTCGTACCGGAAATTTCATTGACACCCCAAATGACAGAACGCTTTCGTAGTCGCTTCGGTGAATTAGTCGCTGTGTTGCATAGTGGTTTATCTGTTGGGGAGAAATACGATGAATGGCGTAAAATTCAACAAGGTAAAGTCCGTGTTGTTGTTGGTGCTCGTTCAGCGATATTTGCCCCGTTTACGAATATTGGACTTATCATATTGGACGAAGAACATGAATCGACGTATAAACAAGAGGATTCCCCTCGCTATCATGCACGCGATGTAGCAATTTGGCGTAGTCAGTTTTATCAATGTCCTGTTATTTTAGGGAGTGCGACACCTGCACTTGAGTCTTTCGCGCGTGCTAAAAAAAGTGTTTATAAATTGCTGTCTTTAACACAGCGAGCGATGAATCAGGCACTGCCAACTGTCTATGTTGCGGATATGCGAGAAGAACTTCAAAAGGGAAATCGTTCAATGTTTTCAGAACAACTCATTGAAGGGATCCGTGTACGACTAGAACGTAGGGAGCAAATGGTGCTGTTTTTAAATCGCCGTGGTTACTCATCTTTTGTGTTATGTAGAGACTGTGGGACGGTTGTCCAATGTCCAAACTGTGATATTTCATTGACGTACCACCGTACACAAGAGAAGTTGAAGTGCCATTATTGTGGTTACGAGGAGCATGTTCCACAAATATGTCCACAGTGCCAAAGTGATCATATTCGTTATTTTGGTACAGGTACGCAAAAGGTCGAGGAAGAAATTTATAAGCTTTTTCCCGAAGCAAGAGTCCTTCGGATGGATGTCGATACGACCAAACATAAAGGTGCCCATGAAGAAATCTTACAGGCATTTGGTGAAGGGAAAGCGGATATTTTATTAGGTACGCAAATGATTGCAAAAGGGCTGGACTTCCCAAATATTACGTTGGTGGGTGTATTAAGTGCAGATACATCATTACATTTACCAGATTATCGTGCAGCAGAACGCACTTTCCAACTACTAACGCAAGTAAGTGGCCGGGCGGGACGTCATGATAAACCTGGTGAAGTGGTAATTCAGACGTATACGCCAGAGCATTATGCAATTGAGCTGTCCAAAATGCAAGACTATGAACCGTTTTATGAGCGTGAAATGTTTTTACGCAGACGCTCAGGCTATCCGCCGTACTATTATGTAGCACTAATACAAGTGTCGCATGAGGATGTCATGATGGCTGCAGAGTATGCTGGGCGAGCCGCCGACTGGCTTCGTGCGAATTTATCAGAGAAAGTAGCGATTATCGGGCCAACAACTGCAAGTATTAGTCGTCTCCAAAATAGATATCGCTATCAATGTTTGATAAAATATAAAATTGAACCAAATCTGATTCCAGTGCTGCAGCGGTTACTAGCAATGTACCGTGCTGACTGGATTAAACAAGGCATATTAATGACAGTCGACTTAGACCCGTCCACTATATAGAAAAGACTAAAGTGTTTTAGTCTTACATTGTCGAAAAATAAAAATTTAATAAATTCTTTGTGTACGTTATGAGAGTTTGTTCAAGGCTTCGTTGATTGCAGTTTCAGGCGGACACCCCTGGAAAGCGCCCAGCCGGGACGGAAATCAACCTAACGTTACTGTATTTAGAAGAACTTTCAAGTACGGATTTTGGTGTAGAGACCATTTTTTAGAACGATTTATTCACACAATATCTATGGGCAAGATAATTTATTAACAGAATGAAGCTAAAGTAGTTTAGCTTAGATAAAGATAAGAAATGAGGAAATAGAATGGCTATTAAAGAAGTTGTGAAACACCCAGCGAAAGTATTATCAACGCCTTGTGCGGAAGTAACTGAAATTAATGAAGAAATCATTACACTGTTGGACGATTTATATGACACTATGGTGGAATATGACGGCGTAGGCATTGCTGCACCACAAATCAATGTTCCATTACGAGTGGCAATCGTTGAACTAGGTGAAGAGCGTGATGTTTTAGAAATGATTAATCCAACTGTTGTTGAAACAGAAGGTGCAGAAGTGGATGTTGAAGGATGCTTAAGTTTCCCTAATCTTTACGGTGAAGTGGAACGTCCTGAATACGTGAAAATTGAAGCTTGTGACCGTGAAGGTCGTGTATATGAACTTGAAGCAGGTGGCTTTGATGCGCGTGCGATTTTGCATGAAATTGACCATTTAGATGGTATTTTATTTGATTCAAAAATAAAACGTGTATTGACTGAGGAAGAACTAGAAGCTATGTACGCTGAAGAGGAGGAATAAAATGACGTCAATTGTTTTTATGGGGACGCCGGATTTTTCTGCACCAATCCTCCGTATGTTGTCTGAAGAGGGCTATGATATTAAAGCGGTTGTTACGCAACCAGACCGTCCAGTTGGTCGTAAGCGTGTACTAACGCCTCCACCAGTAAAGGTTGAGGCACTTGCACTTGGTTTACCAATTATCCAACCTGAACAGTTACGTGGTTCTGAAGAGCTACAACAAATACTAGATTTGCAACCGGATTTAGTGGTTACTGCAGCTTTTGGTCAAATTTTACCGAAAGAATTGTTAGATGCACCACCACTTGGATGCATAAACGTCCATGCCTCGTTACTACCAAAATACCGAGGAGGCGCCCCGATTCACCAAGCAATCATTGATGGTGAAAAAGAAACGGGTGTCACGATTATGTATATGGCTGTGAAGCTTGACGCAGGTGATATTATATCGCAAAAGGCAATTGCAATCGGTGAGCAAGATCACACAGGTGGCATGTTTGACAAGCTAAGTTTTGTTGGGCGTGACTTATTAAAAGAAACACTGCCATCAATTATTGATGGCACAAATACACGTACAGTGCAGGATGAATCAAAGGTAACATTTGCTAGCAATATTTCGCGCGAACAAGAGCGGATTGATTGGACAAAAGATGCATCATCTTTATACAATCAAGTACGTGGGTTACATCCATGGCCTGTTGCGTATACATCGTTTGAAGAAGGGAATTTCAAAATTTGGTGGGCGCAAGTTGGCAAAACGCAGCATAATGAGACACCAGGTACAGTGGTAGCGATTGAAAAAGAGTACTTTGAAGTTGCAACTGGAAACGGTGAATCACTGGCTATTTATGATTGCCAACCAGCTGGTAAAAAACGCATGACTGCCGAAGAGTATTTGCGTGGTACCGGTTCAAAATTACAGATCGGGGACCAGTTTAAATGAGTAAGAAAAGCGTAGTGATTTGGGATGGAAATGTGCGTGATGCAGCACTTTCAATCCTGTTAGCAATTGATAAAAACCAAGCATATAGTAATTTATTATTACATGAAACGATTAAACGTCATAAAATTGAAGCGAAAGACCGTGCCCTACTGACGGAAATTACGTACGGTACATTACAATATAAAATGACGCTTGATTATTATTTAGAGCCGTTTGTTCGTGGGAAAATAGATCACTGGGTACGTTGGCTATTGAGATTATCTTTATATCAAATGCATTACTTAACACGTATCCCACCGCACGCTGCCGTAAATGAGGCTGTAGAAATTGCAAAGCGTCGTGGCCATCAAGGGATTGCTTCGACAGTCAACGGTATTTTACGATCTATCTTACGTCAATGTGTACCTTCATTAGACGATATCAAAGATCCAGTTGAACGTCTTTCAATTGAATCGAGTCATCCACACTGGTTAGTGGAACGCTTTGTGAAAAATTATGGGGTAGATGTTGCAACAGAAATGCTACATGAAAATAATATGCCACCAGTGCAAACTGTTCGCGTGAATGCTACGAAAGCAACAGTAGCTGAAGCTATTGCAAGCTTAGAGGCGGAAGGGTTAACGGCGAAGCAAAGTGATATGATGCCAGAATGCTTACATGTAACGAATGGTCAACCCGCTCGTACGCAAGCATTTAAAGATGGATTGATTACAATACAAGATGAAAGCTCTATGATTCCTGCGAATGTCTTAAATCCAACGCCAGGTATGCGCGTCTTAGATATGTGTGCAGCCCCAGGTGGGAAAACTACGCATTTAGCCGAAATAATGAATAATGAGGGTTCAATTTTAGCAACAGACCTTCATCCACATAAATTAGATTTAATTGACCATAATACTGAACGTCTAGGACTTGAAATTGTGCAAACTGCACCAATAGATGGTCGTAAAGCCCCGGAGTTTTTACAAGTAGAATCTTTTGATGCAGTACTTGTCGATGCACCTTGTAGTGGATTAGGGGTGATACGTCGCAAACCTGACATTAAGTATACGAAGCGTGAAGAAGATTTAGAAAATCTGCAAAAAATTCAATTAGCTTTACTTGATGCAGCAGTTAAAGTGTTAAAACAAGACGGCAAGCTGGTCTACAGTACATGTACGGTCGATCAACAAGAAAATGAGGGCACTGTACAAGCCTTTTTAAACGAGCATCCAGAAATGGAAGCAGTACAACTAGAATCTTTACCAACAAAATTAGCGAAAAAAGCAGTGAATGGTATGCTTCAAGTCTTCCCTCAGGACTTTGGTAGTGACGGTTTCTTCGTCGCAGCCTTTCGTAAAAAAGGAGAATCCAACTAATGGTGGAGCAAGAAAAGTTTAATGAACGTATTACCGACTTAGTCGAAGAAGCAGAGGACAAGCCGGTACGTCGTGTGAAAAAAGAAAAGCCGGATTTAAAAGAATCTATTTATTCTTTACAACTGGGGCAATTAGAAGAATGGTTAAAAGAAAACGGTGAAAAATCGTTCCGTGCTTCACAAATCTTTGAATGGTTGTATAATAAACGCGTAAAAACAATTGAAGAAATGTCCAACCTATCAAAAGGGTTACGTGAAAAATTAGAAAAAAACTTTGCATTAACAACACTTTCAACAATTATTCAACAAGAATCGAAAGATGGCACAATCAAATTCTTATTCCAACTTCAAGATGGGTATTCTATTGAAACGGTGTTAATGCGCCATGAGTATGGAAATTCTGTTTGTGTCACAACACAAGTCGGTTGCCGAATTGGTTGTACGTTCTGTGCATCTACTCTTGGTGGGTTAAAAAGACACTTACTAGCAGGAGAAATAGTTGAGCAAGTCGTAAAAGTGCAGCAAACGTTGGATGAATTGGGCGAACGTGTAAGCCATATCGTTATTATGGGTATCGGTGAACCATTCGATAACTACGATGCGATGATGAACTTCTTAAAAGTCATCAACCATGAAAAAGGCCTAAATATTGGCGCACGACATATTACTGTATCAACATCAGGAATCGTACCTAAAATTTATCAATTTGCGGATGAGCAATTACAAATTAACTTTGCTGTATCGCTACATGCACCAAACCAAGAGGCACGACAAAAATTAATGCCGATTGCGCGTGCATATAAATTAGATGAATTAATGGAAGCTGTTCGTTACTATACGAAGAAAACAGGTCGACGTGTAAGCTTTGAATATGGATTAATGTCTGGTGAAAATGATTCAGTTGAAGTTGCAGAAGAATTATCTGCACTCATAAAAGGGATTAAATGTCATGTTAACTTAATTCCTGTAAACTACGTACCAGAACGTGATTATGTTCGTACAGCTCGTAGTCAAATTTTTGCTTTTGAAAAAACATTAAAGAAGAATGGCATTAACGTAACGATCCGCCGAGAGCAAGGTTCTGATATCGCAGCTGCGTGTGGCCAATTACGTGCGCAAGAGAGATCTGAAGAGACGAGGTGACCTGTGATGAAATACACAGTCGAAAGTGATATTGGGTTAAAAAGAGCGATAAATGAAGACCGTGCTGCATATTTTAAACGTCCAGATGGCTACGAACTTGCATTAGTAGCAGATGGCATGGGTGGTCATAACGCTGGTGATGTAGCGAGCGATATGGCAATGAAGCAAATGGAAGCCGAATTTTTACAAGCAGAAGCGCATCATTTTGAGTCTACAACATCAAAAAAAGAATGGTTATTACAAGCAGTAGAACAACTTAATACTACTATTTACGATTATTCTTTATCACACGAAGACTGTAAAGGGATGGGTACAACATTTATTGCCGTATTAATTGAACAAAATCATTGTTTAATTGCACATGTTGGCGATAGTCGTGTGTATTATTTCTTTGACGAAGGTGCAAAACAAGTAACAAAGGATCACTCATATGTAAATGTACTTGTTGAAAATGGTGAAATTAGTGAAGAGGAAGCGTTAACGCATCCAAAGAAAAATTTTATCTTAAAAGCAATTGGTACCGAAGAAACAATTGAGCCCGATTTTTATGAACTAGAGTTAGCCCCACAGTCGTATTTACTCGTATGCTCGGATGGTTTAAGTAATAAACTATCGGTAGCTGAAATGGCATCGATTATCACATTTCCAGACTCGATGGAAGAAAAAGGACAGAAACTTGTGAAACTAGCCAACGCTAGTGGGGGCGAGGATAATATTTCCCTCGTCCTGCTCACATGGCAACATGAGGAGGTGTAAGCATGCTTGTAGGAAAAAGAATTAGTGATCGCTATAAAATTATAGAGCTCATCGGTGGTGGCGGCATGTCCAATGTGTATTTGGCGCATGATGTCATTTTAAACCGTGATGTTGCGATTAAAGTTTTGCGCTATGATTTTACAAATGAAGATGAGTTACATCGTCGTTTCCAGCGAGAGGCGTTATCCGCAACAAGCCTTACACATCCAAACATTGTTAGCATTTATGATGTAGGTGACGATGGAGACTTACATTATATTGTAATGGAATATGTACAAGGGAAAACTCTAAAGCAATACATACAGGAATTCGCACCGATTTCACCTGCACGTAGCGTGCACATTATGAGGCAGCTTACGTCAGCAATCGCGGATGCGCATGAAAATCATATTATTCACCGTGACATTAAACCACAAAATATTTTAATGGACGGCGAAGGTAATGTGAAAATTACGGATTTCGGTATTGCCATAACATTAAGCTCAACTTCTTTTACGCAAACGAACTCAGTACTTGGAACAGTTCATTATTTATCACCAGAGCAGGCACGTGGTGGGACAGCGACCAATCAGTCAGACATATATGCACTTGGTATTGTGTTGTACGAATTGTTAACAGGTGAATTACCGTTTTCTGGGGAGTCTGCGGTATCCATTGCACTTAAGCATCTGCAAACAGAGACACCTTCTATCCGTGCATTTGATGCCACGATTCCGCAAAGCCTAGAAAATGTGGTATTAAAAGCAACCGCAAAAGACCCTGCTCATCGTTATGCGACTGTGGAAGAATTACAGGCGGACTTAGACACAGTTCTTTCTCTATCCCGCATTCACGAAAAGAAATTTGCTACGCCTATTGATAATGATGCAACAAGGGTGATTCCAATCATTAAGGAACAGCCTATACGAGAGAGCGAAGATTTAACAGAGACTAGAGCCATGGATCCAATTAAGCAATTTGAGCCAAAAAAAGCTACTAAAAAAGTAACTGAAAAAGTGAAGCCGGTTAAGAAGAGTCAGAAGAATAATAAAAAGAAATGGCCTATAATGGCAGCTGGGATTGTAGTGGCTATTGCGATTGTTTTATTATATTTATTTTTAGCAACAGATGTATTTAGTCCGAAAAAATTCCCTGTGCCGAATGTAACGAATGAAACCGTAGATGTTGCTACGAAGAAGTTAGAGGCAGCAGGCTTTGTTGTAGGAGAACGTATAGAACGGAATTCAGAGGAAATAGAGGAAGGTAAAGTCATTGAGACGGACCCTGAAGAGAGTACTATGCGTGTCAAAGGAACGGAAATCGATTTAATTGTCAGTCTAGGAGTGGCAAAGGTCAAAATGGATGATTATACAGGTCGTTCATTTTCACAAGTGAAGGCACTATTGGCAGGCAAGTTTGCACATATCGAAGAAAAGTACGTGTATGATGATGAACCTGCAGGTACGATTATCGATCAAACCCCCGCAGCGGGCGAGGAGGTCGTACCAACAGAGACGACAATTGTCTTTACTGTGAGTCAAGGTAAAAATATGATTACCGTTGAGAGCGTTAAGGGCTATACAAAGGCGGAACTAGAACGCTATGTGAATTCTAAAGGGCTGAAATATCGTGTAGAACGTGAGGATTATTCTTCAACGGTTCCTGCAGGTAGTGTGATTTCGCAATCGCCGAATGCTGGTAGTAAATTAGAACCGGGTGGCACAATTTCGGTTGTATTAAGTAAAGGGCCAGCTGAGAAACAAGAAGAGATTCGCAGGATACTTATTACAATTCCATATGAACCAGCAGAGGAAGGTGCGGAGCAAAAGGTTCGCGTTGAAATTCAAGATAAAACACGTACAATGGCGAAGCCTCATAAAGAATTCACCATTAAATCTGATGAAGTATATGAGATAGTATTAACTATTGTTGAAGGTGAAGAAGCAGCTTATAAAGTTTTACGTGATGCAAGTATTATTGCTGAAGATTCATTTAGATATGGTGATAGAGACTAAGGGGGTATTTGATGGCGCAAGGCCAAATTCGTAAAGCATTAAGTGGATATTATTATGTATATGATGGAAAACAACTCATTCAATGCCGTGGGCGTGGTGTATTTCGTAACCGTGGTGAATCTCCACTCGTTGGAGATGTAGTCGAGTATACGGTTGAAACTGAAGGTTCTGATGGCACGATTCAAAAAATAAACGAGCGTCAAAATGAACTTGTCCGCCCACCTATTGCTAATATCGACCAGGGGATTTTAGTGTTTTCTGTAAAGGAACCAAATTTTAATACAATTTTATTAGACCGTTTTCTAGTTGTATTAGAGTCATTCCGCGTGCATCCGATTATTTGCCTAACAAAGTTGGATTTGTTAGAAGAGGATGAACGTGAGGAATTACAAGGCTACATCGAGGATTACGAAAAAATGGGCTATACTGTATTACAAACATATAAAGATGAAGTAGAGTTAGTTGAACGTTTACAGCCGATTTTAAAAGGGAAAACGTCCGTATTGGCAGGGCAATCAGGTGTCGGGAAGTCGACATTATTGAATACGCTCATTCCGGAATTGAATTTAAAAACCGGAATTATTTCACAAAGCTTGGGTCGAGGAAAACATACGACACGACATGTAGAGCTAATCGAAGTATGTGATGGATTATTAGCAGATACACCTGGATTCAGCTCATTCGATTTTGATGAAATTGAAAAAGAAGAGCTAGGCGCTTGTTTCCCTGAAATGGAGCGTATTTCAGCTAATTGTAAGTTTAGAGCATGTCTTCATCTTAAGGAGCCTAAATGTGCAGTTAAGGCAGCGGTAGAGCAAGGGGAAATTCGAGACTATCGCTACAAGCATTATGAACAATTTATGCAAGAAATTATGGATAGAAAGCCGAGGTATTAGAAAATGATCAAAATAGCACCATCGATTTTAGCAGCAGACTTCGCAAAATTAGGCCAAGAAGTGAAAGAAGTAGAGCAAGCAGGCGCAAAGCTTATTCATATTGATGTAATGGATGGACATTTCGTACCGAATATTTCATTTGGTTCTATCGTGTTAGATGCCATTCGTCCATTAACTGATTTACCTTTAGATGTACATTTAATGATTGAAAATCCAGATCAATATATCGAACAATTTGCAAAAGCAGGAGCAGATTATATTACGGTACATGTGGAAGCTTGCCGTCATTTACACCGTACAATTCAATTAATTCGTTCATACGGTGTAAAACCAGGTGTCGTGTTAAATCCACATACGCCAATTGAGTCGATTCAACATATTTTAGAGGATATTGATATGGTATTATTTATGACGGTTAACCCAGGCTTTGGTGGTCAAAAATTCATCCATTCTGTTGTCCCAAAAGTAGAAGCGTTATCAACGATTATTAAAGAACGTGGCTTGAATATCGACATTGAAATTGATGGCGGTATTAATGCTGAAACAATTGTGCCATGTGCTAAGGCAGGGGCGACAATTTTTGTAGCTGGCTCAGCAATTTATAGCAAAGAAGATCGTACAGCAGCATTACAAGAAATTTTAGCGGCTGGTGAAGCAGCGATTCAAAAATGACAACCATCGTCGTTTGTGCAGGAGGGCCAATAACTGAACTTTGTTCTTTGTCGCCTTATAAGGGGAGAGACGACGTGTATTATATCGGTGCGGACCGAGGTGCCTTGTATTTAATCGAGCAGGGTATTACGCCACATGCAATTGTAGGCGATTTCGATTCGTTATCACAAGCGGAATATGGGCGAGTGATGGAACATACGAATGATGCACAGCGCTTTAAAGAAGAGAAGAATGAAACCGATACAGATTTAGCACTATTGAAGGCACTTACGTATGTACCGACAGAAATTATCTTAATAGGTGTAACGGGCGGGCGTCTTGATCACTATGAGGCGGCTGTTCGCTCAATTTATCGACTACAGAAAGAAAATCCTTCGATTACGCTGAAAATCGTCAATAATGCGAATACCCTTCAATTTTTACTGCCAGGTACACATGTTATTGAAGCAGATGAACGCTATCGCTATTTGTCATTTTTCGCTCATGAAAACCCTATTGAAGGCGTTACATTGCGTAATGTGAAGTACGAAACGACGAATGAATATATATCATTAGGTTCAACTCGTTTTACGAGCAATGAAATTATTGGAGCTTTCGGGTCTATATTTTTTTCACATGGCATATGTTTAATGATAAGAAGCATAGATTAGTGTGAGGGGGAGAGGGTCCTGAAAGTATACACATTCCAGTTACCTAAATTTGTAAGTAGTATTACGCGCACATGTATCCAGCTTTTCCGAAAAGATAAGAAAGAAAAAAAACCCGACTAATGGCAGTCGGGTTTTTTCATTTAGTAATTTTAAGTGAATGGAAAATTACTAAATAAGGATACTAATATTAAGAAAGAAAAAAATCGATTTGCGCTCGAGGCGAAATCGATTTTTTTATAAGCAGCGATTATACGCGCTCAACTTTACCTGATTTTAATGCACGAGCAGAAACCCATACACGTTTTGGTTTACCGTCTACTAAGATACGAACTTTTTGAAGGTTAGCGCCCCAAGTACGTTTAGAAGCGTTCATAGCGTGGGAACGGTTGTTACCAGTACGAGCTTTACGACCAGTGATTACACATTGTTTTGGCATGTTGTATTCCCTCCTTACAGTTGATGCTGAAAGATTATTATTTCAGTTCGGTATTTCACATACCATAATAATTTAACATACGTCAGCGTTCAGTGCAATAGTTTTAACACAACCTTTCAAGAAAAAAACCTTTACAGGCATATAAGCGGCATAAAACGTAAAAATAGAATATGCTTTCTTATACTGGCGTGTCTAAACTAGACGAAGATGAACGTTTTCTTTTATAATCACAGTTAGTGTAGTACAATATATATTAGTCAAAAAGAGCCAAGGGGGCATTTCAATGTCAATTGAATTAAATAACGAATTCGGCCAAATTGATATTTCAACGGATGTACTTGCACAAATTGCAGGAGGCGCTGCTGTAGAATGTTACGGTATTGTCGGCATGGCATCTAAACATCAAGTTCGCGACGGTCTAACTGATATTTTACGTAAAGAAAACTTTGCTAAAGGTGTTGTCATTCGACAACAAGCAGAAGATCTACATATTGATATGTATATAATCGTAAGTTACGGTACAAAAATTTCAGAAGTTGCGTATCAAGTGCAATCTAAGGTGAAATATACAGTTAATAAAACATTAGGTATGAGCGTGAAATCTGTCAATATTTTTGTACAGGGCGTTCGTGTAGCGAAAGTGTAAGAGGAGGAACAAAATCGAATGCAGTCATTAGACGGATTAAAATTTGCTGAGATGGTACAAATGGGTGCGCATCATTTGTATCAAAATGCAAATTATGTAGATTCATTAAATGTATTCCCTGTACCAGATGGCGATACAGGTACAAATATGAACTTATCGATGACTTCAGGTGCGAAGGAAACTGAACTTCAAGCATCTGAACATATAGGAAAAACTGCTCAAGCTTTATCGAAGGGCTTACTTATGGGCGCGCGTGGTAACTCAGGCGTTATTTTATCGCAATTATTCCGCGGCTTCGGTAAGTTTGTAGAAAAAGAAGCAACAATCGATGCTAAAGGTTTGGTAGATGCTTTCCAAGCTGGTGTAGATACGGCATATAAAGCAGTTATGAAGCCAGTAGAAGGAACAATTTTAACAGTGGCACGAGAAGCGGCAAAAAAAGGTGTGGAAGTGGCTGAAACTGAAACTGATCTTATTGCTGTGATGGAAGCATTCACAAAGGAAGCAAAGGCATCTCTTGATCGTACACCAGAACTTCTTCCTGTATTAAAAGAAGTAGGTGTTGTTGATAGTGGTGGTCAAGGTTTACTATTTGTTTACGAAGGTTTCCTTGCTTCGCTAAAAGGTGAACCATTACCAGAGAAAAATGATGCAACATTAGATGATTTAATCAACGCTGAACATCATCGTGCACAAGACTTCATGAGCACAGCAGACATCGAATTTGGTTACTGTACTGAAATCATGGTACGTCTTGAAGATGATAAAGAACCATTTGATGAAGAGAAATTCCGCAATGAATTAAATCCACTAGGTGATTCTTTACTTGTTATTTCAGATGAAGAAATTGCAAAGGTGCATATTCATTCTGAACAACCAGGGTCTGTATTAGCAATGGGTCAAAAATATGGTAGCTTAATTAAAATTAAAGTCGACAATATGCGTGAACAACATTCAGCGATCGTCGGCGAAGATCATAAAGCATCACCTCAAGCGAAAAAAGTGGAAAAACATCCGTATGCAGTGGTAACAATTGCAATGGGTGAGGGTGTGGCTGAATTACTACGCTCAATTGGTGCTTCTTACGTAATTGAAGGTGGACAAACAATGAATCCATCAACAGAAGATATCGTAAAAGCGGTAAAAGCAATTGGTGCGGAAAAAGTGTTGATCTTACCGAATAACAAAAATATTGTGATGGCAGCGGAACAAGCTGTTGAGTTATTAGATATTGAAGCCGCAGTTGTACCAACAAAAACAATTCCTCAAGGGATGGCGGCTATTTTATCCTTCAATCCAGAGGTAGCGGTAGAAGCAAACCAAGCGACTATGACAGAAGCTTTTGCTCACGTGAAAACTGGTCAAGTAACATTCGCGGTTCGCGATACATCGATTGATGGTGTTGAAATTCATAAAGATGACTTTATGGCACTTGCTGAAGGCAAGATTGTTCTTTCAACTCCAGCACTTAAAGATGCAGCGGAAAAAGTGATTGTTGACTTAGTTGATGAAAATTCTGAAATCGTGACGATCATTTATGGTGAAAATACGACAGAAGAACAAGCAAATGAACTAGCGGCGTTTATCGAAGATCGTTATCCAGATGCTGAGGTTGAAGTATTTAACGGTAAACAAGGATTATACCCATATATTATTTCAGTAGAATAGTCTTAGCTATTTTGTAAATAACGGGATGGAAGCAGTGCACAAATTGTGTACTGCTTTTGCTTATTGCAAAAGGATTTTTACAAATGAAAGTATATGAGAATTATAGCAACGTTAATTTTCTGAAATTTGATGAGGTAGTACTTTACTTTTATTATGACTATCAAGCATGATATAAATAAGGGTCAATGTTATTATTCAAATAGAATAGAGGGGTAGTTATATGAAATTTACATCGGTATTTGATATTATCGGACCTGTAATGATTGGGCCATCTTCCTCTCATACGGCCGGAGCTGCGCGTATTGGACGAGTAGCGCGAGATTTATTTGGGCGTCAACCAAAATGGGCGAAAATTCACTTGTATGGGTCTTTTGCAGAAACATATAGAGGACATGGAACAGATGTGGCACTTATCGGAGGATTATTAAATTATGATACATTTGATGAGCGCATAAAAACAGCTTTTGCAGATGCGAAAGAAGCGGGATTAGACTATGAATTTATCCCTGAAACGGCAAACACTGAGCATCCAAACACGGCACGTCTTGTTCTTGGTGATGATGATGGTGAGATGTCTGTTGTCGGAATATCTATTGGTGGCGGTAAAATTGAAGTAAGTGAGGTCAATGGCTTTAAGTTACGTTTAACGGGAGGCATGCCAGCTATTCTAGTTGTACATGATGACCGAGCAGGCTGTATTGCGAATGTAGCAAACTGTTTGGCAATGCACAATGTTAATATAGGTCATATGGAAGTATCTCGTATCGAACGTGGTTTGACAGCGTTGATGGTCATAGAAGTCGATCAAAATATTGAGGATAAAGTATTACAGCAGATTTCGCTGATTCCATATATTACGAAAGTATCGAAAATTAATAATTAGGGAGGCGTGGCAATATGGACGTATTATTTCACAATGTACGCGAACTGGTCGCGCGTGCAGAACAAGAAGGTAAGCAAATTTCTGAGCTGATGATTGAGCAGGAAATGTTAATGAGTGGTCGCTCACGTGAAGAGATAATGGTACAAATGGATCATAATTTAACGATTATGGAGGAAGCTGTTGAGCGAGGCTTAAAAGGTGTGCAGTCGGTTACCGGATTAACTGGCGGTGATGCAGTACTTCTGCAAAATTATATTGCACAAGGGAAATCTTTGTCAGGCGATTTATTATTGGATGCTGTTAGTAAGGCAGTCGCGACAAATGAGGTAAATGCAGCTATGGGTACAATTTGTGCTACTCCTACAGCTGGATCTGCGGGGGTTGTGCCAGGTACATTATTTGCAGTGAAAAATAAATTAAATCCAACACGTGAGCAAATGATTCGTTATTTATTTACGTCAGGTGCTTTCGGCTTTGTTGTGGCAAATAATGCATCAATTTCTGGTGCTGCTGGCGGCTGTCAGGCAGAAGTTGGCTCGGCAGCTGGGATGGCAGCAGCAGCAATTGTAGAAATGGCTGGTGGTACACCTCAGCAATGTTCTGAAGCATTTGCGATTACATTAAAAAATATGCTCGGTCTAGTTTGTGATCCAGTTGCTGGTTTAGTAGAAGTACCATGTGTTAAACGTAATGCGATGGGCGCAGCAAATTCACTTGTAGCAGCTGATATGGCGTTAGCTGGTGTTACAAGTCGTATTCCGTGTGATGAAGTTATTGGTGCGATGTATCGCATTGGCCAGTCGATGAGTCCGAATTTAAAAGAAACAGCGCGCGGAGGCTTAGCTGCGACACCTACTGGAAAGGCATTAGCAGCGAAAATTTTTGGAGGAGCTGTCGTGCAAGGTGACTGATTTGAGTAGTCCAGTCTCTACGTTAAAGGGGATTGGGAAAGAAACAGCAGGACATCTAGAAGCATTAGGCATTGAGACGATTTCAGATTTGTTATGGACATTTCCACATCGACATGAAGATTTTCGATTAAAAGATTTAGCGCAAACGCCGCATAATGAGCGTGTTACTGTTGAATGTAAAGTAGAGCGTGAGCCAACTGTCCTATTTTTAGGGCGTAATAAATCACGCCTACAAGTAACGGTTTTAGCAGGAAGACATTTAGTAAAAGTGGTATTTTTTAATCAAAACTACTTAAAACAAAAATTAGTTCCTGGATCAATCATTACGGTAACCGGAAAGTGGGATCGAGGCAGGCAGGTTATTAACGGGACAAGTGTGAATTTTGGTCCGAAAACCGACCAAGTGGATTTTGAACCGGTTTATAGCTTAAAGGGGACAATTCCTCAGAAGCGTTTCCGTAAATATATGAGGCAGGCACTTGATGAATTTGCATTGGAGTTACCAGATGCCATTCCGTTGAGATTGCAAACTGCCTATAAACTTGTATCAATGCATGATGGCATGGAAGGTATTCATTTCCCACAAAATGCCGAGCATGCCAAACAGGCGAGAAGGCGTTTTGCTTATGAAGAATTATTAAACTTTCAATTGCGTATTCAGGCATTGCGAAAAATACGAAAAGAGAGTGAGAAGGGGACAGTCATACATTTTGATTTGGCGAAAGTCCGCGCTTTTATTGGATCGTTACCGTATGAATTAACGGGTGCGCAGAAACGTGTTGTCAATGAGATTTGTAAAGATTTAAAAGAACCACATCGTATGAACCGCCTCTTACAAGGGGATGTAGGTTCAGGGAAGACTGTTGTGGCAGCAATTTGCTTGTATGCGGCTGTAACAGATGGCTTCCAAGGTGCATTAATGGCACCGACGGAAATCTTAGCCGAACAACATGCTGAAAACTTAGTAGAGTGGTTTGAACCTTTCGGGGTGCGTGTGGCCTTATTATCGGGATCCACAAAAACGAAAGAACGACGCTTGTTACTAGAGGCATTGGCTAGTGGAGATATTGATATTTTAATTGGAACGCATGCACTGATTCAGCCAGATGTTATATTTAAGAGACTTGGCTTTGTTATTACGGATGAGCAGCATCGCTTCGGAGTTGAGCAACGCCGTATTTTACGCGACAAAGGTGAAAATCCTGACGTGCTCTTTATGACAGCCACACCGATTCCAAGAACGCTTGCAATAACAGCGTTCGGTGAAATGGATGTTTCGATGATTGATGAGATGCCTGCAGGGCGAAAAGAAATTGAAACACATTGGATGAAAAAAGAACAACTTGGCTCAGTGCTTTCAAAACTCGAGTTAGAGTTAGCAGCAGGGCGACAAGCATATGCGATTTGTCCACTCATTGAGGAGTCTGATAAGCTGGACGTACAAAATGCAGTAGAGATTTATGAGCAGTTAGCCATGCATTTTAATAATCACTATAAAGTGGGATTAATGCATGGGCGATTGCCAGCAGATGAAAAAGATGCAGTGATGCGTGCTTTTAGTGATGGCGAAATTCAGGTACTCGTTTCAACGACGGTTGTCGAAGTAGGCGTGAATGTTCCAAATGCCACATTTATGGTCGTTTACGATGCTGAACGTTTTGGTTTAGCGCAGTTACACCAATTACGTGGGCGTGTTGGACGTGGCGAACATCAATCGTATTGTGTATTAATTGCAGACCCGAAGTCAGACGAAGGTAAAGAACGAATGCAGTCGATGACAGAAACAAACGATGGCTTCCGACTCGCTGAAAAAGATTTAGAGTTACGGGGCCCTGGTGATTTCTTTGGTCGGAAGCAAAGTGGGTTGCCTGATTTCAAAGTAGCCGATTTAGTACATGATTATAGAACCCTTGATACAGCACGAAAAGATGCGACTGAAATGATTGAGACGCCGGCTTTTTGGCAAGATGATGAATACAAAGCCTTACGTGAAATGCTTGAAGATTCAGGTGTTTTACAAGGTGATCGTTTTGATTAGAACTTAGAAAGAATATCATCGAAGTGTATTTTATAGGGGAATGCAAAACCTGTTTTATAAAACAGGCCTTGCATTCTTTTTTTACTATCTATATACTGATGTTAGTACCAAGTGCTAATAACAACTGCAAAGGTGGCGAATGACGTTGAGAAAATCCAAAAAAGAGCGACAGCGACAATTAACTGAAACGATTGCTGAAAATCCATTCGTCACAGATGAACAGCTGGCAACTGAGTTTCAGGTGAGTGTCCAAACGATTCGCTTAGATCGTATGGAATTATCAATTCCAGAATTACGCGAACGTATTAAAGATGTGGCTTCAAAAACTTATGAAAATGAAGTGAAATCTCTACCGATTGATGAAGTAATCGGAGACATTATAGATATTGAATTAGATAATCGTGCATTATCTATTTTTGACGTAAAGGAAGAACATGTTTTCCAGCGAAACGGTATTGCCCGAGGCCATCATTTGTTTGCTCAGGCAAATTCATTAGCTGTAGCGGTTATTGACGATGAACTAGCCTTAACAGCTCATTCAAATATTACGTTTGTGAAACCTGTAAGGGCAGGAGATCGTGTTATTACTAAGGCGACAGTTATTGGACATGATGATGAAAAGCATCGTACGAAGGTAGAGGTAGTTTCTGTAGTAAATGGTGAGACAGTTTTTGTCGGTGAATTTAGTATGTACCGTACGAAAGGTGAAGGTGAACAACAATGAAATTAGCACTCGATGGAATGGGTGGCGACAACGCGCCAAAGTCAGTAATTGAAGGTGCATTTTTGGCACTAGAGCAAATTCCAAACTTAGAGATTCAGCTGTATGGACAACAAGAAAAGCTTACACCTTTCTTGAAAACACATGAACGTTTAACGGTCGTTCATTGCGAAGAAGTAGTAGAAGGATCGGATGACCCTGCACGCGCTGTTCGTCGAAAAAAAGATTCTTCAATGGCACGCATGCTAGAAGCGGTTACTGAAGGGAAAGCGGACGCTTGTCTTTCAGCGGGGAATACAGGGGCATTAATGGCAGGTGGATTATTTAAAGTAGGACGTATTGATGGTATTGCACGCCCTGCGCTTGCGACAACGTTACCAACCCTCGATGGTAATGGATTTTTAATGTTAGATTTAGGGGCGAATGCAGATGCTCGTCCAGAACACTTATTGCAATATGCCATTATGGGTGACATTTATGCGAAAAAAGTAGGTGGTCTGCAAAAACCGCGTGTAGGCTTACTGAATATTGGAACAGAAGATAAAAAAGGCAATGACTTAACGAAGGCAACATTTGATTTATTAAAAGAAGCGGACTTGAACTTTGTTGGGAATGTTGAGGCACGTGATTTACTGAATGGGGTAGCGGACGTTGTAGTAACGGACGGATTTACAGGAAACATGGTGCTTAAATCCATTGAAGGAACAGCAGACGCGATTTTTAAAATGTTAAAAGAAGCATTTATGTCTTCAACAAAAACAAAAATTTCCGCTGTCCTTATGAAAAATGATTTACGCAGCTTAAAAGACAAAATGGACTATACAGAGTATGGTGGCGCAGGGTTATTTGGCTTACAAGCGCCTGTTATTAAAGCGCATGGCTCGTCGAACGCAAAGGCGATTTTCAGTGCGATTCGTCAAGCAAACACAATGGTGGAACATACTGTTGTGTCGACGATTACTGAAACAGTACGCCACTTAGAAAACGACTAAGTATGTTCGCGTGTAGCTAAGTAGAGTTGAAGGCTCTGACTAATGTTACAGATTTTTTTACACAAAGGGGATTTTAGAGAAATGACGAAGATTGCATTTATTTTTCCAGGGCAAGGTTCTCAAGTAGTTGGGATGGGGCAAGAGTTCGTAGGAAATACACCTGCAAGCAAAGTATTTTATGAAAATGCAGACCAGGTACTAGGTTTTGAACTATCGAAAATTATGCTGGAAGGGCCAGCGGAAGAATTAACGCTGACGTATCATGCGCAGCCAGCGCTGTTAACTACAGGTGTGATGGTGGCTGAAAAATTACGTGCAGCGGGTATTACACCTGATTATGCAGCGGGTCATTCGCTTGGGGAATACGGAGCTTTAGTGATAGCAGGGGTGTTGTCATTTGAGGACGCAGTAGCAATTGTTCACAAGCGTGGTTTATATATGAACGAAGCAGTACCAGCGGGGAAAGGCGCAATGGCGGCAATTTTAGGGATGGAATTAGACGCATTGCGTAATGTAACAGATCAAATCACAGCAGCGGGTGATGAAGTACAGGTTGCAAACGTCAACTGCCCTGGGCAAATCGTTATTTCTGGAACGAAGGCCGGGGTAGAAAAGGCTTCTGTAGCCGCAAAGGAAGCGGGAGCAAAACGTGCGATTCCATTAGTTGTGAGTGGGCCATTCCATTCAGAGTTAATGCGACCATCAGCAGAACAATTACGCGTAGCACTAGAAGCAATCACTTTATCAGCTCCTCAAATTCCAGTTATCGGAAATGTTAAGGCGGATGAATTACAAGATGTGTCGGCAATTGAACATGAATTAGTTGAGCAAGTATATTCTGCTGTGCAGTGGGAAGCCTCTGTTCGGGAAATGATTGCAGAGGGTGTAGATGTCTTTATTGAATGTGGACCTGGGAAAGTATTAAGTGGTTTAGTGAAAAAAATAGACCGTTCTGTTACGACGTATTGTGTTTTTGATGAAGCGTCACTTGAAACGGTTGTAGAAGCATCAAAGGAGTGGGCAATCAATGCGTAAACTAGAAGGTAAAGTAGCAGTTGTAACAGGTGCATCACGTGGGATTGGCCGCGCAATTGCTGTGAAACTTGCAGCTGAAGGTGCCAAAGTGATCGTCAATTACAGTGGCTCACAAGCAAAGGCAGAGGAAGTTGTTGCCGCTATTCAAGAAGCTGGCGGTGAGGCACTTGCCGTACAGGCTAGTGTGGCAAAGTCTGATGAGGTTGCGGCTTTAATGGATGCTGCAGTAACAACATTTGGATCACTTGATATTTTAGTAAATAATGCAGGGATTACACGTGATAATTTACTAATGCGTATGAAGGAAAATGAGTGGGACGATGTTATGGACACGAATTTAAAAGGTGTATTCCTTTGCACGAAAGCTGTGACACGTCAAATGATGAAACAGCGTGCTGGCCGTATCATTAATATTTCTTCTATTGTTGGTGTAGCAGGGAATGCTGGGCAAGCTAATTATGTAGCAGCAAAAGCGGGTGTTATTGGTTTAACAAAGACAACTGCAAAAGAATTAGCATCACGTAATATTTTAGTTAATGCTATTGCTCCAGGTTTTATTGAAACGGAAATGACAGCAGAATTACCAGACGATTTAAAACAAGGTATGCTAACGCAAATTCCACTGGCGAAACTTGGGCAGCCAGAGGATATTGCCAAGGCTGTTGCTTTTCTTGCTTCTGATGATGCTAACTACATGACAGGTCAAACGTTACATATCGATGGTGGTATGGTAATGTAATATTATTTGAATAATAATATTTCGTAGGAATGAAATTTGATTTTTTGTTTAATCATTTGAGGGGAGGTGAACGATTTGACTACAGTATTAGAGCGCGTAACAAAAGTAATCGTGGACCGTTTAGGTGTTGAAGAAAGTGAAGTAACATTAGAAGCTTCTTTCCGTGATGATTTAGGTGCTGACTCATTAGACGTAGTTGAGCTTGTAATGGAGCTTGAAGACGAATTCGATATGGAGATTTCTGACGAGGACGCTGAAAAAATCTCAACAGTTGGAACTGCAATTTCATACATCGAAAGTAAACTAGGTTAATTCTAGTTATGGGAGGCACGGAATGGTTCATCATTTGGACTATAGCCGTGCCTTTTTCAATTTAACCGAAATGATTATATTATTTCCAG
Organism: Lysinibacillus sp. NPDC096418; assembly: GCF_044762775.1. Classification (NCBI taxonomy): domain Bacteria; kingdom Bacillati; phylum Bacillota; class Bacilli; order Caryophanales; family Bacillaceae; genus Lysinibacillus; species Lysinibacillus sp. NPDC096418. Next base: position 112,668 of record NZ_JBIWEY010000002.1, read on the forward strand.
AAAAATTACTAAACGTTGCATTTACACCGAAATACTTTTGCATAAACTGCTTTAAAAAGGTAAACTATTACGGTAGAAACTATTAGGAAGGCAGATTGTTCAATGGCTATGAAAAGAAAAGGAATTATGCACAAATCAGGCGTACTTCCTGAGAAGGTGCGCAATCAATTCGAATTATTGCAAGACGAATTGAACATCCAGTTTATTAACAAAAATTTATTGTATCAAGCATTTACACATTCATCTTATGTGAATGAGCATCGCCGTAAATTGTTTACGGATAATGAGCGTCTAGAATTTTTAGGTGACGCAGTACTTGAACTATCTGTTTCTAAATATCTTTTTGAGAAATACCCTCATATGAGCGAAGGTGAACTGACGAAGCTGCGTGCATCGATTGTTTGCGAGCCATCACTTGTTATTTTTGCAAATGAATTAGGTTTTGGTCGCTTTGTATTGCTTGGAAAAGGTGAAGAATTAACAGGTGGTCGGGAACGCCCAGCCCTCTTAGCAGATGTCTTTGAATCATTTGTAGGGGCGCTTTATTTAGATCAAGATTTACAAACGGTCGTTAAGTTTTTAGAACGAATCGTGTTCCCAAAAGTCGAAGTCGGTGCTTTTTCGCATGTGATGGATTTCAAAAGTCAATTGCAAGAAATGGTGCAACAAACGAACAATGGTCTTCTTCATTACGAAATTATCGATGAAAAGGGACCTGCTCATAACCGTACCTTTGTATCGAGTGTATTGTTAAATGGACTAGAACTTGGTGTAGGTCGTGGGAAATCGAAAAAAGAAGCCGAGCAGCAAGCTGCACAATGTGCTATGCGCGAAATGCGAGTGAGAACTGCACAAGAGGAGGCTTAAGCAAATGTTCTTAAAACGACTCGAAGTGATTGGCTTTAAATCTTTTGCGGAGCGCATCGGTATTGATTTTGTACCGGGTGTCACAGCTGTTGTCGGACCAAATGGTAGTGGCAAAAGTAATGTGACAGATGCGATTCGTTGGGTGCTTGGGGAGCAATCGGCAAAGTCGTTACGTGGTGCAAAGATGGAGGATATTATTTTTGCTGGGAGTGAGTCTCGAAAGCCACTAAACTTTGCGGAAGTCACGTTGATTTTAGATAACACTGATGAACGTATTGCTTTTCCGTATACGGAAGTAAGTGTGACAAGACGCGTATACCGTTCAGGTGATAGTGAATATTTACTGAATAACCAGCAGTGTCGCCTGAAGGATATTACGGACTTGTTTATGGACTCGGGACTTGGGAAAGAAGCATTTTCAATTATTTCACAAGGCCGTGTCGATGAAATTTTAAATAGCCGCCCTGATGATCGCCGTTCGATTTTTGAAGAGGCTGCGGGTGTATTGAAATATAAGTTACGAAAGAAAAAAGCGGAACATAAACTTATTGAAACAGATGAGAATTTATACCGCGTGTTAGATATTTTGCATGAGCTAGATAGTCGTTTGGAGCCGCTTGAAATTCAGGCTTCAAGCGCTAAAGATTATGTACAAATGTCAACTGAGTTAAAAGATTTTGATATTGCGATACTTGTGCACGATTTAAACAATTGTGCACAATCTTTGCATGCACTCAAAACGGAGTTTGCGCAGTTGTCAGAAACTGGGCAAAAACATGCGGATGACATTCATACGTTAGAGGCACAAACTGAAGCGATTCGAAAACGTTTAAAAGAAATTGATGATACATTAGATGCAGCGCAATCTGAGCTTGTGGAAGCGACGATGGAAGTAGAACGTTGGGATGGCCGTAAAGCATTAATGACGGAAAAGCGTCAAAATGCATCGAACCAATTACACCAATTAGAAGCATCTTTACAAGAGGCGAAAGAGGAAGTAACCTCTCTTGAAGCTCAGGAGCTCGAGAAAAAGCAACAATTTACAGAAAAGCAGCAAGAAGTACAGGCGCTCAAGCAAGTGATTAAACAGCTAGAGCATTCGTTAAATCGTTCAGTTATAGAAATTGAGCATGAAATCGAAGAGCAAAAGAACCGTTACATCGATGCATTAAATGAAGAAGCAACCGTGAAAAATGAATTAAAAAATATTGAGCAACAGCTAGTGCAACAAAAGGAAATGGCTACGCGTATGACGGGGCAATCCGATGAGATTGAGCAAGAACTAGCTCAAATTCTAGTGGAGAAAGAAAAGCTAGCTGTAACATATGCCACAACGGCAGATACCTTGCAAAGTAAGCTTGAAAAATATGAAGTCATGCAAAGGCAGTTCAAAACAGCAAGTACATCATTTGATGACAAGCAAGCAATGCTGTTTAAAGCATATCAACACCAGCAACAATTGAAAGCAAGAAAAGAGACGCTAGCTGAATTAGAAGCGGATTTTTCAGGTTTCTTCCATGGTGTAAAAGAAGTATTACTAGCTCGAGATAAAGGACAGCTTCAGGGTATTGAAGGGGCCGTTGCTGAATTAATCCATGTCGGTGGTAAATATACTCAAGCAATTGAAACGGCATTAGGGGCAGCTTCTCAACATATTGTGACAACGAATGAACAACATGCCCAACAAGCGATTAGTTGGTTAAAGCAAAAACGAGCAGGACGCGCGACATTTTTACCAAAAACGGTTATGAAATCCCGCAAAATTAATCCGTCTGCTATTCAACTTGCAATGGAGCATCCAGCCTTTGTACAAATGGCAGATGCACTAGTTACTTTTGATGAGACGAACCGTTCCATTGTAGAAAACTTACTGGGAAATGTACTGGTCGCAGCAAATCTAGAAGGGGCGAGTCAAATTGCTCGTCTGTGTGGCTTTAGATATCGTGTTGTTACATTAGAAGGCGATATCGTCAATGCAGGTGGATCTTTGACAGGTGGAGCGGCAAAGCAACAATCGTCATTGTTTACAAGAAAAGCTGAGTTAGACGGCTTAACAGCGAGTCTACAAGAGTTAGATGCATCGATTTATGCAGCAGAGCAATCTGTTGCAACTGAAAAAGAAAAGCTAGCAACGATGCGTGAAACACTAGAGAGCTTAAAGCTTGAAAGTGATGAACTAAGTAAAGCAGAATTGCAGCAAGCAAGTCGTCTGCGTGAGTTAGAAGTTACTGAGAAAAGCTTAGCAGCACGAGTATCATTTGCTTCAAATGAAACGCAGGATGTGAAAACACGTGAAGAAACACTTCTTGCGCAAAAAGAAGTGGCGGCAGCACGTTTAGTGACACTGGCTACAGAACTTTCATCTATCAACAATGTGGTAGAGCAACTTGGGAAAGTAAAGCTACAAAGTGAAACTGAAAAAGATGTGTTACGTGAGCAATCCGCGGAAAAACGTTCTCAGTTGGCAGTTATGCAAGAGCAAATGACGCAAGTGCAAATTGTAACAGCTGAAATTGCGCTAAATTTAGTCAAAGCTCGGCAAAAGGTCGACAATATTTCTCAGGAAATATTGTGGCTTCGAAGTGATGAATCGACAAAAGTACTGAGCGATGAAGAGATTGAACAGCAAATCTCCTCATGGAAAGAGAAGCGAGAAGCATTAAATGCGACAATTTCTCAGAAAAAAGACGAAAAATTAACACAGCAACAACAACTCGTTACGTTAGAAGAACAGCTTAAAGAATTGCAACGTATTCATAAAGGCTTTCTAGAAGCAATACGTGCGAATGAGTTAAAACAAAGCCGTATTGAGTTTGAAATGAATAATTTCAATGAGCAGCTCGAAGAAAATTATCAGCTGACGTATGAAGATGCTTTAGAAGAAGCCTGTGCGATTGAAGATGAAGAGCTTATGCGACGTCGTGTAAAACTATTGAAAAAATCGATTGAAGAGCTTGGTCCCGTTAATATAAGTGCGATTGAAGAGTATGAACGTGTGTTAGAACGTCATTCCTTCTTATCGGAGCAACGTAGTGATTTATTAGAAGCACAAGAAACATTACACGAAGCCATTAAAGAAATGGACGAGGAAATGACACTTCGTTTTAGTGAGACGTTCTATGCTATTCGTGAGCAATTTAAAAAGGTGTTCAGGGAATTGTTTGGTGGTGGCCAAGCAGATTTAGTGTTACTTAATCCTGAGAATATGCTTGAGACAGGTATCGAAATTGTGGCACAACCTCCTGGGAAAAAACTTCAAAATTTAAGTTTGCTTTCAGGTGGTGAACGTGCGCTTACTGCGATTGCCTTATTGTTCTCAATCTTAAATATTCGCCCTGTGCCATTCTGTATTCTCGATGAAGTAGAAGCAGCACTAGACGAGGCAAATGTTGTGCGCTATAGTGAATATTTAAAGAAATTTAGCCGTGATACACAGTTTATTGTCATTACACATCGTAAAGGGACAATGGAAGGTGCTGACGTCTTATATGGTATTACGATGCAGGAGTCAGGCGTTTCGAAACTTGTGTCAGTAAAATTAGAAGATGAACCCGTACTTGCGGACCAAAGGAGCGAACAAGCATGAGTTTTTTTAAACGTCTAAAAGATAAGTTAATGGGGAATCCCGCTGAAGAAGAAAAGGTAGTAGATGTCCAACAGGAAGAGTCTGCCGAAATAGAAGTAGCTGAACATGAAGCTGAGAAATTGCAAATTGAAACAGCTATTAAATCGGAAATGCAAGAAGAACCGGTCATCGAAGAACCGCAAGAATTATTAGCTGAGCAATCAAAACATGAAGAAGTTCAAGAAATTGCTATTATTGAAGAGCAAATTATCGAAGAGCCAGTAGAAGAAAAGAAACCTTCTGCTTGGTCGATTACACAAAAATTTAAAGCAGGTCTTGAAAAAACACGTAACTCATTTACTTCAAAAGTAAATGATCTAGTGGCACGTTATCGTAAAGTCGACGAGGACTTTTTCGAGGAGTTAGAAGATTTACTACTTCAAGCGGATGTTGGCTTTGAAACAGTAATGGAGTTAATGGATAAATTACGATTTGAAGTGCAACGCCAAAACATTAAAGATACACAAGGGATTCAAGCGATTATTTCAGAAAAACTTGTAGAAATTTATGAACAAGGTGAGGAAGATTTAATCCATTTAAACATCCAGCCACAAGGTGAACTAACGGTTATTTTATTTGTCGGAGTGAACGGCGTTGGGAAAACGACTACTATTGGGAAATTAGCACATCGTCTGAAATCAGAAGGTAAAACGGTTGTCTTAGCTGCAGGTGATACATTCCGTGCGGGTGCAATAGACCAATTACAAGTTTGGGGCGACCGTGTTGGTTGTGAAGTCATAAAACAATCAGAAGGGTCAGATCCAGCGGCGGTAATGTATGATGCGATTCGTGCGGCGAAAAATCGTGGCGCAGATGTCCTGATTTGTGATACAGCTGGTCGCTTACAAAATAAAGTAAACTTAATGAATGAGCTTGAAAAAGTACATCGTGTTATTTCACGTGAAGTACCAAATGCACCACATGAAGTGTTACTAGCATTGGATGCAACAACTGGTCAAAATGCACTTGTGCAAGCACAGACGTTTAAAGAAGTAACGAATGTTACGGGTATCGTGCTAACGAAACTAGACGGTACCGCTAAAGGTGGTATTGTGTTAGCTATTCGTAACAAACTTCACATTCCGGTGAAATTTGTCGGCTTAGGTGAAAAAATGGATGATTTACAACCGTTCGATGCAGAACGTTATGTTTATGGTTTATTTGCTGATGGTTTAGATAAGGAATTACAAAATAGCGAAGATTAATGATTAACAATAAGCGCTTGTCTGCTGTTTTAAAGGTTAAATCACATTGTTTAAAGGGAAATACTAGCGGAGGGCTAAAAACGCCTAAAATCAGCTAATAGAATGCTTTTAGACAAGGGGATTACCTTGACACAGACATGCGCTTTTCGTTATGATACAAATGACTAATGATAGGGGGAGAAACAATTCGATGCTACTTGAAAAAACAACACGCATGAATTTTCTCTTCGACTTTTATCAAGCACTATTAACAGATAAGCAAAGAAGTTATATGGAACTTTATTATTTAGACGATCACTCACTCGGGGAAATCGCTGAATCTTATGGGGTTTCACGCCAAGCTGTTTATGATAATATTCGTCGAACAGAAGCGATGCTTGAAGAGTATGAAAATAAATTATGTTTACTGGGGAAATTCCAACAACGTACGCAAATGCTCTCGCAGCTAACTGCAGGCATTACAGAAAACAGCATGTCAACAGAGGAGCAACTTGCGCTCATTGAACAATTGAAAGAATGGGATTAGGAGGCGAAAGCATTGGCTTTTGAAGGATTAGCGGAACGACTCCAAGGAACAATCCAAAAGATTAAAGGTAAAGGGAAAGTATCGGAACAAGACGTAAAAGAAATGATGCGTGAAGTCCGATTTGCTTTAATCGAGGCGGATGTTAACTTAAAAGTAGTAAAAGAATTTGTAAAAAAAGTTAGTGAACGTGCAGTTGGCGTAGACGTTATGCAAAGTTTAACGCCAGGTCAACAAGTTATTAAAATCGTTCAAGATGAGTTAACACAATTAATGGGTGGCGAACAAAGCCCTATTAAATTCAATACAAAACCACCAACGGTTATTATGATGGTCGGTTTGCAAGGTGCCGGTAAAACAACGACTACAGGGAAGCTTGCAAACGTTTTACGAAAAAAATATAATCGCAAACCACTTTTAGTTGCAGCAGACGTGTACCGACCTGCTGCTGTTCAGCAATTACAAACGCTAGGAAAGCAATTATCGCTACCTGTTTTTGCGCTTGGTACTGACATTTCGCCTGTAGAAATTGCGCGACAAGCACTAGAACATGCAAAAGAAGAGCATCACGATGTAGTGATTATCGATACAGCAGGTCGTTTGCATATTGATGAAACGTTAATGCAAGAGTTAAAAGATATTCGTGCATTAAAAGAGCCTGATGAAGTGTTCTTAGTTGTAGATGCTATGACAGGTCAAGATGCTGTCAATGTTGCAGACAGTTTCAATGAAGCTGTGGGTATTACAGGCGTTGTATTAACAAAGCTAGATGGTGATACGCGTGGTGGTGCTGCGCTATCTATCCGTTCTGTTACACAAAAACCGATTAAATTCGTCGGTATGGGTGAAAAAATGGATGCGTTAGAACCGTTCCATCCGGAGCGTATGGCATCTCGTATTTTAGGTATGGGGGATGTCCTTTCACTGATTGAAAAAGCACAAGCAAATGTCGATGAAGCGAAGGCAAAAGAATTAGAAGAAAAATTCAAAACGCAAAGTTTCACATTCGACGATTTTGTTGAGCAATTACAGCAAGTGAAAAAGATGGGTCCTCTCGATGAAATTTTAAAAATGCTACCAGGTGCTAACAAAATTAAAGGCTTAGACAATGTCAAAGTCGATGATAAGCAAATGGGGCGCGTTGAGGCCATTATTTATTCCATGACACCTGCTGAAAAGACAAATCCGGAAATCATTAATGGCAGTCGTAAAAAGCGCATAGCAAAAGGTTCTGGGACGTCTATTCAAGAGGTCAATCGCCTATTAAAGCAATTTGAAGACATGAAGAAAATGATGAAGCAAATGACAGGTATGACAACTGGTAAAGGTAAGAAGAAAATGAAATTACCTGGTTTAGATTCATTATTTAAATAATATTTTTTAGGTGTTAAGAAAAAACACTTTACAAACATCACAAACATTGATAATATACTATCTTGTGTGAAACTTATTCGGAGGTGCTATTAAAATGGCAGTAAAAATTCGCTTAAAACGTATGGGAGCTAAAAAATCTCCTTTCTATCGTATCGTAGTTGCAGACGCTCGTTCACCACGTGACGGTCGTCAAATCGAAACAGTTGGTACTTACAACCCACTAACTCAACCAGCTACTGTAAACATCGATGAAGAGAAAGCTCTTAAATGGTTAGCTGACGGTGCAAAACCATCAGATACAGTACGTAACTTGTTCTCAGAACAAGGTATCATGGAGAAATTCCATAACCAAAAATTCAGTAAATAATCGGGGGAGACGTCTTTGAAGCAGCTGATTGAAGCAATCGTTTTACCGTTAGTCGATTATCCAGAAGAAGTCCGTATTGAGACGGACGAAAATGCAAATCGAATTGTTTATAAACTTTTTGTTCATCCAGAGGATCGAGGGAAAGTCATAGGCAAACAAGGGCGGGTTGCTAAAGCGATTCGTACAATTGTTTATTCAGCGGCAGGTAGTCACTATCAAAAGAAGACTTACGTCGATATATTGGATTGATAAAGGAGGAGGGAGCTTGCTAGTTCCTTCCTTCCTTTTTTATATAGTAGAACATTGGATATACTAGCCGGTGTCTAGGCTAAAATGCCGATCTCTGATTATTCATCAATCTTTCGAGTGATTGTGGTAGCATGTCTACTTTCGCTTTAGGTTTATTGGCACTGATCAGGAATAGATGAGCATTTTTGCACTTTTCTAACATGAGGTGATCGGAATGGAATGGTTTAATGTAGGCCGCATTGTTAATACGCATGGTATTCGAGGTGAAGTGCGTATTTTATCAACGACAGATTTTGAAGAACAACGCTTTGCGGTGGGTAATAAGCTCGCGGCTTTTAAAAAGGGCGATAAAAAGCCAACGTGGGTAACGATTGATTCGGTACGTCGTCATAAGAACTTTATCTTATTAATGTTTGAAGGTATGAACAATATTAATTTAGTTGAGCCGTTTAAAGAGGGTATGCTAAAAGTAACGAAAGATCAAATGGAAGATGACTTGTTAGAAGAAAATGAATACTTCTACCATGATATCATCGGTTGCTCTATTGTCTCTGAAGAAGGAGAAACAATTGGAGAGATTAAAGATATTTTACAAACTGGTGCCAATGATGTATGGGTAGTAAAAGGTGCAAAAGGAAAAGAGCATTACATCCCATACATTGAAGATGTTGTTAAAGATATCAATATTGATGAAAAAGTCATTACAATTCATGTGATGGAAGGTTTATTATAATGAACATTCAAGTGCTGAGCCTGTTTCCAGATATGTTTACAGGTGTATTTGGGGCATCGATATTAAAGAAGGCGCAAGAAAAAGGTGCTGTACAGCTCTCTGTCACAGATATCCGAGCGTATTCGGGCAATAAGCATAAACAGGTAGATGATTATCCGTACGGTGGTGGCGCAGGGATGGTGTTAAAGCCTGAGCCAATGTTTAGTGCTGTTGAGGCGATTACAGAGGGGAAGAAGCCTCGTATCATCTTAATGTGCCCGCAAGGTGAGCGCTTCACACAGAAAAAGGCAGAAGAGCTTGCAAAAGAGGAAGAACTGGTCTTTTTATGTGGCCATTACGAGGGCTATGATGAACGTATTCGTGAGCACCTTGTGACAGATGAAATTTCTATTGGGGATTTCGTTTTAACAGGTGGAGAACTTGGCGCAATGACGGTAATTGATAGCGTTGTACGTCTTTTACCGGGCGTTTTAGGACAAGAAGACTCACATATTCAAGATTCATTTTCGACAGGTTTACTCGAGCATCCTCATTACACGCGTCCTGCGGAATTCCGAGGGATGAAAGTACCTGATGTATTAATGTCAGGCAATCATGCGAAAATTGATGAGTGGCGTGAACAGCAATCGCTGAAAAGAACATTCGAGCGTCGTCCGGATTTACTCGAGCATTATCCGTTAACAGAGAAGCAAAAAATGTATATTGAAAAATTAAGAAACGAACAATAAAGATGCTTGCTTGCATTCAATTTTTATGATAACATCAATTTTGTGCTTCTATGTGAAGTGCTGAATTACGGTGTTCCGCTGTGGCATAAATTGCGTGCAAGAGCATCTGTCTAAGGAGAGAAAAACAATGTCAAACATTATTACAGAGATCACTAAAGATCAACTTCGCACGGATCTACCAACTTTCCGCCCAGGTGACACAGTACGTGTACACGTGAAAGTAGTAGAGGGTACTCGTGAACGTATCCAAATGTACGAAGGTGTAGTTATTAAACGTCGTGGTGGCGGTATTAGCGAAACTTTCACAGTTCGTAAAATTTCTTACGGTGTAGGTGTTGAACGTACATTCCCTGTACACACACCAAAAATCGCTAACTTAGAAGTTGTACGTCGCGGTAAAGTACGTCGTGCTAAACTTTACTACCTACGTAACCTACGTGGTAAAGCTGCTCGTATTAAAGAACTTCGATAATTATGATTTAAAAGTGAGGGGCTTGTTTTTGCAAGCTCCTTTTCTTTTTGCTTGTCATCTAAAATAGATTTCCTCTAAAATGAGGATAGACGAGGAGGCAATTCATATGGAGAAACAAGTAAAAGAAAAAAATGAGTTATGGGAATGGACGAAAGCACTTCTTATTGCATTTGCGATTGCGGCAATTATTCGTTATTTTTTATTTACACCAATTGCAGTAGATGGTGAATCCATGATGCCAACCCTTGAAGATGGCGACCGTATGATTGTCAATAAAATTGGTTATAAAATTGGCGAGCCTAAGCGCTTCGATATTGTCGTATTCCACGCACCAGAGCAAAAAAATTACATTAAGCGTGTGATTGGCCTACCTGGTGATACGCTGGAATATAGAGATGACCAATTGTACATTAATGGGAAACCGATTGATGAACCTTATTTAGATGCTTACAAAGCACAAATTACGGAAGGTACTTTAACTGAGGATTTCACGTTAGAGGATCTTGGTGTCGAACATGGGGAAATCCCTGAAGGCTACGTCTTTGTGATGGGGGATAATCGCCGTTATAGTAAAGATAGTCGACATATCGGAATTATCGATCAAAAAGAAATTATCGGTAATACAAGCCTGATTTTTTGGCCATTTAGTGATATTAAAATTGTAAAATAGCGTTATTGAAGGGGAGGGAGACCACTCCCTTTTTCTTTTGATTAGGAGGTATATGTATGACAATTCAATGGTTTCCGGGGCATATGGCGAAAGCTCGCCGCCAAGTAACTGAAAATCTAAAGCTGGTAGATATTATTTTTGAATTAATCGATGCGCGTTTGCCACTATCATCACGCAATCCGATGATAGACGAGGTGATCAACCAAAAAACGCGTCTTCTTATTTTAAATAAGGCGGATATGGCGGATGAACAAGAAACGCGCAGATGGGTGCAGTATTTTGCAGATCGTGGGCATAAAGCAGTTGCTATTAATTCACTTGAAGGTAAAGGGTTACAACAGGTAACAAAGGCTGCACAGGAATTGTTACAAGAAAAGTTTGATCGCATGAAAGCGCGAGGCATGAAACCACGAGCGATTCGAGCGATGATTGTTGGAATACCAAACGTTGGTAAATCAACGTTAATTAATCGTTTGGCTAAGAAGAACATCGCTAAAACTGGTAACACACCAGGTGTTACAAAAGCTCAGCAATGGATTAAAGTAGGTAAAGAGTTAGAATTGCTCGATACACCAGGAATTTTATGGCCGAAATTCGAGGATCAAGAGGTTGGCTATAAGCTAGCGTTAACTGGTGCCATTAAAGATACGATTATGAATATGGAAGACTTAGCGGTATACGGTTTGCGTTTTCTATCGGACCATTATCCAACACGTATGGCAGAACGGTATGGCTTTGAGTCTATGCATGAAGATTTAATTGAAACATTCGATCACATCGGTAAGTTGCGCCGCGTATTTGGTGCGGGTGGTGAAATTGACTACGATCAGGTTTCACAGCTGATTGTTCGAGATATTCGTGGACAGCAATTAGGTAAATTAACGTTCGATTTTGTCAATGAACAGCTTGAAAAAGAAGTAGAAAACGAAGAGTAAAAAATAAAACTGCCGAAGTTACGCAAGGAATTGTGACTTTGGCAGTTTTTCTTTTAGAAACAAATATTATTGCCGATAAAAAGGTAGATTGAGATAAGGGAGCTTAAATGTCGTGAAAACTATCAAAGAGATTACAACAGCGCTAAAAGATACAGAGGAATGGCAAGAATGGATGACGGCAATCGCAGCAGATGAACGAGCAGGTGTACAAAAAGCATGGCAAAGTTGGCAAAAGCGTCAAGAGAAGAAAAAGCAGTTGTTACTAGAGCACCAAGCAAAAATAAATTTTGACCGTAGCTATGGGACGCCGGGAGCAATGATTGCTGGTGTAGATGAGGCAGGGCGAGGCCCACTAGCAGGCCCTGTTGTAACGGCAGCTGTTATTTTACCGGAAAACTGCGCAGCGCTTGTTGGTTTGAATGATTCTAAACAGCTTTCAAAAGAAAAACGTACTGCATTTGCAATGCTTGTAAAAAAATATGCGCTCAGTTATTCAGTGCATTTTCAGTCTGCGGAAATGATTGATACATTGAATATATACGAAGCAACGAAGCAATCGATGAAGTGCAGTGTAGAGGCATTAACGATTCAACCAGAATATGTGCTCGTAGATGCGATGACATTACCAATAGCCATTCCGCAAGATTCAATTATTAAAGGCGATGCAAAGAGTTTAGCGATCGCTGCGGCTTCTATTTTGGCGAAAACAGCACGTGATGAATATATGGAGGAGCTAGACAAAGAGTTTCCGATGTATGGATTTGCTAAGCATGCAGGATATGGTACGAAACAGCATTTAGAGGCGCTAGAAACATACGGAGCAACTGTTCACCACCGAAAATCGTTTGAACCAATAAAATCAATGTTTTAGAGGGAGGGAGAGTATGTATGACATCTACATCTTTTAATACAATACAAATGCAGCAAACAGCCGCAATGTCTTCAAATCAGCCACTTGCCTTAAAACAAGGGCAAGTATTCCATGGAACGATTAAACAATTGTATCCCGATCAAATGGCCGAAATACAAGTAGGTAATCAAAAAATGATTGCCAAGTTAGAAGTACCATTAAAAGCTGGAGACGCACATTTCTTTCAAGTTACAGGTACAAGCCCGCAAACTGAATTGAAAGTTGTCACAGGTCCGATGGCGCAATCTACATCTCCTACACAACAAATGAATCAGCTATTGGAATCTATGAATTTGCCGAAAACGGCTGAAATGCAACAAGTACTCTCGCATTTCATGAAGGCGCAAATACCGATTTCGAAAGAACAGCTTGTTCAGGCAGAGGCATGGTTGAAGGCGTTACCCGAAGGAATAACGAAAGTAGATGCCTTACAAGCAATGCAAAAGATGGTGGAACTGAAAATGCCTTTTACAAATGATGTATTTCAGGCACTAGTTAGTGGGCAAAAAACAGTGGGCATGTCTTCAACTATGAACAATTTCGCACAATTATTACTGCAGGACACAGCATTACCAGAAGGAATCAAGCAAAATTTGATGCAGCAGGTACAAGCAATTGCTCGACCGTTTGATGCTGAAACAGGTGGATTAGTACTAGCGAAATCAGTGCAAATACTCACTAATAACGCTGCCCCTATAAGTGACCGATTACAAGCACTGAATATGTTAAAAGAGGCAGGTGTACTGCCACAAAATGTGAATTTACAAAATTGGTCATCTATACAGTCAACGCAAATGCAACAAACGCAACCAGCTCAAACACAACAAGCAGGTCAAATTGTACAAACGATACTTACGACAAAGCCAGAAAACACGCAACAGCTAGTCGAACAATTAAAAGCTTGGACAACTGGCCAAAACTTACTGACAAATGAGCAAAAGCAACAATTGACACAATTAATTGAACGATTTAGTCAATTGCCACCAAGTAAGCAAACATTAGAAGTTTTTGCAAAGCAAGTACAAGAGCAAGTTATCAAAGCATTTACACAAAACATTCCTGAACGTTTATTTACACAGGATACGAACGGCTTATCAGCAAAAGATCATCTATTGTCACTATTAAAACCTGAAACGGCTACACTTGTTCAAAATGATGCGATGATGCGTAATCTCGTAAAAGTTGGAAGTGAGTCACCACAACCAGTCATCCAGCAAATGATGACGCAAGCAGATGCACAGGTGCAAAGTTCAATGGATAGTAAGGCGATGGAGCACGCATTAAAAACGGTGTTAAAGGGCTTAGGTATTAGCTATGAGGCAGCGCTTAATAATAAGTCAGCGGATATACAGGCCATCGCACATCAGTTAAAACCGCAACTTCACACATTGCTACAAGACGCACAAATAACACCGCAACTAAAAGAAGCAGCCGAGATGTTAATGTCGCGTATGAATGGTATGCAACTGTCATCCGGGGAAAATGGACATCAACACCAGCTTATAATGCAAGTGCCCCTAGAATTTTTCGGTAAGAAAATGGATGCAACATTGCAGTGGAATGGGCGTATGAAAGATGATGGGAAAATTGATGCGAACTATGCACGCGTTTTATTCTATTTACAAATGGAATCGATGAACGAAACGGTTATTGATATGCAGGTGCAGAATCGAGTGATCACGGTAACAGTATTTAATGAAAATCCAGATGTTGTCCCATTAGCGGAACCTTTGAAGGCCGCATTGAAAACAAGTTTAGCTGAAAAAGACTATCAGTTATCAGCTGTATTTATAAAACCGTTTGACAAGGTGTCACCAGAAAAAGAAGTAGTCAATACGGAGCCGCAAGAGGAGCATAACGGGGTGGACTTCCGCGTATGAATGAGGAGAAAATAATTCGAAAAGAGGCAATTGCTCTTACGTATAAGCCAGGACAATATAATAGTCCAACTGTTGTGGCGAAAGGAAAAGGGAAAATTGCAGAAAATATTTTGGCGCGTGCCAATGAACATGATGTGCCGATCCATGAAGATCCTAATTTAGTGCAATTACTTGGACAACTTGATTTAAATGAATCAATCCCGGAGGAACTATACCAAGCTGTAGCTGAAGTTTTTGCGTTTATTTATCATTTAGATCAGCAACATGGACAAAGAAACCGTTAAGAATTTTGCATCCCTAAATTTTCAAAAAGTTAGATTTTTTGCGCAATGTACAGAAGTATGTAATAAAAGATTGTTAAATTGTTACAAGGTAAGCGTAGTAGACTTTGTCAGAATGTTTGGTTAGAATAGATTATGTTAGTAAAACAATTCTATGTATATGTTTGATGGGAGGATTTATAATGAATATCCATGAATATCAAGGGAAAGAAATCCTTAGGAAATATGGAGTTGCAGTACCTAATGGAAAAGTAGCATTTTCCCCTGATGAGGCAGTAAAAGTAGCAAAGGAGATTGGCTCTAATGTTACTGTCGTAAAGGCGCAAATTCACGCAGGTGGACGCGGTAAAGCAGGTGGCGTTAAAATCGCAAAAAACCTTGATGAGGTTCGTACTTACGCAAAAGAATTATTAGGTAAAATTTTAGTTACACATCAAACAGGTCCTGAAGGAAAAGAAGTAAAGCGACTTTACATTGAAGAAGGCTCTGACATTCAAAAGGAATATTATTTAAGTCTAGTTTTAGACCGCACGACATCTCGTGTAACGGTGATGGGTTCAGAAGAAGGCGGCATGGACATTGAAGAAGTGGCAGAAACGCATCCCGAGAAAATCTTTAAAGAAATCGTAGATCCTGTAATAGGTTTAACAAGCTTCCAAGCACGACGTATGGCATTTAATATGAATATTCCAGCAAACCTTGTAGGGAAAGCTGTAAAATTAATGTTAGGCTTATATCAAGCATTTATCGACAAAGATGCTTCTATCGTTGAAATCAATCCACTTGTAGTTACTGGACAAGGAGAGGTAGTAGCGTTAGACGCAAAATTCAATTTCGATTCAAATGCATTATATCGACATAAAGATATCGTAGAATTACGTGACTTCGATGAAGAAGATCCAAAAGAAATTGAAGCATCAAAATATGACCTTAGCTATATTTCATTGGATGGTAATATTGGCTGTATGGTAAATGGTGCTGGTTTAGCGATGGCAACGATGGATACAATTAGTTACTATGGCGGCACTCCCGCTAACTTCCTAGACGTTGGGGGCGGCGCGACAGCTGAAAAAGTAACGGAAGCATTTAAAATTATTTTATCTGATCCTAAAGTAAAAGGGATTTTTGTCAACATTTTTGGTGGTATTATGAAATGCGATATTATTGCTGAAGGTGTAGTGACAGCAGCAAAAGAAATCGGTTTAGAAGTACCATTAGTTGTGCGCTTAGAAGGTACAAATGTAGACGTAGGAAAAGAGATTTTAAATGCATCTGGCTTAAATATTGTTGCGGCAGATTCAATGGCTGATGGCGCGCAAAAAATTGTGAAACTAGTAGGCTAAGGAAGGCAGGGAGTATAATGGCTGTATTTATTAACAAAGATACAAAAGTAATTGTACAAGGAATCACGGGTGAAACTGCACTATTCCATACAAAGCAAATGTTAGACTACGGTACACAAATCGTAGCGGGGGTAACTCCAGGTAAAGGTGGCCTTGAAATTGAAGGCGTACCAGTATTCAATACAGTAGCAGATGCAGTTGCGGCAACAGGTGCGACTGTGTCAGTTATCTACGTGCCTGCTCCATTTGCAGCAGATGCAATTTTAGAAGCTGTTGACGCGGAGTTAGAGTTAACAATTTGTATTACAGAGCATATCCCTGTCCTTGATATGGTGAAAGTAAAACGTTATATGGAAGGTAAGAAAACACGCCTAGTGGGACCAAACTGCCCAGGTGTGATTACTGCTGATGAATGTAAGATTGGTATTATGCCCGGTTATATTCATACAAAAGGCCATGTAGGCGTTATATCCCGTTCAGGGACACTTACGTACGAGGCTGTGCACCAATTAACACAAGAAGGTATTGGCCAAACAACAGCAGTTGGTATTGGTGGAGACCCAGTGAATGGTACAAACTTCATCGATGCACTAGAAGCATTTAATAATGACCCAGAAACATATGCAGTTGTCATGATTGGCGAAATCGGTGGTACAGCTGAAGAAGAAGCGGCTGAATGGATTAAAGAGAACATGACAAAGCCAGTAGTGGGCTTTATTGGCGGTCAAACAGCTCCTCCAGGAAAGCGTATGGGCCACGCAGGTGCCATCATTTCTGGTGGTAAAGGTACAGCAGCTGAAAAAATTAAAGCAATGAATGCTGCTGGGATAGAAGTGGCACCAACACCATCTGTTATTGGTGAAACATTAATTAAAGTTATTAAAGAAAAAGGGCTATACGAAAAATGTAAAACCCATTAAAATGGAAGATGTAGCACTTAGGTGCTACATCTTTTTTCTATTGTTGTCGTGAAATGAAAAATGCGGTCATTTAATTTCTTCTATTTAAAATAGGGAGGTTTTTAAATGATTTTTTCAGTTGATGTACACAAGCTATTAGCACTACATTATGTATATCCTTTGCCACTTCAAAAACTACAGCAATTACTATCCCCAGTTGATATCTTAAGTTATTTTGATCAAGCGCAACCCAGTGAAATCGCACAGGCTTTGCAAATCTCACTTCCAAAAGCTGTTCAACTTCAAAAAGGTTTTCAGCGTGCAAATTGTATGCCGCTAGAAGAAGCTTATTCCAGTGCGGATATTTTCCCCATTCCATTTAATCACGCTTTATACCCAGGGCATTTATTTGAATTACCAAGCCCACCTGCTGTATTGTATGTAAAAGGTCAGTATTCACTGCTAGGTAGCAAACATATCGCTATTATTGGCTCTAGGAAAGCGACAGGCTATACGAAGACGGCGATGGACTTACTTGTCCCTCCTCTCGTTGAACACCAGTATACGGTCGTAAGTGGGCTTGCGAGGGGTGCGGATACACTAGCGCATGAAGCAACGATGAAATATGGTGGCAAGACGATTGCCGTTCTGGGACATGGTTTTCATCATTTATATCCAAGAGAAAATCAGATGCTTGCCGAGAAAATGGCAGAAGAGCAATTGCTTATTACAGAGTATCCTCCATACATGAAACCGGAAAAATGGCATTTCCCCATGCGTAATCGCATCATAAGTGGCTTATCGAGTGCATTAGTTGTGACAGAGGCGACACTAAGAAGTGGCACACTGATTACGACAGAATGCGCGCTTGAACAAGGAAAAGATGTGTTTGTAGTACCAGGGCCAATCGATGCAGAGCAGTCAAAAGGAACTAATAAATTGCTCCTAGAAGGTGCGATTCCTGTATGTAATGGTTATCAAATCGTTGAAATGTTGGAACTATTTCCTAGTAAAAATTGAAAAAAAGTTGCATTATCTTAAAAACTGTTATACATTTTGCAACAGGTAACTTAAAAAAATTTAGCAATGAACCTCGCTAAGGGGGAGACATAGATGGCGGATTATTTAGTGATTGTAGAATCACCAGCAAAAGCAAAAACAATAGAACGTTATTTAGGAAAAAAATACAAAGTGAAAGCGTCTGTAGGACATGTTCGTGACTTACCACGCAGCCAAATGGGTATTGATACTGAAAATAACTATGAACCAAAATATATTACGATTCGCGGGAAAGGACCTGTATTACAGGAACTAAAGTCTGCGGCTAAAAAAGTGAAGAAAATTTATCTAGCGGCCGATCCAGACCGCGAGGGAGAGGCAATTGCCTGGCACCTTGCGACTGCGTTAAATATTGATATTGAATCAGATTGCCGTGTTGTATTTAATGAGATTACGAAAGATGCAATTTTAGAATCATTTAAACATCCTCGTTCTATTAATATGGATTTAGTAGATGCGCAACAAGCTCGTCGTATGCTAGACCGATTAGTGGGCTACAATATTAGCCCGATTCTTTGGAAAAAGGTGAAAAAGGGCTTGTCAGCCGGCCGTGTACAATCAGTTGCATTACGCATGATTATCGATCGCGAAAATGAAATCAAAAACTTCCAACCTGAAGAATATTGGACGATTGAAGGTTCATTTGAAAAAGGCAAAAAAACGTTCGACGCACTGTACTATGGTGATGGCAAAGAAAAAATTAAATTAACGAATGAAGACCAAGTAAAGGCGATATTAAAAAATGTAAAAGGTACAGAGTTTAATGTTGCGAATGTGACGAAGAAGGAACGTAAACGGAACGCAGCACCTGCATTTACAACCTCTTCACTTCAACAAGAAGCAGCGCGTAAATTAAACTTCCGTGCAAAGAAAACAATGATGCTTGCACAACAACTTTACGAAGGTATCGATATTGGTAAAAAAGAAGGTACTGTTGGGTTAATTACGTATATGCGTACGGATTCTACGCGTATTTCAGAAACAGCTAAAACAGAAGCGATTGCTTATATCGAAACGAAATATGGTAAAGAATACATTGCAACGGAAGTAAAACAAGCCAAAAAGGCTTCGAATGCACAAGATGCCCATGAAGCGATTCGTCCGACAAGCACAATGCGTACGCCAGATGAACTAAAAACGGTGTTAAGCCGTGATCAATTGCGCCTTTACCGTTTAATTTGGGAGCGATTTATTGCAAGTCAAATGGCACCAGCTGTATTAGATACAGTTGCAGTTGATTTACAAAATGGTGATGTATTATTCCGTGCGAATGGTTCGCAAGTGAAGTTTGCAGGGTTTATGAAATTGTATATCGAAGGTACCGATGACCAAACTGAGGAAACAACAAAGCTACTTCCTGAAATGGGAATTGGCGATAAAGTAAAATCACTTGATATTGAGCCGAAGCAACATTTCACGCAGCCACCCCCACGTTTTTCAGAAGCACGTTTAGTAAAAACGATGGAGGAGATTGGGATCGGTCGCCCATCAACATACGCACCGACGTTAGATACATTACAACGTCGTGGTTATGTAGTTTTAGATGCAAAACGTTTCATGCCGACTGAGCTAGGTGAAATTGTGCATCAACTTGTACTTGAATTTTTCCCTGATATTATCAATATTGAGTTTACTGCAAAAATGGAACAAGATCTTGATGATGTTGAAGAAGGTAGTCGTAAATGGGTAGAAGTAATCGATGAGTTCTATAAAGACTTCGAAGTACATGTGAAGCATGCTGATGCTGAAATGGAAAAAGTTGTGATAAAAGATGAACCAGCGGGCGAGGATTGCGAAAAATGTGGTTCTCCAATGGTCTATAAATTAGGCCGTTATGGGAAATTCATGGCTTGCTCAAACTTCCCAGACTGTCGAAATACAAAAGCGATCATGAAACCAATCGATGTAAAGTGTCCATCTTGTGAAGATGGTGAAATTGTAGAACGTAAAAGTAAAACAAAACGTTTATTTTATGGTTGTAACCAATATCCTGAGTGTGAATTTGTATCATGGGATAAACCTATAAGTAGACCATGTCCAAAATGTAGTGAATTATTAGTAGAGAAAAAACTGAAAAAAGGTGTTCAGATTCAGTGCACAAAATGTGACTATGAAGAAACACCAATTATAGTGTAGAAAGATGGTAAGAACATGACTGAACAAATAGTAAACGTAATTGGTGCAGGCCTTGCTGGAAGTGAAGCTGCATGGCAAATAGCAAAGCGTGGCGTGAAGGTTCGCTTATATGAAATGCGTCCAGTAAAGCAGACGCCTGCTCACCATACTGATAAATTTGCTGAGTTGGTATGCTCTAACTCACTTCGCGCAAATACATTAACAAATGCTGTTGGTGTCATTAAGGAAGAAATGCGTACATTAGACTCTGTTATTTTAAAGGCAGCAGATGCATGTTCAGTACCAGCAGGTGGTGCACTTGCGGTTGACCGACATGAGTTTGCTGGTTATGTAACAGAAGCGGTGAAAAATCATCCACTTGTAGAAGTAATTCATGAGGAAGTAACTGAAATTCCAGAAGGTATTACAGTAATCGCAACAGGTCCACTTACTTCTAAAGCATTAGCAGAAAAAATTCAAGTGTTAACAGGTCTTGATTATTTATACTTCTATGATGCAGCGGCGCCGATTATCGAAAAAGATAGTATCGATATGGACAAAGTGTATTTAAAATCCCGCTATGATAAAGGGGAAGCGGCATATCTAAACTGTCCGATGACAAAAGAAGAATTTGACCGTTTCCGCCAAGCATTAATTGAGGCTGAAGTTGTACCATTAAAAGAGTTCGAAAAAGAAATTTATTTCGAAGGTTGTATGCCAATTGAAGTGATGGCAGCTCGTGGCGAAAAAACAATGTTATTCGGTCCGATGAAGCCAGTCGGTCTTGAAGATCCGAAAACAGGTAAACGTCCATATGCAGTTGTTCAATTACGCCAAGATGATGCTGCTGGTACACTATATAATATCGTAGGTTTCCAAACGCATTTAAAATGGGGACCGCAAAAGGAAGTATTACAATTAATTCCCGGTTTAGAAAATGTAGAAATTGTACGATATGGCGTAATGCATCGTAATACGTTCATTAACTCACCGAAAGTGTTAGAAAAAACATATCAGTTACGTGAAAATAAAAATATTTTCTTTGCAGGCCAAATGACTGGTGTAGAAGGCTATGTGGAATCAGCAGGTAGTGGTTTAATTGCTGGAATTAACGCTGCACGTTTAGCACTTGGACAAGAATTATTAGTCTTCCCATTTGAAACGGCATTAGGAAGTATGGCGCGTTATATAACAGAAGCGCAATCGAAAAACTTCCAACCGATGAATGTAAACTTCGGTATTTTCCCAGAATTACCACCGGGACGTCGTTCAAAACCAGAGCGAGCAGAAATGCATGCAACACGTGCTTTAGAATCAATTCGAAATTTTGTGAATTCGCAGACAATTTAATTGCAAAAAGCCTCTTAAAGTTGATATACTTTTAGAGGCTTTTTGTTTTTGTAAATGCGTAAAATACTTACTTACACTGAATTTACTATTTTATATGATGTTTTTCTCAAATTACAATGTTTTTTACTTGCTATATTACGTATATAGGTATAGTGTCAATATGTATGTTTTTTGGCGAGTACTATAGAAAATATTATGGGAATTTTTCGTGAGTGACAGTCGTTATTCGTGGGAAAATCTTGATGCCATGTTTTACTTGAGTGAAGTTTTCGAATAATCACATTGGTGGTGAATGTTCCATGTTAGTTTCGTCCCAACAAGCACTAGAGCAATTTATGCTTTATATACAGGTTGAGAAAAACTTTTCTGTTCATACGGTGCGAGAATATGAATCGGACTTATTAGACTTTTTAGCGTTTTTGAAAGCAGAGAATGTAAATGATTTAGCAAGTGTTGAGTATATACATGGGCGTCTTTATGTAACGAAATTGTACGATGAAATGAAAGCAAGGTCTTCAGTTTCTAGGAAGATTTCATCGATTCGTTCTTTTTTTCGTT
Organism: Lysinibacillus sp. NPDC096418; assembly: GCF_044762775.1. NCBI lineage: Bacteria > Bacillati > Bacillota > Bacilli > Caryophanales > Bacillaceae > Lysinibacillus > Lysinibacillus sp. NPDC096418. The sequence goes on from NZ_JBIWEY010000002.1 coordinate 134,811, forward strand.
TTTTAAACAAACAGTATGGGTTGGATGACGCAGCATTTCGTTCCCTCTATCATCCTAAAAAGGAATCTCGGTTACCAAGCTTTTTCTATGAAGAGGAATTAACACAACTTTTTGAAGCGAATATAGGAAGAGACTTGAAATCACTACGTAATATGGCGATTTTAGAATTACTCTATGCAACAGGTATTCGTGTTAGTGAGTTAACAACAATTACAATGAATGATGTGGATTTTCATTATTCAATCGTTCGTGTAATGGGAAAAGGTCGAAAAGAGCGTATAATTCCGTTTGGGCAGTACGCTAGCGAAGCGATGATGGATTACATAGAGCAAGCGCGACCGATGCTTATGAAAAATACGAATCATCAACATCTATTTGTCAATATGCGTGGTGGGGAACTTACACCTCGAGGCGTGCGTTATATTTTAAATGAAATGATTGACAATGCATCACTTCATACGAAGATATATCCGCATATGTTACGTCATACATTTGCGACCCACTTACTTAATAATGGTGCGGATTTACGAACGGTGCAAGAGTTACTGGGGCATGCGCACTTATCTTCAACGCAAGTTTATACACATGTTACGAAGGAACATCTTCGCCAAACATATATGAATGCTCATCCAAGAGCATAGGAATAGAGGCTAAGGAGGACAAGACGAATGGGACAAATTCATGCGACTACGATATTCGCAATCCATCATAATGGTGGTTGTGCGATGGCAGGTGATGGGCAAGTGACTTTAGGAAATGCAGTTGTTATGAAGGGCACTGCTAGAAAGGTCAGACGTCTGTTTAATGGTCAGGTGCTAGCTGGCTTTGCAGGTTCAGTAGCCGATGCTTTCACACTTTTTGAAATGTTCGAAGCGAAACTCAATGAATATAACGGAAATTTACAACGAGCTGCAGTCGAGGTAGCAAAACAATGGCGAGGCGATAAGATGTTACGCCAACTCGAGGCTATGTTACTTGTTATGGATAAAAGTACACTGTTACTTGTGTCAGGAACAGGAGAAGTCATAGAACCTGATGATGGTATTATAGCGATTGGTTCAGGTGGAAACTATGCATTATCTGCCGGCCGTGCACTGAAGAAACATGCTGGTAATACAATGGGGGCTCATGAAATTGCGAAAGCGGCCCTTGAGACAGCAGCTGAAATTTGTGTGTTTACGAATCATAATATTATCGTGGAGGCGCTTGACTAATGACAAAACAAAATTTAACACCAAGACAAATTTCTGAGCATTTGGATCGTTATATTGTCGGACAAAATGAAGCGAAACGAGCTGTGGCAATTGCGCTCAGAAATCGTTATCGTCGTTCACTATTAAGTGATGAGATGAAAGCTGAAGTGAATCCGAAAAATATTTTAATGATTGGACCAACTGGTGTTGGGAAAACTGAAATTGCGAGAAGAATCGCGAAGCTAACGAATGCGCCATTTGTTAAAGTGGAAGCAACAAAGTTTACAGAAGTAGGTTATGTTGGTCGTGATGTTGAGTCAATGGTGCGTGATTTGGTTGAGTCATCTCATCGCCTTGTAAAAGAGGAAATGATGGAGTCTGTACAAGAACAAGCTGAAGAGTTAGCGAATGCTGCGATTGTAAAACTGCTTGTACCATCTTTACGGAAAAAACAAGCGATGCAAAATCCTTTTGAAATGCTATTTGGTGGCGGGAAAGAACAGCAAACATTTGAAGATTCTTCATCTGAAGAAACAGAAGTGCGTTCAAAACGTGCACAAATTGCTATTGATTTACGTAATGGTAAATTAGAAGAGGAATGGGTAACTGTTGAAGTAACAGAACAAACTCCTTCTATTTTTGACGCATTGCAAGGTACGGGGATGGATATGTCAGGGAATAATGGCATGCAAGATATGCTATCAAGCCTGATGCCGAAAAAACAAAAGAAACGCCGTGTGCAAGTAAAAGATGCACGACGTATTTTAACCATTGAAGAAGCAAATAAATTGATTGATTCGGATGAAGTAGCGCAAGAGGCGATTTCTCGTGCCGAACAGTCAGGTATTATTTTTATCGATGAGATCGATAAAGTTGCGAGCAAAAATGATCACTCTTCTGCAGGTGTTTCCCGTGAAGGTGTACAAAGAGATATTTTGCCAATTGTAGAAGGCTCTACGGTAACAACGAAGTATGGTGCAGTGAAAACGGATTATATGTTGTTTATCGCTGCTGGTGCATTCCATATGTCTAAACCGTCAGATTTGATACCCGAACTGCAAGGACGATTCCCTATCCGTGTGGAGCTTGAAAAATTAACAAAACAAGATTTTGTACGTATTTTACAAGAACCAGATCAATCACTCATTTTGCAATATCAAGCATTATTAGCAACTGAGGGTGTAGAAATTGAGTTTGCTCAAGATGCAATTGAACGCATTGCGGAAATTGCAACAGAAGTAAACCAAGAAACTGATAATATTGGTGCGCGTCGTTTGCATACGATTTTAGAACGCTTACTTGAGGAATTATCCTTTGAAGCATCTGAAATTTCACCAGCCCATATTGCGATTACAGCAGCATATGTCGATCGAAAATTAGCTGGAATCGTCAAGAATAAAGATTTATCACAGTTTATTTTGTAGATAAGTTTGATTAAGATCAATCAATTGTGGAAACCTTTAGAATATTAAGTGAATATTCTTCGGGCTATTTATAGGAGGAACATATAATGAATTTATTAGAAAAAACACGTAAAATTAACTCGATGCTTCAAGCATCTGCTGGTAAACCAGTTAACTTCAAAGAAATGGCAGATACTTTAGGCGATACTATTGATAGCAACGTATATATTGTTAGCCGTAAAGGTAAACTTTTGGGTATCTCTATTCATCAACAAATTGAAAATGAACGTATGAAAAAAATGTTTGAAGAACGTCAATTCCCAGAGGAATATACACATAATTTATTTACGATTACAGAAACATCGTCTAACTTAGACATTAACAACCCTCATACTGCATTCCCGGTAGAGAATAAAGAAATTTTCCAAAATGCTGTAACAACAATTGTACCAATCGTTGGTGGCGGTGAACGTTTAGGGACATTAATCCTTGCACGTGTATCTGCTCAATTTGAGGATGATGATTTAATTTTAGCTGAATACGGTGCAACTGTAGTTGGTATGGAAATTTTACGCGAAAAATCAGAAGAAATCGAAGAGGAAGCGCGTAGTAAAGCTGTCGTTCAAATGGCGATTAACTCACTTTCTTACAGTGAATTAGAAGCAATTGAACATATTTTCGAGGAGCTTGATGGTACTGAAGGACTGCTTGTAGCTTCTAAAATTGCCGATCGAGTTGGCATTACACGCTCAGTTATCGTAAATGCATTACGTAAACTAGAGTCAGCTGGTGTAATTGAATCACGCTCGTTAGGAATGAAAGGTACTTACATTAAAGTACTAAATGATAAATTTTTAAACGCATTAGCAGAAATTAAAATGAAGTAAGTAGTTGTAATTAGATGGTATAGATAGGTTCCGTTTCGGTGGAACCTATTTTTTTTTGACTGGAAATTGTGTCGAAATTAGTAACTGTAAAATATAGTGAAAGTTGTATGACTATTATAGTAAACACTCTAGATTCAGTGTTTACCTAGGGAAAAAGGATGAAATATAGCGAAAAACAGCATCAGTAAATGGTAAGAATGATTTGTCCCGGATTTTTTTTGTAAAAAATAGGGCGGAAAGACTATTAGAAAATGACAAAAGACAATAGACACTAGGTAGCATCTTAATTACAATTGTATTATTGAATAGACAACGTATTTAATAGATTGAAATAAAAAAAGAGGTGAATGGTTTTTGAATTTATTTGGAGGAACTATTAGTAGCCTGGAAAATGGACTTTCCTATGCAACACTAAATCACAAAACAATTGCAAATAATATTGCGAATGTCGATACGCCTAATTACAAGGCGAAAGATGTAAATTTTAAGAATATGTTGGAAGAAGAGAAACGGAATTCAATTTCCGCATATCGAACTGACGTAAGACATTATGATTTTTCTATAACACAATCTACACCAGGTGTTAGCAATATTGATAATTTACGATATCGAAACAATGGTAATGGTGTCGATATGGATGCTCAACAAGCGAAAATGGCAGAAAATCAGATTTACTATAATGCGCTGATTGATCGTATGAATGGAAAGCTTAATACATTAAATACAGTTATTAAGGGAGGTAAGTAATAAATGTCGATTTTTCACGGAATGAATACTACAGCTTCGGCACTAACAGCACAGCGCTTACGCATGGATGTTATTTCGTCAAATATGGCGCATGTAGACACAACTCGCGCGAAACAAGTTAATGGCGAGTGGGTTCCATACCAACGCAAATCAGTGACGCTATCTGCGCAAGAAGGGGGATTTTCAAAATTCCTAAATGTTGCGATGGGTTCAAATTCAAAAAGTGCTGTAGGGAACGGTGTTAAAGTAACGGAAATAAAAGATGATACAGAAACTCCTTTCAAACTTGTATATGATCCGACACATCCAGATGCAAATGAAGATGGCTATGTAAGTATGCCGAATGTAGACCCATTGAAAGAAATGGTCGACTTAATGTCTGCTACACGATCATATGAAGCAAATGTGACTGTGTTTAATGCAAATAAAGCAATGTTAACAAAAGCATTAGAAATCGGTAAATAATACAATTTAGAAAGGATGATACATAATGGCGATTTCGTCCGTTTCACTAATGACACCTACTCAGGTAGTAAATGAAACAAATAAGTTAAATCCGACACCTTATGAAGCGCAGCAAAGTTTTGCTAATTCATTAAAAGAGGCTATTGCGAAAGTGAATGATCAGCAAATAACTTCTGATAATCTTACTCAAAAGCTAATAAATGGTGGAGATGTAGAGTTGCATGAAGTGATGATTGCATCACAAAAAGCAAGTATTACGCTAAATGCAACAATTGAAGTTCGCAATAAGGTGATTGAAGCTTACCAAGAAATAATGCGTATGAGTGTCTAACTTTATTTAGCGGGTAAGTACACTGTTAGTGCGAATTATTGATTGCTAGGTTATTCACTATAACCGGAGGATTCATAATGAATGAACGACTGACGAGAATAAAAACCGACGCCAGCCAATTTTGGACAAGTCGGAGTAAAAAACAAAAGGGTGTAATGATTGGTGCTGTAGTAGTTGTTATTTTACTTGCTGCTCTCATTACAATGATGGTAACCCGTACTACATATGTAACTTTATACAAAGATTTATCGACGCGGGAAATTGGTCAAGTAAAAGAAGCTCTTGATGCCCAAGGCGTAAAATATGAAATTGCACCAGGTGGAACATCCATTTTAGTACCTGACAATCAAGTGGATTCATTACTTGTACAGCTAGCTTCAGAAGGATACCCACAAACAGGGTCGATTGATTACTCATTTGCCAATAGTTCAGGCTTTGGTATGACGGATAATGAATTTAATATCTTGAAGCTGGCTTCTACTCAAACGGAGTTAGAAAAATTAATTAAAAACCTTGAAGGTGTTAAAGACGCAAAGGTCATGATTACACAACCTGAAAAAGGTGTGTTCGTAACAGATGTTACCGAAGAGGCGAGTGCATCAATTGTACTTAACACGGATCCAGGTTATAAATTTACAGAGCAACAAATCTCAACAATGTATAATTTAGTGTCAAAAAGTATTCCAAACTTAAACACTGATAATATCGTGATTTCTAACCAATATTCTGAGTACTTTGATTTGAATGCTGCAACAGCTGATGCAACATCAACAACAACAGCAGCTGGTCAATTACAAATGAAGAAAATGGTAGAGCGTGATTTACAACGCCAAGTACAAAGTATGCTAGGCACATTAATGGGACAAGACAAAGTTCTAGTTTCTGTGACAACAGACATTGACTTTAAAAAAGAAAATCGTGAAGAAAATATCGTAACCCCTGTTGATGAAGAGAATGGGGAAGGGATTGCAATTAGCACCCAACGTATTTCGGAAACGTATTCAGGTACAGGTGCAGGAGCAGCTACAGGTACACCAGAAGCTGAAACAACAACAGATAATTTCACAACGTATAGCGAAGGTACGGCAGGTGACGGAGAATATGAACGTACGGAAGAGACAATCAATAACGACGTCAATCGTATTCGTAAAGATATTCAAGAAGCACCTTATAAAATCCAAGATATCGGAATTCAAGTAGTAGTTGAACCACCGACTGCAGGTGATGCAGCATCTTTACCAGATGGCGTGCGTGAAGATATCGAGAAAATTTTAAGTACAATCGTTCGCACAACGATTTCAAATGATGTAACTGGTGAATTAACACAAGAACAAATTGATGAAAAGGTAGCTGTTTCAATCCAACCGTTATACGGAAAATCTACGGAAGTGGCTAACGAAAAATCAGTTATTCCTTGGTGGATTTGGGTAGTTGGTGGTATTTTATTAGCTGTAATACTATTATTAGCATTCTTCATTGTCCGTTCACGTAAGCGAGCAAAAGAAGAAGAAGAACTAAGTATTCTTGAAGAACAAGAAGAGCTTATTGTTGATGACATTAATGAGGAAATTGAAACGGAAGCTACAGTACGCCGTAAGCAACTTGAAAAAATGGCTAAAGATAAGCCAGATGATTTTGCGAAGTTACTGCGTAGTTGGATTGCTGAAGACTAACTAGGAGGTTCGGCTGTGTCCAAGAAAGATAAGGAATTAACCGGAAAACAGAAGGCCGCACTCTTGTTAATTTCACTAGGGCCTGAGGTTTCTGCTTCTGTCTATAAACATTTATCTGAAGAAGAAATCGAACGTTTAACGTTAGAGATTTCGGGTGTTAAAAAGGTAGAAGCAAATGTAAAAGAAGAAATTATCGAAGAATTCCACAATATTGCTCTTGCGCAAGATTATATTACGCAGGGTGGTATTGGTTATGCGAAAACAGTTTTAGAAAAAGCGTTAGGGGTAGAGCAAGCACAAACGATTATTAACCGTTTAACATCTTCTCTACAAGTACGACCTTTTGATTTTGCAAGAAGAGCAGACCCATCACAAATTTTTAACTTTATTCAAAATGAGCATCCTCAAACAATTGCGTTGATTCTATCTTATTTAGAAGCAGGGCAAGCGGGTGTTATCTTGTCCTCCTTACCACAAGAAGTACAAGCTGATATTGCAAAGCGTATTGCGATGATGGAATCGACTTCTCCAGAAGTAATTAGTGAAATCGAATCTGTGTTAGAACGTAAACTATCATCTACTGTAACGCAAGATTACACAGAAACTGGTGGCATTGATGCAGTGGTAGAAGTGTTAAATGGTGTAGACCGTCAAACAGAAAAAACAATTCTCGATGCACTCGAAATCCAAGATCCAGAGCTTGCAGAAGAAATTAAGAAACGTATGTTCGTGTTCGAAGATATCGTTACTCTCGACAATCGTTCGATTCAGCGCGTAATTCGTGATTGTGAAAATGAAGATCTACTTCTTTCTATGAAGGTGTCAAGTGAAGAAGTAAAAGATATTATTTTCCGTAATATGTCACAACGTATGGCTGAAACGTTTAGAGAAGAGATGGAAATTATGGGACCTGTACGTTTACGTGATGTAGAGGAAGCCCAATCTCGAATTGTTGCCGTTATTAGACGTTTAGAGGACGCTGGTGAGATTATCATCGCTCGTGGTGGAGGAGATGACGTAATTGTCTAGAATTATTCGTTCCATCTATACACAGTCTATTGACGATAACGTTAAAGAGATAAAAATCCGTGATATGTTTGAAATACCCGAAACAGAGGATGATGAAACCTCTGAAATCCAAATTACTTTAGACGATGTACTTGCAGAGCGTGACCGTATACTCACAGAGACTAGGGCAATGTTACAAGCAGAACGCGAATCATTTGAACAGGACAAGCAACAACATTTTCAAGAGATTGAGCAATTGAAACTTTCCTGGGAAGAAGAGCGCCCTATACGTGTCCAAGAGGCTTATGATGAGGGGTTTGGTCAAGGCTATGAAGATGGCAATAACAAGGCTACAGAGTCTATGTCTGCGTCATTAAAAACAGCAAACGATGTTATTGTACAGGCGCAAGAAAATGCAAGAAAATACATCGAAGATCAAGAGGCAGTTATTTTAGAACTAGGGTTAACAGCGGCGGAACGTATTATAGGTACTTCTTTAGAGCGAAGTGATGAATTATTCGTTTCAATCGTGAGAAGAGGATTAAAAGAGGCACGTGAGATGAAGGCAATTAAAATCTATGTGTCGCCAACTTATCATGCACTCATTACAGCAAATCGTGATGAGCTAGCAGAAATGTTCCCAACAGATGTTCCGTTCATGATTTTTGTTGATGAAGATTTAGACCATGAGACAGATTGCTTTATTGAAACAAACCATGGGCGCATTGTTGTTAGCATCGATGAGCAACTTAATGAACTTAGATTGAAATTAAGTGAAATATTAGAAAGTAAGGAATGATCTTGATGAAAACGGCTCAATTAATCGAACAAATTCCTAATATATCAACTTTTAAAAAGTTTGGTAGAGTAACGAGAGTTGTCGGCTTGATGATTGAGTCGCAAGGTCCAGATAGTTCAATTGGTGATGTTTGTAAGATTCATGTGGATACTGTGAAAAATGGACAGCAAATTATTTTAGCGGAGGTAGTGGGCTTTAAAGATGAAATTGTAGTATTAATGCCTTTTACCTCATTGCGTGAAATATCAATTGGCTGTTTAGTGGAAGGTACTGGTGCTCCACTTGAAGTAAAAGTAGGACCTGAATTAATTGGGAAAGTACTTGATTCAATGGGCAATCCAATTGATGGAACGATTTTACCAAAAGGATTAATGACAGTACCAACAGAACAGGATCCACCCAACCCGTTAACACGACCACCTATTAACGAAAGGTTAGAAGTAGGTGTAAAAGCTATAGACGGAATGTTAACAGTTGGCAACGGTCAACGTGTTGGTATCTTTGCCGGCTCAGGGGTCGGTAAAAGTACCTTGCTCGGCATGATTGCCCGCAATACACAAGCAGATTTAAACGTTATTGCCCTAGTCGGAGAGCGTGGGCGTGAGGTACGGGAATTTATCGAACGAGATTTAGGACCGGAGGGTTTAAGTCGTTCGATTGTTGTAGCAGCTACTTCAGATCAGCCCGCGTTAATGCGGATTAAAGGAGCATTCACAGCTACAGCAATTGCAGAGTATTTTAGAAATCGTGGACTTAACGTCATGCTCATGATGGATTCCGTAACACGTGTTGCAATGGCTCAACGAGAAATTGGACTCGCTACAGGTGAACCACCTGCACAAAAAGGGTATACACCATCTGTATTTGCCATCCTACCTAAACTTCTAGAGCGTACGGGTACGAACGAAAAAGGTTCAATCACCGCGTTTTATACAGTATTAGTAGATGGTGATGATATGAATGAACCAATTGCCGATACAGTACGAGGAATTTTAGATGGACATATTGTACTCGACCGTAATCTAGCAAATAAAGGGCAGTATCCGGCTATAAACGTTTTGAAAAGTGTCAGCCGTTTAATGAATCATGTAGCAGAGTCAGAGCATAAACAAGCTGCGGAGCGCTTACGTGAGTTGTATTACACGTATGACAAATCCGAAGATCTAATAAACATTGGTGCATATAAACGTGGTACATCAAAAGAAATTGATGAAGCCATTTATTATGAGCCACTCATTACTTCTTATTTGAAACAAGGGTATTTGGATAAAGTAACACTTGAAGAAAGTAAGAACGAGTTAATTACACTATCGAACGGTGGTGGCAAGTAGATGGTCCTATACCAATACCGATTTGAAAAAGTACTAACAATTCGTGAGCAAGAAAAGAATGAAACGGAAATTGCGTATAAAGAGTCTGTTCGTTCATTCGAAGAAGTGGCAAATAAACTTTATGAATTGCTTAAAAAGAAAGAGAACTTAACAGAGTATCGACAAGAGCGATTAGCTATTGGCTCATCGATTGAAGAGATTAATCATTACGCTCGTTTCATTGACAGCTTGGAAAAAACGATAGCTGATGTACAGCAAAAAGTCGTGCAAGCTCGTTCGAAAATGAACTGGCATGAAGAAAAATTATTAGAAAAAAACTTGGAAGTACGTAAATTTGAAAAAATGCGTGAAAAAGATTTTATAGCATATCAACAAGAGGAAGACCGTGTTGAAAACATTTTTTTAGACGAGATTTCATCACTTACGTATTACAAGAAAGAAATCAGGTGATTTCATGGCAAAAAGTGAAAATCGTATTGCGAAAAAAGATAATCGAATTGCAAAAGAATTAGTGGAACAACAACCGAAACGCAAGTCAGGTATTTTTCTAAAACTGTTTGCGTGGGTATTAATACCAATTATGTTTGTCGTAGCAATTCTACTTGTTGTTTCAACACTATTAAATACAAATGTCTTCGATTTAGGACAAAAAGCTGTGGAAAGCTTACCGTTCGTAGAGTCGGAAAAAGATAAGGCAATTGAAGCGGTAGCTAGTAACGATTCAAAAGTTGTAGGGTTACAAGCTGAAATTCAAGAAAAAGAAGCTGAAATTTCCCAACTACAAAAAAAGTTGGATTCAACAGCTACTGAAAAAGAACAGCTAATCATAGAGCAAGAGAAATTACTCTTTGAAATTGAAAAATTAAAAAGAGAACAAGATGATGTGAAGCGAGATTTCAGTGATATTTTATCAACATTTGACAAAATGTCTGCTAAAGCGTCATCGAAAGTACTGATTAAGATGAGTGATGCGGAAGCACTTCGTATATTAACAAATCTTAAGCCAGATAAGTTAGCGGCAATATTAGAGAAAATGGAACCACAAGATGCGGCAAAATATACAGAACTGATGTCTAAACAATAAAAAGTTTCGTATGAAAAGGAGGTGAAAAACATGAATATTGGAATGATGCAAATGATGTCAGCAAAAACGGTGGCGCCTAAACCATCAGCTCCTGTGGCAACGTCAAGCACGAATAAAAGTACTAATACACAAGTAGATGCTACTTCTTCGAAAGAAAGTATGTCGAAATTTGGTTCTGTATTTGATAAGGTCATTTCGTCCACGAATCAGGCTAACCAAAATATACAGCAAACGGAAGTGCCAGATGAAGCGGGATTAGCGGAGTTAGCAGAACTATTAAATGCAGAGTCTCTCGAGGAATTACTTGATTTACTAAATATTCCGCATGATGATGGATTATTAATGTTACAAGTAGGAGAAGACGGTGAGGTAATTGCAATTGATGAAATGTTAAATTTGGAAGATTTAATGGCTGCACTCAATATCAATGCTGAGCAATTGCTACAAGTTGTTCAACAATTATTAGGTGAAGATCAACAGGCTAGTGATGTTTGGGAATTACTTGCACTAGTAGGTGAACAAGCTCCATTATTACAGACACAAATTGTTTCTGCATTACAAGGAGAAGAACAAGTAACGCCTAAAGAAGTGAATCAATTACTACAGTTGTTGAAATTAGCTGAATTAGTGAGCCAAAAAACGGATCTAACAGCACCACAAGAAAATTTACTTACAACGGCAAAAAACTTCCTGACGACAATGCAAACACAAGTCGAAACGATTTTAACTGCGCAGCAAGTGACAACAAAAACAACTGTGACGTTACCGCTACAAGGCTTCCAACAAGTAGCCACACAAGTAGTGCAAACAACACAACAAACTGATACATCTGCAAACGAAGTGGTTACGGCAAATACTGTGCAAACAAAGCCAGATACATTCCAAGTAACGTTGCCAGCAGCAAAGCCGGCACAACCTGAAGCTTTACTAAAAGAGATGCAAGCGATCATTAATAAAGCACAAATCTCAAATGCACAGGGTATTACTCGCTTAACATTAAAACTATATCCTGAAAACCTTGGGACAATTCGAATCGAGCTTGTACAAAACGATGGCGTATTAACAGCACGATTACTTGCGTCAACATCGCACGGCCGAGAGTTACTTGATAGTCAATCACAACAGTTGAAATTAGCTTTTGCACAACAAAATATCCAACTTGACCGACTTGATATTGCTCAATCATTACAAGACGCAGATCGCCAACAACGTGATCAAAATTTCTTCAATAACTTCTTTAAGCAACAACAGCAAGAAGAACAAGAAAATAAGCGTGATGATGAAGAAGAAACAATGTCATTTAGTGATTATTTAATTAATGAGGAGGTGTAAATATGCCGCAACAATTAAAGCCGTTAGAATCGGGAGCGGTTACAGAGAGTCTTTATCTGTCGAACTATCAAAAACCAACAAAACAAACGGGGAATAGTGAACTTGGTAAAGACGCATTTTTAAAATTATTAATTACACAATTACAAAATCAAGACCCGACAAATCCAATGGATGACCGTGAGTTTATTGCGCAGATGGCACAGTTTTCTTCTTTAGAACAAATGCAAAATATGACAAAAGCGATGGAGTCTTTACTAGCTTCTCAACAGCAAACGCAGTTAATGAACTATTCAACTTTTGTTGGCAAAGAAGTGAAATGGCATGAGTTAACAGCGGAAAAGGATGAAGCAGGAAAATTCATCACTAAAGAGGGTACAGGGATTATTGAGTCACTTAAATTTGTAGATGGTTTAGCTGTATTTATTTTAGAAGATGGGAAGGAAATATCTCCTGGTAATATTTCAGCTATCCTGAGTAGTACAGGAAATAATACAGATGGTGGTACAACTGTTGATAAAGAGCCACCACTAGTTCAAGCGAGTATGCTTATTGGGAAAAATGTAACATATAAAGATGGTGAGCAGGAAGTACAAGGCCGAATCGTTTCGGTTTCGGAAAAAGACGGTATTATACATTATGAACTTGATAATGGGAATAAGTTAACGGGTAAGGACTTTACTGTAGTTAGTGAATAGAGGCGGATGATTAAGATGGACAAATTTGCAATTCATCGTGTGCCATTGCAGCCACTTATCCGTCAATCACAACCGACGCCTATTAAGTCTCAACAATCGTTTTTAACGCATTTACAAGAAGCTACAAAGCAGCAAGAGTTGAAGGTGAGCAAACATGCGAATGAACGTATAGTCGAGCGCAATATTGCAATTTCTGAGCAAGAGTGGCAAGTTGTCTCAGAAAAAGTGTTTGAGGCACGTCAAAAAGGTGTGAACCAACCATTAGTCTTGATGGATCAAGCGGCTTTAATTGTCAGTGCAAAAAATGCGACTGTCATTACAGCGATGGACCGCACGGAAGCAAAACAACAACTATTTACAAATATTGATGGCACGATTGTGCTATAAGGCTGGACCTTCTGATGTAAGGAAGCCTAAGTGTTGCTGATTGATTGAAGCACACGTATTTAAAAATCGAAGGGAGAACAATAACTTATGTTACGTTCTATGTATTCAGGAATTTCAGGAATGAAAAACTTCCAAACAAAGCTTGACGTTATCGGTAACAATATTGCTAATGTCAATACACATGGATTTAAAAAAGGTCGTGTTATGTTCAAAGATTTAATTTCTCAATCGCAATCGGGTGCCTCTTCACCGACAGCTACTCGAGGCGGTGTAAATGCAAAGCAGGTTGGACTTGGCTCGCAACTTGCAGCAATTGACACGATTCACACTGGTGGTTCAATGCAATCGACCGGAAGTGTACTTGACTTAGCTATTAACGGCGATGGTTACTTCATGCTTGGTGACGCGACTGGGCTGCCAGATCCTGATACGGGTTTCATTGACTCTGATGATCCAGCTTTCAATAATATTCTTTTCTCTCGTGCAGGAAACTTTTATATGGATAAAAACGGTTATTTAGTAAACGCAGATGGGAAATATTTAGTCGGTGTTAGTGCTGGAGAAGATATTGTGATAGGGAAAGATGATACTGGTGTTCATCCTGAAGACGACGCACCAATCGCCTCTGGAGAAGAGGGTGCAAACTTATTTGATGAAGATGGCGTATTAGCACCTGAGGATGGCGAAGTGGGACCAATCCGTATTCCGACCACTGCAAAAGAAATGCAGATTGGTCAAGATGGTACTGTAACGTACACAGATTTAAACGGTCAATTACAATGGGCTGGTCAACTAATAATGGCGAAATTCCCGAATGCCGGTGGTCTTCAGAAAGTTGGTAGTAACTACTTCCAACAAACATCGAACTCTGGTGATGCTTACGCACAAGTTGGTACTGTAGCTGGTATGGGGTCAATAAATTCTGGTTACTTGGAAATGTCTAACGTTGACCTTTCTGAAGAGTTCACAGAAATGATCGTTGCGCAACGTGGCTTCCAATCAAATACACGTATTATCACAACATCAGATGAAATTCTTCAAGAATTAGTAAACTTAAAACGATAATTTCTTTAGTGTAACATAGTACATCAAATTCAATATATGAGGGAGGGTCGGGCCGGCTCTCAAGCATAGACCCGGCCCTATTTCAATGATTGAACTAACACGTTTAAATGGCAAAGCATTCACTTTGAATGCTTTATACATAGAAACCGTCGAGTCTTTTCCAGATACAACAATTACGTTGACGACGGGAACAAAAATCATTGTTTTACAGAGTGAAGATGAGGTGCGACAAAAGGTATCAGCCTTTTATAAAAATATACAAGTACTATCAAACCCGCATCTACGAGGTGATGAAGATGAAGAATAATAAACTGTTAACGATTTTGCTTATTGTACTAGTGTTGATTACACTAGTAGGGGTAGTCCTTTTTGTTTTGTTCACGCAATTCAACAAACCGACATCACTTGAACCATCTATTGATAAAGTTTTAGAGGCTTCAGTTGATGTTCCGGAAATTACGACAAACCTTTCCGATAATAAAGTTGTGCGTTTTTCGCTGAAAATCACAACATCGAGTAAGGAAGCAGCGGAGGAGTTAACAAAACGTAACTTCCAAACGAACAACATCGTTATTGAAGAACTTTCAGAAATGACGCAAGAGGATTTAGAGGGTAAGCAAGGAAAGCAAATGTTTAAAAAGACATTAAAAACAAAATTAAATGAATTGATGCAAGAGGGAGAAGTTCAGGAGATTTATTATAACACCTTTGTTAATTCATAAAAACAGAAACAGCTTGAAATGGAGGTGGGCAAATGGCAGGAGATGTGTTATCCCAATCCGAGATAGATGCGCTTCTTTCCGCAATATCGACTGGAGAAATGTCAGCGGATGACATTAAAAAAGAAGACGAAGTTCGCAAGGTTAAAGTATATGACTTTAAACGAGCACTTCGCTTCTCAAAAGATCAAATCCGAAGTTTGACCCGAATACACGAAAACTTTGCACGATTACTGACTACTTTTTTCTCAGCGCAGCTAAGAAGTTATGTACAAATTACTGTAGCATCAGTAGACCAAATACCATTTGAAGAGTTTGTACGTTCGATTCCGAATATGACACTCATCAATGTGTTTGAAGTACCACCACTTGATGGTAATATATTAATGGAAATTAATCCAAATATCGCGTACTCAATGCTAGACCGTTTAATGGGCGGTAGTGGGGCGAGTCATAGTAATGTTGATAACTTAACAGAAATCGAAACGAAGATTATGACAAACCTTTTTGAACGCTCATTCGATAACTTACGCGAGGCATGGGAAAATGTTGCTGAGATCGATCCGATTTTAGTTGAACTTGAGGTTAATCCTCAGTTCTTACAAATGATTTCTCCGAATGAAACTGTTGTCGTTATTTCACTAAATACGATAATTGGAGAGACAAGTGGTATGATCAATATTTGTATACCGCATGTTGTTTTGGAGCCAATTGTACCAAATCTTTCAGTGCGTTACTGGATGCAAACTAATACAAAAGAAATGTCTCCAGAACAAACGAAAATGCTTGAAAAACGTGTTAAACAAGCACAATTACCGTTGTCGGTGGAACTTGGGATTACAGATATTACGATTGAAGATTTCCTCTTAATGCAAATTGGGGATGTCATACAGTTAGATCAAAAAATTGCAGATCCACTTATGTTAAGAGTAGGTACTTTGCCGAAATTCACAGTTCAACCAGGTAAACAAGGTAAAAAATTAGCAATCCAGATTATCGACCCTTTGAAAGGAGGAGACGAAGATGAGTGATGAAATGCTCTCCCAAGAAGAAATTGAGGCTTTATTAAGGGGCGAGACGTTGGAAGATAAAAATGACACCAATGAAGCTTCTTCAAACGATGAAAATGATGATATAAGAGTGGAGGACTACCTAGATTCGTTCGCACAAGATGCGTTGGGTGAGGTAGGGAATATTTCTTTTGGTAGCTCAGCTACGGCACTTTCTGCGTTGTTAGGTCAGAAAGTAGATATTACAACTCCCAGTATCTCAATGATTAACCGCAACAAATTAGAGGAAGAATTTCCTCATCCATATGTAGCTGTACAAGTGGAATATACGATTGGATTAACGGGAATGAATTTACTCGTTATTAAACAATCAGATGCTGCAATTATTG
Organism: Lysinibacillus sp. NPDC096418; assembly: GCF_044762775.1. Lineage (NCBI taxonomy): Bacteria > Bacillati > Bacillota > Bacilli > Caryophanales > Bacillaceae > Lysinibacillus > Lysinibacillus sp. NPDC096418. The sequence goes on from NZ_JBIWEY010000002.1 coordinate 151,329, forward strand.
CAGATTTAATGTTAGGTGGGGATGGATTAAATCCAAAGCCAGACCTAGGTGAAATTCAGTTAAGTGCTGTACAAGAGGCAATGAATCAAATGATGGGCTCTGCGGCCACTTCAATGTCAACAGTATTTAATAAAAAAGTAGATATTTCTCCACCTTCAATCGATTTAATGAATATTTCTAAAAATGAAGGTCGAGACAATATTCCAGAAGATGATTTACTTGTAAAAGTATCATTCCGCTTAAGAATTGGTAGTTTAATTGATTCTAATTTAATGCAATTATTACCGCTGAAGTTCAGTCAAAATATTGTAAAAGCGCTTTTAGGCGAAGCAGAGGCTATTGAAGAGCCAGTAGCTGCTACTATGTTAGCTACACCTGTGACATCACCGCCACCTGTGGCTCAGCCAGCAGCTCCGGTACAACCTACTTACCAGCAGCAGCCAGCACCACCGGTACAGCAACCGGTATATCAAGAACAACAAACAATCCAGACATCACAGAGAGCAGCACAACCTGTAAATGTTCAACAAGCGCAATTTGCTAGTTTTGATACGAATGTTATTACCGAACCAGAAGCTAGAAATTTAAATATGCTACTTGATATTCCATTACAAGTTACTGTAGAGTTAGGACGTACGAAACGTTCTGTAAAAGAAATTTTAGACCTTTCTAGTGGCTCGATTATTGAATTAGATAAGTTAGCAGGGGAACCTGTTGATATATTAGTTAATAGTAGACTCATTGCAAAGGGTGAAGTTGTTGTAATTGATGAAAACTTTGGTGTGCGTATTACAGATGTTTTAAGTCAAGCAGAACGTTTAAATAATTTAAGATAGTTTCAATTGGAGGAGTTAACCATGTCTAAAAGAATTTTGATTGTAGACGATGCAGCTTTTATGCGCATGATGATCAAGGATATTTTATCGAAGAATGGATTTGAAGTTGTAGGAGAGGCTGCAGATGGTGTACAAGCAGTTGAAAAATACAATGAATTAAAGCCAGACTTAGTAACAATGGATATTACTATGCCTGAAATGGATGGTATCGCTGCATTGAAAGCAATTAAAGGCACTGATCCAAATGCTACTGTTATTATGTGTTCAGCTATGGGGCAACAAGCTATGGTAATCGATGCAATACAAGCTGGAGCAAAAGATTTTATCGTAAAACCTTTCCAAGCGGACCGCGTAATTGAAGCGATTCAAAAAGCACTAGGTTGATAGAATGCAAATGTATAAATCATTTCAATTTGCGATGATTTTTGCATTTCTTGTAACATTTTTGTTTTTATCCCCAATGCAACCTTCTGTTTATGCGAACTCAAATACGAATAGTATCGAGGATTGTTGGGAAAATCCAGAAGCTTGTAAGGATGACACAGAACCAGCTGCTGAGAAAGATCAAGTCGTCTCAGCAGCTGGAGACGTGTCCGCTTGGGAGTACATAAAAATGATTTTGGCACTTATTTTTGTTGTGGCGTTATTTTATGCTTTGATGAAGTTTTTAAATAAGAAAAACTTAAAATATCAGCATAATCAAATGGTACAAAACTTAGGTGGCATATCATTGGGGGCACAAAAATCAGTACAACTTCTACAAGTAGGTAAATCGCTATACATAGTTGGAGTCGGTGAAGATGTCCAGCTATTACGTGAAATCACTGATCCAGAAGAAGTCGAACAGCTATTAGCGCTTTACAATGAACGACAAGAATATGCAGCATCATCACCATATATTGCCGAATTACTATCCAAATTCAAAAAAAATCCTCAAAGTACTTCATCGAATGTTGAAAAAAATCAAGATACATTTGGCGAGTTATTCGAGAAAAATATTACAGCAATTAAACATGAGCGTAGTGAAGAATTAGAGAAATGGAAAAAAAAGGAGAATGATGATTAATGAATGATTTCCTCAACTCTTTTTCGGCTAGTGATCCGACCAATGTCTCTACTTCCGTTAAGCTCGTACTATTATTAACGGTTTTGTCTTTAGCTCCAAGTATATTAATTCTAATGACATCGTTTGCACGTATTGTCATCGTGCTGTCATTTGTGCGAACTGCACTTGCAACACAACAAATGCCGCCTAACCAGGTCATTGTCGGACTTGCATTATTTTTAACATTTTTCATAATGGCCCCTACTTTCCAACAAGTGAATAAAGAAGCTTTACAGCCTTTATTTGCCGAGGAAATCGGTCTTGAGGAAGCTTATGACCGTGCTAGTATGCCATTTAAAGAATTTATGAGTAAGCACACAAGGCAAAAAGATTTAGATTTATTTTTAAAGTATAACCAAGCAGAAAGACCCGCATCTGTGGAAGAGATTCCGCTGACAATGCTTGTACCTGCGTTTGCGTTAAGTGAAATTAAAACAGCGTTCCAAATTGGTTTTATGATTTTCATTCCGTTTTTAGTAATCGATATGATTGTAGCAAGTACATTAATGTCGATGGGGATGATGATGTTACCGCCTGTTATGATTTCATTACCGTTTAAAATTTTACTATTTGTACTTGTAGATGGTTGGTATCTCGTGATGAAATCATTACTACAAAGTTTTTAGGGGATGAGACAATATGACAGGTGAAATGGTTATTTCAATTGCAGAGCGTGCCATAATGATTATCCTTCTAACTAGCGGACCGTTATTATTAGTTGCTTTAATTTCAGGTCTTGCGGTTAGTATTTTCCAAGCGACAACCTCAATCCAAGAGCAAACACTAGCGTTTGTCCCAAAAATTGTAGCTGTTTTAGTCGCTATTGTATTTTTTGGCCCTTGGATGTTATCACAAGTAACGAGCTATGCGAGAGATATTTTTGAGAATTTAACGCGTTATATAGGGTGAATAGATGAATGAATTAATCCCACAAATAACGGTTTTCTTATTAGTACTTGTACGTGTAACAGCCTTTTTTGTCACTGTACCTTTTTTCTCGTACAGAACAATTCCACAGCAAGTACGAATAACTCTCGCATTCGTTTTAGCTTGGATGATGTACTACACGATTGATATTGAACCATTTATTTTTAATGGCGATTACATACTTTTAATCTTAAAAGAAGCACTTATTGGGCTTTTGCTAGGGCTGATTGGTTATATTATTATGTCCGCGATACAAATTGCAGGTAGCTTTATCGATTTCCAAATGGGTTTTGCGATTGCAAACATTATTGACCCTCAAACAGGGGCTCAAAGTCCATTAATTGGTCAATTTTTCAACACATTATCCCTATTGTTTTTACTAGCAATTGATGGCCATCATATGATTTTAGATGGAATTTATTATAGTTATCAGTTTTTGCCGATGAATCAAGGTTTTCCTAATTTCGCAAATGACGATTATATTCAATTTGTTATAACCACATTTACAGCTGTTTTTGCCATCGCATTTCAAATGGCAGCTCCTGTAGTAGCCACTTTGTTTTTAGTGGATCTAGCTTTGGGAATTACCGCAAAAACGGTACCGCAATTAAATATTTTTGTTGTCGGTTTTCCAATTAAAATAAGTGTTAGTTTTTTAATATTGTTTACGATGATGGCTGTCATGATACAAGTAATACAAAAGCTTATAACTATAATGATTTATGCTATGCGGGATTTAATGGCAATTTTAGGTGGTGGATAAGATGTTGCTACTACTAGATTTAGATTTGCAATTCTTTGCTGGTGAAAAAACTGAAAAAGCGACTCCCAAAAAACGTCAGGATGCTCGAAAAAAGGGACAAGTCATTAAGAGTCAGGACATCTCGAGTGCAATTGTCATGCTCATGGTTTTTATCTTTTTATTGTTTTTCGCTAGCACATTCAGTGACAATTTATTGTCTTTCTTTAAAGAAACATTTATTCATAATATGCATGTTGAGACAATCACGATTGATAGTGTGATGAAATTATTTACTGAAATGCTTGTGGAGATGGCGTTTATTATTATACCGATAATGGCGATTGCCTTTGTAGGTGCACTAGCCGCTAACTATTTGCAGTTTGGTTTCCTATTCACAACGGAACCAATGAAGTTTGATTTAAAGAAAATGGATCCGATTAAAGGGTTAAAAAAAATATTTTCAGTGAAAGCCATAGTGGAGCTTTTGAAATCCACATTAAAAATCACCTTTATAGGTGGCGTTACGACCATCATTATTTGGACAAACCTTCATGAAGTGTTAGCTTTATCATTTAAAAGTCCATTGGAGACACTTGTAACTGTAGGGAAATTGGTAGCTATTATGGGTATCGCTGCTTCGCTCGTGTTATTATGTGTGTCGTTATTAGACTGGATCTATCAAAAATATGATTATGAAAAAAATCTTAAAATGTCAAAACAAGACATTAAAGATGAATATAAAAATAGTGAAGGGGATCCGCTGATTAAATCCAAAATCAAACAGCGTCAGCGTGAAATGGCAATGCGCCGTATGATGTCGGAGATACCGAATGCGGACGTTGTCATTACGAACCCGACTCACTATGCGATTGCGCTTAAATATGATGAAGACAGTATGGAAGCACCTCGCATTGTTGCAAAAGGTACAGACTTTGTCGCTCAGAAAATTAAGCTAATCGCAAAAGAGCATGATGTGATAATGGTTGAAAATAGACCATTAGCGCGTGCGATGTATGACCAAGTGGAAATTGGTGATCAAGTGCCAGATGAATTTTTCAAAGCAGTAGCCGAAATACTCGCTTATGTATATCGTATTAAGCGAAAAATTTAAAACCTTTAAGTAGGAGGGACACAAATGAAAGTTCGCGATATAGGGGTTTTAGGTGCGGTTATTTTAATCGTAGCGATGCTCATCATCCCTCTTCCTACGTGGATGTTAAGTTTCCTCATTGTTATCAATATTACACTAGCGTTGATCGTATTGTTAACCACAATGAGTATGAAGGAAGCATTAGATTTTTCTATTTTCCCATCAGTAATTTTACTGTTAACATTGTTCCGACTCGGACTGAGTGTTTCAACTACCCGTGCCATTTTAGCAAATGGTGACGCAGGTTCAGTTGTAGAAACCTTTGGCGATTTCGTAGTAGGAGGGAATATTCTTGTTGGTCTGGTTGTATTCTTAATTCTTGTCTTAATCCAGTTTATCGTTATTACAAAAGGTGCGGAACGTGTCGCTGAGGTAGCAGCGCGTTTTACACTCGATGCAATGCCAGGTAAACAAATGAGTATCGATGCAGATCTAAATGCAGGGGTAATATCAGAACGTGAAGCTCGTGAGCGTCGCGAAAAGGTTTCCGGGGAAGCGGACTTTTATGGCGCGATGGATGGTGCAACCAAGTTTGTAAAAGGTGACGCCATCGCTTCTATGGTCATGGTTATTATCAACTTATTATTTGGGATTATTATAGGGGTTGTGCAAATGGGTCTACCGTTCGGTGAAGCGGCGACACATTTCTCTAAACTAACCGTTGGAGATGGGATTGTATCACAAATACCTGCACTACTAATTTCAACGGCAACAGGTATTGTTGTAACACGTGCATCTTCTAAAGGTAGTCTTGGCGAAGATATTATGGGGCAACTCTTTGCACAAGCAAAGTTACTCTATGTTGCAGGTGGTACAATTATTTTACTTGGTTTATTTACACCAATTCCGAATTGGATTACGCTACCGATTGGTTTAACGTTAATCGCTGGTGCGTATAGAATGGAACGTAAGAAGCCGGAGGATGAAGAAGAATTACTTGAAATTGAGGAAGAAGTGGCAACAGACGGTATGAAGAGCCCTGAAAATGTCGTGAATTTATTAAATGTAGACCCGATTGAATTTGAATTTGGTTATGGTTTAATTCCTTTAGTAGATGCTGCACAAGGTGGGGATTTACTTGACCGTGTTGTTATGATTCGTCGTCAATTAGCACTAGAGTTAGGAATCGTTATACCTGTTGTGAGAATTCGCGATAATATTCAGCTTCAACCAAATGAATATCGTATAAAAATTAAAGGAAATGAATTAGCAAGAGGCGAGCTTTTACTTGATCACTATTTAGCGATGAGTCCAGGAGACGATGATTCGATTGAAGGGATCGATACTGTCGAACCATCATTTGGCTTACCGGCAAAATGGATTACAGAGCAGGTTAAAGAAGACGCAGAAATGCTTGGTTATACTGTAGTAGATCCACCAAGTGTTGTTTCAACACACTTAACTGAAATGATTCGCGCAAATGCGTACGAATTATTAGGTCGTCAAGAAACAAAGCAATTAATCGATCATTTACGAGAGTCACATCCGATTTTAGTCGAAGAGTTAACACCAACTCCGTTAACAACTGGTGAAATTCAAAAAGTATTGGCAAAATTATTACGAGAAAGTGTATCAGTACGTAACTTACCAATTATCTTTGAAACATTAGCCGACTATGCAAAACTGACGAGTGATACAGATATTTTGACTGAGTATGTGCGTCAAGCGTTAGCACGCCAAATTACAGCGCAGTATAATGGAGACAGCTCTTCGTTGAAAGTAATTACAGTTTCAGGTAAAGTTGAGAAAACAATTGCTGATAGTATTCAACAAACTGACCATGGTAATTATTTAGCAATGGATCCTCAAGATTCACAAATGATTTTAGAGTCGATTGCTGCTGAAGTGGAACGAGTATCATTTATGGAACAGTCTGCCATCGTACTTTGTTCACCAGCTGTACGTATGTATTTACGTCAGTTGATAGAACGTTATTTCCCACAAATACCAGTGTTATCTTATAATGAATTGGATGCTGCAATTGAAATTCAAAGTGTCGGAGTGGTGAACGTAGATTGAAGACAAAAAAATATAATGCATCTTCCATACCTGAAGCAATGAAGCTTGTACGTGCAGATTTAGGCGAGGACGCAGTTATTTTAAATTCAAAAGTGGTTGTAACAAAGAAGTTTTTCGGACTTATTAAACAGAAAAGCTTTGAAGTTATAGCAGGGATTGATCGCATGGAGCCTAGCTTTTCGGCTCCAGTGGCAGCCCCACCTGCATTTAAAGTGAAAGATAATGCGCAATTACAAGAAATCACGAATGCAATGCAAGCAAAAATTCAGCAGAACCATAGTGAGCAAGAGCAAGTAAAGCTAGATAACACAGGAATTTCTAACGAATTGAAAAAAGAAATTGCAGATTTAAAATCTTTAATGCAATCAATGCATAAAAAGACTACTCAAGCTCAATACCCGGATGAACTCTTACCCTTCATTGAATATTTGAAGAAACAAGAGCTAAGTGAGGAGCTCATCACAACGATTGGTGATGAGCTTTTTGTGCATTTTAAAGAAGCCTCAGAGATAAATTTCTCACAATGTAAGCTCATTTCGAAAAATGTATTGCGTAAAAAGTTCGAGTCATTACCGATTAGTGGATTATCGTATGAGCGTAAATATATTAATGTCTTAGGTCCAACAGGTGTTGGGAAAACGACAACAATCGCAAAAATGGCTGCTAGAGCTGTGCTAGAAAAAAAGAAAAAAATAGGTTTTATTACGACAGATACTTATCGTATTGCAGCAATTGAGCAATTAAAAACATATGCAGGATTACTACAAGCACCTGTTGAAATAGTTTATAACGCAACAGACTATGAAAATGCCATTCAAAAACTATCACATTTAGATTTAGTATTTATTGATACTGCAGGTCGAAACTACAAAGAAGTGAAGTATGTCGATGATTTGCAGCGTCTTATAAAGTTCGATGAAGATGCAGAGTCTTTTTTAGTGCTTTCCATGACTGCTAAAGAGAAAGACATGTCAACTATTATCGATCAATTTGAGCAATTACCAATTGAAAAGTTCATTTTCACTAAAATTGATGAAACAAATTCTATTGGCGCAATGATTAATTTAATGATTAAATATAATAAAGGACTTGCTTACTATACGAATGGTCAAGAAGTACCAGAAGATATTGAAGAAGCTGATTTAGAAGCAGTACTTAATTTGTTTTTCCAAGGTGAAGAAAAATGAGAGACCAAGCAGAATCATTGCGCTTGAAGATGTTGAAAAACCAAGGCAGTTTAGGGAAATCGATTGCGGTTGTAAGCGGTAAAGGTGGTGTCGGAAAAAGTAATTTTTCTATTAATTTTGCAACGATGTTAGCAAGAAAAGGAAAAAAAGTTGTCCTTGTAGATATGGATATTGGTATGGGCAATATACATATTTTAATTGGAAAAAGTGTTTCTTATAGTTTGAGGGATTACTTACAAGGCAATAGATTACTAGATGAAGTGATATTCGAGGGTCCATCAGGTTTACAGTACATATCTGGAGGGTCAGGTATGTCAACCTTATTGGAATGGTCGGATGAAATGTTCGAACGCCTTATTTATGCTTTTGAAGAGCTCCAAAAAAACTTTGATTATATTTTATTTGATATGGGTGCTGGAATAGCAAATTGGTCGTTAGATTTACTAGTATCAGTAGATGAAATTGTTGTCATTTCTACAGCAGAACCGACGTCCATTACGGATGCTTATTCTATGATGAAATATATTCATCTAAAGGACCCAGATAAACAATTTTACATTTTATGTAATAGGTCTTTTTCAAAAGAAGAAGGTCTTGAAACACTTAATCGTCTAAAGTTAACGATGAAAAGTTTCCTAGGTAAAGATGTGATTGTATTAGGTTCTTTACCAGAGGATCCAGTTGTTCGAAAAGCTGTTCGTGAACAGGTGCCATTTTCGATTTCTTATCCAGATGCATTAATAACGAAGACACTACAGCTAATTGTAGCTCGCTTTCTTGAGCAGCATGTAGAAGAGATTCATGCACATGAGCAAGCATCGAGTAAGTTCTTATCTAAACTTAAAAGTATTTTTTCGAAAGGGCGTGATTAATTGGAATTCTCATGTAAAAGCAAGCTTTTAGTTGTGGATGATTCTGCTTTTATGAGAAAGCTAATTAGTGACTTTTTTGTTGGAAACTCGAAGGTTGAAGTAGTTGGTACGGCTCGAAATGGTAAAGATGCTTTGATGAAAATTCAAAAATTACAACCAAATGTCGTAACAATGGATATTGAAATGCCAGAATTGAATGGACTAGAGGCATTAAACGAAATTATGTCAATTTGTCCAGTGCCTGTCGTAATGCTTTCAAGTACAACGCAGAGCGGGGCTGAAAATGCGATAAAGGCAATTGAATATGGGGCAGTTGATTTTGTCACAAAACCTAGCGGAACGATTTCTCTCGATTTGTATAAAATCCAAGAGGAACTTGTTCGTAAAGTTGAGCAGGCAGCATTAGTGCCTATCTCTAAATTGAAAAAACCTTCTGAAAAAAGACAACAAGAACCGATACTTATTAGTAATAATAATAGAAAAAAAGAATTCTTCACCGAAGCGAGAAGTACGCCTATTGTTGAAGTGAAGAAGCAAAAAGTTGATTGGAACCGTACAAGTAAAAAACTTGTACTTATTGGTACATCAACAGGGGGGCCTCGTGCTTTACAAACAGTGATTACGAAGATTCCTCGAAATATTCAAGCACCGATATTAATTGTGCAACATATGCCTGCTGGTTTTACAAAGTCATTAGCTATTCGATTAGATCAGTTGAGTGAAATTGATGTTAAAGAAGCTGAGCAAGGGGATATTTTACAAAACGGTGTTGCGTATATTGCACCTGGAGGGTACCATTTGAAGTTGAAAAAAATAGGTACTTCTTATGGAATTGTTCTTGATAATAAAGAGTTGCCGAGGTCAGGGCATCGTCCATCAGTAGATGTGATGTTCGAAGAGGCAAGCCAGTTTAAAGATTTTGATAAAATAGCTGTCATTATGACTGGTATGGGTAATGACGGTTCAAAAGGGTTAAAAGCTTTAAAAAGGTCTGGAAATGTAATGGCTATTGCAGAATCAGCTGAAACTTGCATAGTGTATGGTATGCCGAAAGCTGCGGTGGAAACGCAACTTGTCGATGAAGTAGCTGATATAGAAGATATTGCACAAACTATAATGAAATATTTGCCTTAAAAGGGGTGTCCTCTTATGGAAGTCAATCAATATTTAGAGATGTTTATCGAAGAGAGTAAAGAGCATTTGCAAGCTTGTAGTGAACATTTATTAGAATTAGAAAAAAATCCTGATGATTTAACAATTGTCGGAGAGATTTTCCGATCAGCACATACACTAAAAGGCATGTCGGCAACAATGGGCTTTGAGGATACAGCTGATTTAACACATAAAATGGAGAATGTGTTAGATGCAATCCGTAATGAAAAAATTCATGTAACACCAGAGATTCTAGATGTTGTATTTGAATCTGTAGATCATTTAGAAGAAATGGTGATGGATATTGCAAGTGGTGGTGACGGGAAGCGAGATGTTTCTGCTACTGTTGCAAAATTAAAACTTATTGAATCTGGAGAGTCTGTAGTTGCTGAGGTTGCTGCTACAGCAGAAAAAGAAGTATTTGTTGCAAGTACGCTTGAATACGATAGCTTTGAACAAACTGTTATTACACAATCTTTTGAACAAGATTTTAATGCGCTCGAAATTACTGTCCGCTTACGAGAAGATTGTTTATTAAAAGCTGCGCGTGTATTCATGGTCTTTGAAATTCTAGAGAAGGACGGAGATGTCATTAAATCTTCTCCGACCGTTGAAAAATTAGAGGATGAACAATTCGATCAACAGTTCCATGTAGCGTATGTAACGAAAGAATCTGCAGAAGATATGCAGAAAAAACTTCTGAAAGTATCTGAAGTCGAAGAAGTAATAGTAGTACCGTTAACGGCTGAACAATTTAAATATTCAGAGCGCGAAGAGGCGACAGTAGAAGCTGAAGTTGTTGATGTAAAAGAAGAAAGTTCGGTAGTCCCATCTGCACCTACGCCTAAGCCTGCTAAAACACCTGAGAAAGCTCCAACTGCTAAAACGGCAGCTGTTGGTAATAAAACTATCCGTGTAAATATTGAACGTCTTGATATTTTAATGAACTTATTTGAAGAACTTGTAATTGATCGTGGGCGTTTACAATCGATTGCCACAGAAGTTAATCACAATGAGCTGAATGAAACAGTTGAACGAATGAGCCGTGTAATGGGTGATTTACAAACTATTATTTTAACAATGCGCATGGTACCGGTGGAAACAGTATTCAATCGATTCCCGAAAATGATTCGTCAGCTGTCTCGTGATTTAAATAAAAAAATCAATTTGGAGATTATTGGGGCTGAAACAGAGCTCGATCGTACAGTTATCGATGAAATTGGTGATCCGCTTGTTCACTTAATCCGAAATTCTGTTGACCATGGTATTGAAAATCCTGCAGCACGTTTAGCTAAAGGTAAGCCGGAAGATGGGACAGTTGTTCTTCGTGCCTACCATAGTGGGAACTACGTCTTTATTGAAATTGAAGATGATGGCGCAGGTATTAATCGAGATAGAGTACTAGCAAAAGCGATTTCAAAAGGTGTTGTGACACAAGAACAATCGCTAGTTATGTCGGATAAACAAATTAATGAGCTGATTTTAGCTTCTGGCTTCTCGACGGCTGACGTTATATCCGATGTATCGGGCCGTGGTGTTGGTCTAGACGTTGTGAAAACAACAATTGAATCATTGGGTGGTAATATCTCAATTGAATCTACTCAAGATGTAGGCTCTATTTTCTCTATTCAATTACCTTTAACACTATCGATTATTTCTGTCATGTTAGTAGAAATTGAAAAAGAAATTTACGCAATTCCATTATCATCAATTATTGAAACATCAATCATTCGCTCTTCAGAAATTATGAATGCTCATAACCAAAAAGTAATTGATTTCCGTGGTAAAGTTGTACCACTTGTATTTTTGGAGGAAATCTTTGAGGTGCCGAGAAAACAGGAGCAGGATGAAGAATTCCGCTCTGTGGTCATTGTTCGTAAAGGCGAAAAGCTTGCTGGTTTAGTTGTCGATTCATTCATTGGCCAACAAGAAATTGTATTGAAATCATTAGGGAATTATTTAACAAATATCTTTGCAATTTCAGGTGCGACAATTTTAGGTAATGGGAAGGTAGCATTAATCGTAGATTGCAATGCACTGATAAAATAAGGTGAATGAATAAGAGAGGTGTTAACCATGACAAACGTAATTGAACAAGAAAGTATTAAAGTAATTGTGTTTCAATTAGCAGATAAGGAATATGCGATTCCAGTGTCACATGTACAAGGAATTGAAAAGTTAATGCATATTACACGCGTACCGAAAACTGAGAAGTATGTAAAAGGTGTTATTAACCTGCGTGGTGTTGTTACTCCGATTGTTGATTTACGAGAACGTTTTGAACTACCGATCTCTGAAAACGAAGAAACAACGCGTATCATTATTATTTCTTTAGAAGATATGGAAGTTGGCTTTGTTGTAGATTCAGCGAATGATGTGTTAGACATTACAGCAAATTCTATTGAGCCACAACCAGAAGTAGTCGGCTCACTAGGTGAAGAATTTATTTCAGGTGTGGCGAAATTAGATAATCGATTATTGATTTTACTGCATTTAGAGAAAGTATTAAATCCACTAAAGTAGGGATGATATATGGCATATAATCAGAAGATTACATCGCTACATTTAGACGTATTAAAAGAAATCGGAAATATTGGTGCTGCACATGCTGCAACAGCACTTTCCGATTTACTCGGTAAGAAAATCGATATGCGTGTCCCTAAGGTAGAAATGGTGTCGTTTAATGACATGATGGAACTTGCTGGGGGATCTGAAAACGTCGTTGTCGGTATTTTCTTGCGTATCGAGGGTGATGCGGAAGGTAGTATGTTCTTTATTTTACCAATCGAACAAGCAAATCGTTTTATTCGGCGTCTAATTCAAGATGAGTCGTTTGACTTTAAAAAACCACCAGTTTCTGAATTAGGTTTATCGGCGATGCAAGAAATGGGTAATATTTTGTCAGGTTCATATTTATCAGCGTTGTCGGATTTTACAAATTTAAAAATCTACCCAACAGTGCCAGGTTTAAGTGTAGATATGTTTGGTGCAATTATTAGTATTGGCTTAATCGAATTATCACATGTAAGTGATAATGTCATCGTAATTAACACATCCATTTTAGAAGACGGGGTTGAGGATCATGAGACAGTAAGGGGGCACTTTTTCTTATTGCCTGATCCGGACTCATTTGAAGCTATTTTTAAAGCATTAGGAGTTTCATAGTGATATGTTAAATAGCGGACAAGTTATAAAGGTTGGAATTGCACAAATGGATGTAGCAAAATTGCCGAACACGATCCGGACGTCTGGTCTTGGATCCTGTGTAGGTGTTATTTTATACGATGAGTCAAAAAAAATTGCAGGTTTAATACATGTCATGCTACCAGATTCTAAACTAGGAAGAGCAGAGTCAATTAATGTTGCAAAATTTGCTGATACAGGTATTTCCGCAATGATCGATTTATTGAAACTTGAAGGTGTTCAAAAATTTAAACTGAAGGCAAAGATTGCTGGAGGTGCACAAATGTTTCAATTTACATCAGATAAGAATTCAATGCGGATTGGTCCTCGCAATGTTGAGGCAGTCAAACAAGAATTGAAGAGAAATGCTATTCCTTTAATTGCTGAAGATACGGGTGGCAGCAGTGGTAGAACAATTGAATTTGATCCTATGACATCGAAATTACATATTCGAACGGTCAACCAAGGAGTGAGTGAAATATAATGTTTGGTTCTATTTTTTACAACCTATGGGCGGCACTTTTGGCATTTTCAGTTTATTTTTTTATGACTTTTCAAAGTTCCTATTCGCCAGTTCGAATTTTAATAGGCTCGTTTGTATCGGCTATTCTTGTATTTTTAGTTATGTTTCTTGTACGTTATCTTGTGTCGTATATTCTATATACACCTGATAGAGAAGAGAATCTAATTGAAAATGAACTTGATGAAGCAGTACAAGATGAGGATAGTCTTGAAAATAATCAAGAAAAGAAAGCTGCGAATTCAACAGTTGAATTCCAAGATGAAAACACAGAAGAGATAGCGCAAGTTGTTCGCACAATGATGCATCGCGATGAAGAACAAGTGAATTCATGAAAATTTTGGGTTGTCTCAATTACCTTTTGAGACGACCTGTTTTTATGTGGACACATTTGATGGTAATTCCTAAATATTCTCTATGGTAAGTTATGAAATTACCATCGAATTTTGGTACAATATAGGGAAGAATAGCATCGGTTTATAAGAGAGGTGGATTTCATGACACAATTAATTCTAAACGATGAACAAAAACTCTGGAGTAAGTGGATTAATGACCGTGATCCAGATGCAGGTGACTTACTCATTAAAAAGTATACTTCTCTTGTGTCTTATCACGTACAAAGAATTGGTGCTGGGTTACCTAAGAATGTTTCGAGAGATGATTTAATGAGCTTAGGCATGCTAGGTTTATTTGATGCGCTCAATAAATTTGATATTAATCGTGATTTGAAATTTGATACGTATGCATCTTTTCGAGTAAGAGGTGCAATTATTGATGGTCTACGGAAAGAGGATTGGCTTCCGCGGTCTGCAAGGGAAAAGGCCAAAAAACTAGATGCTCAAATTGAACATTTGGAACAAAAATATATGCGTCATGTGACACCTGAAGAACTTGCTGAACATATGGAATTGCCAGTTGATGAAGTCTATCAAACTGTACAGGAACATTTTTTTTCAAATGTACTTTCTATCAATGAGCAACAGGATCAAGAGGAAGCTGAAGGAAAGGCATTTGTCATTCGAGATGATGCTACAAAGACACCTGAACATGTTGTTATGAAGTCTGAGCTACTCGGCGATTTAGCTGCCAATATTCAAAAATTAAATGATAAAGAGCAACTCGTATTAAGCTTATTTTATACAGAAGAAATGACACTAACTGAAATAGGGGAATTGTTAGAACTGTCAACTTCTCGTATCTCTCAAATTCACTCAAAGGCGTTATTAAAGTTACGAAAGCTATTAGCCACTGAAATGATTAATAGTTAAGTTTTGAATCAGTCAGTGCACTAGGGGAGGGATTTTTGTGAGTTTAAAGGGTGTAGAGTTACAAATTGCTATTCCAAAAACGTTTGAAGCAGGTAAGATGGCTGATCAGGCCCAGCAACAAGCTTTAGCTCAACAGGCAAATGCGAATGAGGCATTGAAAAAGGAAATAGAGCGTAAGCAGAAAATTGTGAATACCTCAGAAGCTACGGATGAAATTAGTGAAGAAGAAGAAGCGGGTACTGAGTATATAAATGGTACTCGGAAAAAGAAAAAGAATAGTGACGAAAAACCAGAGAAGCAAGCTCAGCATCCGTTTAAAGGGAATTTCGTGGACTTTAGTGGATAGGAGTGCAACATGACAACCATATTAATCGTAGTGCTATTTGTATTACAACTTCTGTCATTTTATGCCATTGTTATTTTGAATACAAAGCTTGCTAAGTTCCAAGATTTAGAGAAAAAGCAAGAGCGTTTAATGCGTGAAATGGATGACACAATCAGTCTATATTTGACGGAGATGAAGGATGAAAATAATCGTCTCATTAGCGAATTGCAGACGGTGCCCAAACCTCAGTCTATTGTTGCGGCACATCCTATCATGCAAGAAGAACAGCATATAGAATTAGAGGCACAACAAGCAACAGTTGAAAGATCCTCTAAAGAGGAAAGTAAGACTAATTTTGAAGTAGAACAGCGCGTCTTTGTTCCGAAAAATATCGCGGTAAATGCCTATAGTCGCCAACAAAATGCA
This sequence comes from Lysinibacillus sp. NPDC096418, assembly GCF_044762775.1. Lineage (NCBI taxonomy): Bacteria > Bacillati > Bacillota > Bacilli > Caryophanales > Bacillaceae > Lysinibacillus > Lysinibacillus sp. NPDC096418. The sequence goes on from NZ_JBIWEY010000002.1 coordinate 167,041, forward strand.
TCCAATAATACAGTAAATCAAAGCGCTCCTGTAGCGATTCAAGAGGCAGTGATTGAAGAAACTCAAAAAGAGCTTACATTAGAGGAGCAAGTGATAAAGTTGTCGAAACAAGGGCAAACTATAGAGGAAATTGCTAAGCAACTTCAAAAAGGAAAGACGGAAATCGAGCTTTTATTGAAATTTCATAGCTAAAATAGTTGCGGATATGCATGTCCTATGTTATATTTGCAAATGGTGTTATCAATACACACGTATTTTGATGTAGTAAGTGGTGCTCTGATAGTCAGGGTAGCTTGTTGCAGATGATAAATACGGAGGAAAAAAACCAAACATTCTAGGAGGAAATTCACATGTCAGTAATTTCTATGAAACAATTACTTGAAGCTGGTGTACACTTCGGTCACCAAACTCGTCGTTGGAACCCAAAAATGAAGAAATTTATCTTCGTTGAGCGTAACGGGATCTACATCATCGACTTACAAAAAACTGTTAAAAAATTAGAGGAAGCTTACGACTTCATGCGTCAAGTTGGTCAAGACGGTGGTAAAGTTCTTTTCGTTGGTACGAAAAAACAAGCACAAGAAGCGATCAAAGACGAAGCTGAACGTTCAGGCAACTACTACATCAACCAACGTTGGTTAGGTGGTACTCTAACAAACTTCGGTACTATTCAAAAACGTGTAGCACGTATGAAAGCTATCGAAAAAATGGAAGAAGAAGGAACTTTCGAAGTTCTTCCTAAAAAAGAAGTAATCCAACTTAAAAAAGAACACGAACGTCTAGTTAAATTCTTAGGCGGTATCCGTGATATGCACAATCTTCCAGACGTTATGTTCGTGGTTGACCCACGTAAAGAACGTATCGCTGTTGCTGAAGCTCGCAAATTAAACATCCCTCTAGTAGGTATTGTTGATACAAACTGTGATCCAGATGAAATCGACTACGTAATCCCTGCAAATGACGATGCTATCCGCGCTGTTAAACTTTTAACTGCTAAAATGGCTGACGCATTAATTGAGTCAAAACAAGGTGAAGAAGAAGCTCCTGCAACTGAAGCAGCTGCTGAGTAATTCACGTTTACAAAAAGGTGATAAGTGGATCAAACCCCTTATCACCTTTTTTAGAACTTATATCTAACAATTTAATTTATTTTCAACCAACTAAGGAGGAAACACTAAATGGCAAACATTACTGCACAATTAGTAAAAGAATTACGTGAAAAAACTGGCGCTGGTATGATGGATTGTAAAAAAGCGTTAGTACAAACAGAAGGTGACATCGAAGCTGCAATCGACTTCTTACGTGAAAAGGGTCTTTCATCAGCTGCTAAGAAATCTGACCGTATCGCTGCTGAAGGTACAACTTACATTTTAGCTCAAGGTAACGAAGCAATTTTACTTGAAGTAAATGCTGAAACTGACTTCGTAGCAAAAAACGATAAATTCGTAGTATTAGTTGAAGAACTTGCTGCACAATTACTAGCTGCTAAACCAGCAACTGTTGAAGCGGCTCTTGAGCTTGAAAATGCAGAAGGCGTAAAAATCGTTGACCAAATCTCAACTGCTGTTGCGACAATTGGTGAAAAAATCAGCCTACGTCGTTTTGAAATAAAAACAAAAACTGATGCAGACGCATTCGGTTCTTACCTACACATGGGTGGACGTATTGGTGTATTAGTAGTTCTTGAAGGTTCTACTGATGAAGCTGCTGCAAAAGACGTAGCTATGCACATCGCTGCTATTAACCCAACTTACGTTTCTCGTGACGAAGTTTCTGCTGATGAAGTTGAAAAAGAGCGCAAAGTGTTAACTGAACAAGCTCTTAACGAGGGCAAACCAGAAAACATCGTAGCGAAAATGGTAGAAGGCCGTCTTGGTAAATACTTCGAAGACGTTTGCTTACTTGACCAAACTTTCGTTAAAAACCCAGATCAAAAAGTACGTACTTTCGTAGAAGCTACTGGTGGTAAAGTAACTGGATTCGTACGTTACGCTGTTGGTGAAGGTATCGAAAAACGTGAAGATAACTTCGCTGAAGAAGTTATGAACCAAGTTAAAGGTAACTAATACGCCTAATCAAATAATTTCTAGATAAAAATGGGGAACACAACATAGCGTGTTCCCTATTTTTCAGGAAAAGAATATAGTTGTGCTCGAATTGTCTATACTAGCAATTATTGGATTTTCACCAAAAGGTGGAGTTTGCTTTTAAATAAAGCGTTTGTTGATTGGAGTGGAGCTAGCGTGACTCCTTGAGGATCAGCGTAACAGGTAAGACCCTGGATCGAGTGAATCCCCCCTCGGAAAGCACGCTGGCGCAACGGAAATCAACCACTAGTTTCGGTGATGAACCCAATTGTTGTTATATAGAATATAAATATAGAGTAGTAATGCTTTTAAATAAATGTCTGACGGAGGTTTGCAATGAGTGTGCCACAATATAAACGAGTAGTCATAAAATTAAGTGGTGAAGCGTTGGCTGGTGAGGCTGGCTTTGGTTTATCACCAAAAATTATCAAGTCTGTTGCAGAAGAAGTGAAAGAAGTAGTGGATCTTGATGTAGAAGTTGCTGTTGTTGTAGGTGGCGGTAACATTTGGCGTGGAAAAATCGGTAGTGAAATGGGCATGGACCGTGCGGCAGCGGACTATATGGGCATGCTAGCAACAGTTATGAATTCTCTAGCATTACAAGATGCTCTTGAAAAATTAGGGATTGAAACAAGAGTTCAATCTTCTATCGTGATGACGCAAGTTGCAGAACCATATATTCGCCGTAAAGCAGTGCGTCATTTAGAGAAAAAACGTGTTGTGATTTTTGCAGCAGGGACAGGTAACCCATTCTTCTCTACAGATACAACTGCGGCATTACGTGCAGCTGAAATCGATGCAGACGCTATTTTAATGGCAAAAAATAATGTGGATGGTGTCTATTCTGCAGACCCACGAGTGGATGCAGCTGCTGTGAAGTATGACACACTCACATACTTAGACGTTATTCAACAAGGTTTGCAAGTAATGGATTCAACAGCTTCAACTTTATGTATGGATAATGATATTCCGTTAATTGTTTTCTCTATTACAGAGGAAGGTAATATTAAACGTGCCGTTCAAGGCGAAAAAATTGGAACCGTTGTTAGGAGGAACTTATAATGGCTAAACAAGTAATTGAACAAGCTAAGGATAAAATGAATAAATCAATTGCTGCTTTTTCTCGTGAATTAGCATCAATCCGTGCAGGCCGTGCAAACGCGTCTCTTTTAGATCGTATCACTGTAGATTATTATGGTGCACCAACTCCAATTAACCAACTTGGAGGCGTTTCTGTACCAGAAGCACGTCTTCTTGTTATTACACCTTATGACAAAACAATTCTAGGTGAGATCGAAAAAGCAATTATGAAGTCAGATATCGGCATTACGCCAACAAATGACGGTAGTGTAATTCGTTTAATGATTCCTGCTTTGACAGAAGAACGTCGTAAAGACCTTGTTAAACAAGTGAAAAAAGAAGCGGAAGATGCAAAAATCGCTGTACGTAATGTACGTCGTGATGCAAATGACGATCTAAAGAAACTTGAAAAAGCTGGCGAAATCACAGAAGATGGTTTACGTGGGTATAATGAAGATATTCAAAAGTTAACAGATGAGTTCATCGTGAAAGTAGATCAAGTAACGAAAGAGAAAGAAAAAGAAATTTTAGACGTGTAAGCTGACGCTCTACAATTCTATGATGGAACTTTTTGATGAGATGAAGGCGTCCTATATATTACAGGACGTCTTTTCTTTTTTTATACTACTTGTTTGTTCTAATTGACAGGGTAAACACATAGTCAATTTAAAGGGAAAAAAAAGACAAGAAGGCATTATGTTTGTTATTATAAGTAAGTATACGTCCGATTAGTTGTAGTGGGGGAGTTAGTATGTTTAAAAAGCTATTAGGAAAACAAATAAATATAGAAACACTATCATTGGAGGAACGCGTTGCTCTTTCTAAAAGCGAGCCAATTCCTGCCCATGTAGCGATTATAATGGACGGAAACGGACGTTGGGCAAAAAAACGTGCGATGCCACGTGTTGCTGGGCATCACGAAGGTATGAAGACAGTACGCAAGGTGACAAGATTTGCATCTGACCTTGGCATTAAAGTGCTAACGGTTTATGCGTTCTCGACAGAAAACTGGAAACGACCAAAAGCGGAGGTCGATTTTTTAATGCGTCTGCCGGGGGAGTTTTTAGGCTCGTTCTTACCGGAAATGATGGAACGCAATGTACGGGTTGAAATGATTGGTGATCCAACACTGCTTCCAAAGCATACACAAACTGCATTATTCGAGGCAATGGAAGAAACAAAACATAATACAGGTCTCATTTTAAATTTCGCTTTAAATTACGGTAGTCGTTCCGAAATGGTGAGTGCCATGAAAAAAATTATACAAAAAGTACAGGATGGACAGTTGCTAATTGATGAAATTGATGAAGCGTGTATGACTTCACATCTAATGACTGCTCATTTACCTGAACCAGACTTATTAATTCGTACAAGCGGTGAAGTTAGACTGAGTAACTTTATGTTATGGCAACTTGCCTATACTGAATTTTGGTTTACAGACACGTTGTGGCCAGATTTTAGTGAGGTAACTTTATTGACAGCGATTGAAAACTATCAAAAACGTAATCGTCGTTATGGTGGGTTGAAGGGAGAAGAAACAACTTGAAACAACGAATCATTACAGCCATTGTTGCAGCAGCACTTTTTATCCCGTTTGTTATTTACGGGGAAGTGCCATTTACATTATTAGTAGTGGCTATGGCTGTAGTAGGCTTTTATGAAATATTGAAAATGAAGGGTATTTCGATTTTTTCTATACCTGGTGTGATTGGGTTACTGACATTAGGGTTACTTGTAATCCCGAAAGATTGGGCAGATGAAGTAGTAAAAGTTATTGGTTATTCTTCGGGCTTAATGGTCGTATATGGCTTGATGATTTTATTGCTGATATATGTCGTGCTCGTAAAGAATAAAATTACCTTTGATGAAGTAGGCTTTATATTACTAGGTGCTTTTTACGTTGGTATGGGCTTCCATTACTTAATTGAGACACGTAATAATGGTTTAGAGTATGTTGTCTATTGCTTATTAGTCGTGTGGACAACGGATTCTGGTGCTTATTTTGTTGGTCGTAAATTTGGAAAGAACAAGCTATGGCCTGAAATTTCACCAAAGAAAACGGTGGAAGGTTTTGTCGGTGGAATTGTGATTGCTGTGATTTTCGCAGTTGGTATGCAAATGATTTATCCATTTATGAACAGTTATGTTTCACTGATTTTCATTACGATATTTGCTTCAGTCATTGGACAAATGGGCGATTTAGTTGAATCGGCGATTAAACGTCATTATGGAGTGAAAGATTCAGGAACTATTTTACCAGGGCATGGCGGGATATTAGATCGCTTCGATAGTTTATTATTCGTTGTGCCATTGCTACATTTTTTACATCTTTTCGGTAATTAAGAAAAGTGCTAAAGCGTCAGCTTACGAGGACTGCGTTTTAGTCTAGACATAAAAGGGGACAAATCGTTGTGAAAAAAATAAGTTTATTAGGAGCAACAGGCTCTATTGGATGGCAAACTTACGATATTTTAAAAGAGCAGTCAGAAGAGTTTCAGTTGGTTGCCTTTTCTTCTGGTAGAAATATTGAAAAAACACGTGAGATGATTGAGGCGCTGAAGCCGGAGCTTGTGTCTGTACAGTTTGAGGAAGATGCACGTGCCTTACAAAAGGATTATCCGAACATTCACTTCACTTTTGGCGCGAAAGGGCTTATAGAGGTCGCTACGCATCCAGATTCAACAGTACTCGTAAATGCTGTGCTTGGAAGTGTTGGCTTAGAATCGACACTTGCTGCGATTCGTATGGGCAAAACAATTGCTATTGCAAATAAAGAGACACTTGTTACTGCCGGTCATTTAGTAATGGCTGAGGCAAAAAAATATAATGCTCCAATTTTGCCGGTAGATAGTGAGCATTCAGCAATCTTCCAGTCAATGAATGGAGAGAATCCGAAAAATATTGAGCGATTAATCATTACAGCTTCAGGTGGTAGTTTCCGTGATAAAACACGTGATGAATTAAAAGCTGTAACTGTGGCAGATGCACTTAATCATCCAAACTGGTCAATGGGTGCGAAAATCACAATTGATTCGGCAACAATGATGAATAAGGGATTAGAAGTCATTGAAGCGCACGTATTATTTGATATGCCTTACGATAAAATTGATGTGCTTTTGCATAGAGAAAGTATTATTCACTCTCTAGTTGAGTATCATGATACTAGTGTTATTGCACAGCTTGGTACACCGGACATGCGCGTACCGATTCAATATGCACTTAGCTATCCAGATCGTATCCCACTACATAACGGTCAGCGTCTCAATTTAGCGCAAATTGGTCAGCTTCATTTTAAAGAAATGGACTTTGAGCGTTACCCCGCACTACGTTTAGCGTACGAGGCTGGACGTATGGGTGGTACAATTCTAACAGCGATGAATGCGGCAAATGAAGCGGCAGTTGCGGCATTTTTACAAGGGAAAATTACATTCCTTGAAATTGATGAAACAATTGAGCGTGTGATGCAGGCACATAACAATATTTTAGTGCCGGATTTAGAGACGATTTTACATGTAGATAGTGAGACAAGAAAAACAGTGTTGGACATGGTAAAATAACGTAAGAAACGCGTCATCAACTATTCGCTATTGAAGGTGGGGTATTATGCAAACAGCTATTGCATTTATTTTTATATTTGGCTCGCTTGTCTTCTTCCATGAGCTAGGCCACTTCCTGTTCGCCAAACGTGCAGGAATAATGGTACGAGAATTTGCCATTGGTATGGGACCGAAAATTTTCTCTATAACAAAAGGGGAAACACTCTATACGATACGTTTACTACCTATTGGTGGGTATGTACTTATGGCTGGACAAGATATGGAAAGCACGGAATTACAACCAGGCTATCGTGTCGGACTTATTATTAATGATGATAATCTGGTTAAAAAAATTATTTTCAACCAAAATAATAGACAATTACCAGATCTTCTATTTTTAGAAGTGGAACGTGCTGATCTAGAGCGCGATTTGTTTATTGAAGGCTATGATGAAGAAGAACAACTCGTACGCTATAATGTGTCGAGAGACTGCGTGCTTGTAGAAAATGGTAGAGAAACAATCATTGCACCGTATGATCGTCAGTTTAATGCGAAGACTGTTGGTCAACGTGCGATGACAATTTTTGCAGGCCCCTTATTTAACTTTATTCTAGCATTTTTCATCTATTTACTTATCGGGTTATTAAATGGTGTTCCTACGTATGAACCAATCATTACGGAAGTCGTTAAAAATGATCCAGCAGCACAAGCGGGTATGATTGCAGGGGATAAGGTGACTGCGATTGACGGACAAGTGGTTGAAAAGTGGCAGGAATTAGCTGGAATTGTACAAGAAAGCGCTGGCGAAACGATTAATGTAACCATTGAACGAAATGGACAAACAGAAAATTTAGCGATGCTGGTGAAAGAAGTAACAATAGAAGGCAAGCGATATGGGCAAATCGGTGTCAAATATGAAAGTCCACGTGAGTTTAATCCATTAAAGGCCGTTGTCAATGGTGCGCAGGAAACTTACAATATGACTATGCGTATTTTTGAATTACTTGGGATGCTGATTACGGGTAAGTTCACGATTGACGCACTTTCAGGACCTGTGGGTATTTATAAAGCGACAGAAACAGTTGCGCAGTATGGTATTTACAATTTAATGACATGGGCAGCGATGTTAAGTATTAACCTTGGAATCATGAACTTATTGCCACTACCAGCACTTGATGGTGGACGATTGTTGTTCTTTGGTTATGAAGCGGTAAGAGGCAGACCGATTGATCGCCAAAAAGAGGGGATGATCCATTTTGTTGGGATCGTGCTACTCATGATCTTAATGGTGGTTGTTACATGGAACGATATTCAACGATTTTTCTTCTAGTGTAAAATAGCTTTGGGCGTGTATGATTCCAATCATTGCGTTCAAAGCTAAATTTGATTATGCTAGAGTATGAACTTATATATATTGAAAAAAGGTGGAACACTTAATGAAGCAAAGTAAAACATTAATCCCGACGCTACGTGAAGTACCTGCTGATGCGGATGTTAAATCTCATAAGCAATTACTACGTGCTGGATTTATCCGTCAAAATGCCAGCGGAATTTATTCATATTTACCTTTAGCTAAACGTGTATTAACAAAAATTGAGACAATTATTCGTGAAGAGATGGAAGCTATTAATTCTATCGAATTACTAATGCCTGCCCTGCAATCGGCAGAGCTATGGCAGGAATCTGGTCGTTGGGAAAAATACGGTCAAGAGCTTATGCGCTTGAAAGACCGTAATAATCGCGACTTCGCATTAGGTCCAACACATGAAGAAGTAATTACAACATTAGTACGCGATGAAATTAAATCTTACAAAAAGTTACCGTTAACGCTTTACCAAATTCAAACAAAGTTCCGTGATGAAAAACGTCCACGTTTCGGTTTATTACGTGGCCGTGAATTTATTATGAAAGATGCCTATTCATTCCATGCAACTCGCGAAAGCTTAGACGAAACTTATGATGATATGTACCGTGCATATTCAAATATTTTCTCTCGTCTTGGCTTAAACTATCGTGCAGTTATCGCAGACGCTGGTTCGATTGGTGGTAAAGGTACGCATGAATTCATGGTGCTTTCAGAAATTGGTGAAGATACAATTGCTTACTCAGATACATCAGATTATGCAGCAAATATTGAAATGGCTGAAGTAATCACTGAATACAAGGCACCTGATGCTCCATTAAAAGAGCTTGAAAAAGTAGCAACACCCGATCAAAAGACAATCGAAGAAGTATCTGCTTTCTTGAATGTGGATGCAGCGACTGTGATCAAATCATTAGTATTTGATGTAGATGGAGAGTTAGTCGTTGTACTTGCTCGTGGTGACCACGAAATTAATGATATTAAATTGAAAAATTCACTTGAAGCTGAGTCGGTAGAACTTGCAAGTGAAGCAGCAATACGCGACTTACTAGGTTGTGGTGTAGGTTCAATTGGACCGGTGAAATTACCAGTAGACGTGAAAGTTATTGCAGATAAAGCAATCAAATCAATTAGTAACGGGGTTGCTGGTGCAAACGAAGACGGCTATCACTTAGTAAACGTTAATCCAGAGCGTGACTTTGCTGTGAATGATTACTTAGATATTCGTTTCATTCAAGAGGGTGACCCTTCTCCGGATGGACAAGGTATCATCAAATTTGCAGAGGGTATTGAAGTTGGGCACATTTTCAAATTAGGCACAACTTATTCTTCAAAAATGAATGGTACGTTTTTAGATGAGCAAGGAAAAGCACAACCATTCATAATGGGTTGCTACGGTATTGGGGTTTCTCGTATTTTAGCAGCTGTTGCTGAACATTTCCAAGACGATAATGGATTTGTATGGCCAACACAATTAGCACCATACGATATTCATGTTGTGCCTGTTAATACGAAAGATGAAGCACAAGTGGGCTTAGCTGAAGAATTATATGGCTTATTAAAATCGTATCGCTATGATGTATTATTGGATGACCGAGTGGAACGTGCAGGGGTTAAATTTGCGGATGCAGATTTAATTGGTTTACCAGTACGTGTAACTGTTGGTAAAAAAGCATCTGAAGGCATCGTCGAAGTGAAAATTCGTCAAACTGGCGAAACTTTCGAATGGAAAAAAGAAGAGATTATTGATCACTTAAACGAATTTTTCCGTAAAAACTAATATTTCATGGAAGGAAGGTACACTTAGGGGTACTTTCCTTTCTTTTTCGATACTGGATTTTGAATTATATAGAAAGTAGGTGTCACCCCATTGGAACAGCAACAAGAAGCAAGGCTGCGATTTCAAATGCTCTTGCAACAGCTAGAGTTGACAGATGATGTGTATATGTCCTTTTTCGAAGGGGGCGAATTATCACGTTTAACAGTGCATAAAAAAAATAGACTATGGAATTTTTCCATTACACTCCGTGATATTTTACCTTTCTCGCTTTATCAATTATTCCGAACGCATTTATCGGAAAAATTTGCAGCCATCGCACAGGTTAATGTCACATTTGAAACGATTGAAAAAACAGTTACTGAAGAGCTTATTCAAGCGTACTGGTTAACCGTTGTCGAGCAGATTGATGATATGGCACCGACATTAAAAAGCGGTCTTATATCGCAAACGCCGACTTGGAATGGGCAGAAAATAACACTTTCTTGTATGCAAGAGATGGAGTTAATGATGCTTAAAACGAAGTATGCTGAAAAGCTTTCGGCAAGTTACGGGCAATTTGGGTTCCCTCCGATTGCGATGGATTTTATCCTACAAGAAGAGACAGATGAAATGCGTGCGGCACAAGAAGCATTTGTCGAGCAAAAACGTTTAGAGGAAATTGCACTTGCGCAGCAAGCAATGGAAGACTTCCAAAAGCGTGAGCAAGAGAAGAAAGAAAATCCCGCTGTTGCATCTCTTGGCGACCGCCCACTACAACTTGGTATGCACATTAAAGACGATGAAATTATGGAAATTAAGCGTATCGTAGAAGAAGAGCGTCGTGTGATTATCGAGGGCTTTGTATTCGATGCGGAGATTAAAGAGCTGAAAAGTGGTCGTTCTTTATTGCAAATAAAGATTACCGATTATACAGATTCAATCGTCGTAAAAATGTTCTCACGTGATAATGATGATGCTACACTCATGCAGCACTTGAAAAAGGGTATGTGGGTGAAGGTACGTGGCTCTGTCCAAACTGATACATTTATCCGCGATTTAATCGTAATGGCAAATGATATCAACGAAATTAAAAAAGAAACTCGCCAAGATTTAGCACCTGAAGGCGAAAAGCGTGTAGAACTGCATTTGCATACACCAATGAGTCAAATGGACGCTGTTACGCCAGTAGACCGCCTAGTAGCTCAAGCAGCGAAGTGGGGGCACCCGGCTGTTGCGATAACGGATCATGCTGTTGTGCAATCTTTCCCTGACGCGTATGCGGCCGGAAAAAAACATGGCATTAAAGTTATTTATGGTTTAGAGGCGTATTTAGTAAATGATGGTGTACCAATAGCTTATGCCTCTCAACATCGCTCCTTAGAAGATACGACATATGTAGTCTTTGACGTGGAAACAACAGGACTTTCAACTGCATACGATACGATAATTGAGCTGGCTGCTGTCAAAATTCAAGGTGGGCATGTCATCGATAAATATGAAAGTTTTGCAAATCCACATCATGCTCTATCCGCCACTACAATTGAATTAACAGGGATTACCGATGATATGGTGCGTAATGCACCGGAAGTGGAGCAAGTGATTAAGGAATTCCATGCATTTATTGGTGATTCGATCGTAGTTGCGCATAATGCATCATTTGATATGGGCTTCTTGTACACAGGTTATAGAAAGTTTGGCTTAGAAGGTGTCGTTCATCCAGTTATTGATACATTAGAGCTTGCACGATTACTTTACCCAACGATGAAAAACCACCGTTTAAATACGCTTTGTAAAAAATTCGGTATCGAATTAACGCAACATCACCGAGCTATTTATGATACAGAGGCGACGGGTTATTTGCTTCTTCATTTATTAAAAGAAGCGGATGAGATGGGCATCAAGTATCACGATGATTTTAATAAGCATATTGGCGGTGGCGATGCTTATAAAAAGGCTCGACCAATGCACTGTACAATTTTAGCAGTAAATAATGATGGCTTGAAAAACTTATTTAAAATTGTCACGCATGCACATACAAAGACATTTTACCGTGTGCCTCGTGTTACGCGTTCTACGTTAGAAATGTACCGTGAAGGGCTTATTATTGGATCTGGTTGTGATAAAGGTGAAGTATTTGAAACAATGATGCAAAAATCGCCTGAAGAAGCTGAAAAGGTAGCTGAATTTTATGATTATATTGAAGTTCATCCCAAACCAGTCTACGCACACTTAATTGAGCGCAATGTCGTGCGAGATGAATGGACGATTGAAGATATTATCCGTAAGCTTGTGAAACTTGGGAAGAAACTAGATAAACCTGTTGTTGCAACGGGAAATGTTCATTATCTAGACCCTACTGATGGGATGTTTAGGCAAATTTTAATCGGTTCACAAGGTGGCGCGAATATTTTAAATAAATCGAAGTTACCAGAGGTCCATTTTAGAACGACAGATGAAATGCTAGCAGAGTTCGATTTTTTAGGTCCAGATATTGCGAAGGAGATTGTTGTTACAAATACGCAAAAGGTTGCAGCGATGATTGGTGATGTGAAGCCGATTAAAGACGATTTATATACACCGAAAATCGAAGGCTCTGATGATGAAGTTACGAATTTAACATATGAAATGGCAGGCCATATTTATGGTGAGGAATTGCCGGAAATCGTTAAAGCACGGATCGAGAAGGAGTTAAAATCGATTTTAGGGCACGGATTTGGGGTTATTTATTTAATTTCGGCGAAACTCGTAAAAAAATCATTAGCAGACGGTTATTTGGTAGGTTCACGTGGTTCAGTAGGTTCTTCGCTTGTCGCAACCTTTATGGAAATTACGGAAGTAAATCCATTGCCGCCACATTATATATGCCCGAATTGTAAGCATTCCGAATTCTTTGATGACGGTTCGGTAAGTTCAGGCTTTGACTTGCCGAATAAGGACTGTACTGAGTGCGGCACACCGTATAAAAAAGATGGACAAGATATTCCGTTTGAAACATTCTTAGGTTTTAAAGGAGATAAAGTTCCCGATATCGATTTAAACTTCTCTGGTGAATATCAACCGCAGGCGCACAACTATACAAAGGTGTTGTTCGGAGAAGATTACGTATACCGTGCAGGAACAATAGGTACGGTTGCAGAAAAAACAGCATATGGTTATGTAAAAGGCTATGCAAATGACCATAATCTACATTTCCGAGGTGCTGAGGTAGACCGTTTAGTGCAGGGTTGTACAGGCGTTAAACGTACGTCAGGGCAACACCCAGGCGGGATTATCGTAGTGCCAGATTATATGGATATTTTTGACTTCTCACCTGTACAATTCCCTGCGGATGCACAGGATGCTGAGTGGCGTACAACACATTTTGATTTCCACTCTATTCACGATAATATTTTAAAACTTGATATTCTTGGCCACGATGATCCGACCGTGATTCGTATGCTACAGGATTTATCCGGTATTGATCCTAAAACGATACCTACGGATGATCCATTTGTAATGAAAATATTCAGCTCACCTGAATCACTTGGTGTGACAGAAAAGCAAATTGGCTGTAAAACAGGGACCCTTGGTATTCCTGAGTTCGGAACACGCTTTGTTCGCCAAATGTTAGAGGATACGAAGCCATCGACTTTCTCAGAACTTGTGCAAATCTCTGGCCTATCACACGGAACCGATGTATGGCTAGGTAATGCACAAGAGCTAATTCACAATGGTACATGTGTGTTAAAAGAAGTAATTGGCTGTCGTGATGATATTATGGTGTATTTAATTTATCAAGGGCTCGAACCTTCGCTGGCTTTCAAAATTATGGAGTCAGTGCGTAAAGGGAAAGGCTTATCGGATGAATTTGAAGCGGAAATGTTGGCAAATAAAGTACCAGCTTGGTATATCGATTCATGTAAAAAAATCAAATACATGTTCCCGAAAGCCCATGCTGCCGCTTACGTGTTAATGGCCGTACGTATTGCATGGTTTAAGGTGCATTTCCCAATTTTATATTACGCAGCTTATTTCACAGTGCGTGCCGACGATTTTGATTTAATCGCGATGACGCAAGGCTCACAAATGATTCGATCTAAAATCGACGAAATCAATATGAAAGGCTTGGAAGCATCGACGAAAGAGAAAAACTTATTGACTGTTATGGAATTGGCGCTTGAAATGTGTGAGCGTGGTATGAGCTTCCAAAAAGTTGATTTGTATCGCTCACAGGCGAGTGAATTTATTATTGATGGTAATTCATTAATTCCGCCATTTGATGCGATTCCTGGTCTTGGTACAAACGTAGCCAAAACAATTGTAGCTGCGCGTGCTGATGGTGAGTTTTTATCCAAAGAAGACTTACAGCAACGTGGTCGTGTATCAAAAACGTTAATTGAGTATATGGATCAGCTTGGCTGTTTAGAGGGAATGCCAGATGCGAATCAGTTATCGCTATTTTAAGTTTGATTTTTGTTAATTTATCAGTGGATGAACTTCATAAATTAGGAAGTTTGCAAATTTGCGCAAACTGTGCTATTCTTATGGTAATAATTTGTTGATAGTTTTCCAGCAAAAGAGTGGGGCATTCCCGCTCTTTTCTGTTGTTATACGTACCAAAACAAATTTTTTGAGACTAACAGCTGGTAAAACCGTCAAATTTCACCAAAATAACTGGTGGAATTTGTGTTTTATTATGCCAGAATTTGAAGAATGTCAGGAGGATACTATGAGCAAAGTACCATCTGTAATTGAAGAACTCGTTACACCAATCGTTGAAGAATTAAACCTCGAATTAGTGAATGTCGAGTTTGTTAAAGAGGGACGTGACTGGTTTTTACGTGTTTATGTAGATACACCTGAGGGTGGAATTGACATTAGCCAATGCGCTCAAGTAAGTGAACGATTAAGTTTACTATTGGATGAAAAAGATCCAATTACACAAAACTATTATTTAGAAGTATCGTCACCGGGGGCAGAACGCCCATTAAAAAAAGATACAGACTTTGAAAAAGCAATCGGGAAATTTATTTATGTGAAAACATATGAGCCCATTAAGGACATGAAAGAATTCCTAGGCTACTTAACATCGTATGATGAACATACATTAGTAATGGAAGTGCGTATTAAAACGCGCAAAATTACTGTGACAATTGAACAAAAAGAAATCGCATTGGCTCGACTTGCCATTGATTTTTCAGCATAATGCATATTTAGGAGTGAAAATAAAATGAGTAGTGATTTGTTAGATGCGCTAACTGCGCTAGAAGAACAAAAGGGAATTTCAAGAGATGTGTTAATCGAAGCAATCGAAGCTGCTTTAGTAACAGCTTACAAGCGTAACTTTAACCAAGCTCAAAATGTTCGTGTAGACTTAAACTTAGACAAAGGCTCAATGCGTGTGTTCTCACGTAAAGATGTTGTTGAAGAAGTGGACGACGAACGTTTACAAATCTCTCTTGAAGATGCAAAGGCTATCAATCCAGCATACGAACTTGAAGACATTGTGGAACAAGAAGTAACACCACGTAACTTCGGGCGTATCGCTGCACAAACTGCAAAACAAGTCGTAACACAACGCGTACGTGAAGCTGAACGTGGTATAATTTATGAGCAGTATGTAGACCGTGAAGACGATATTGTAACAGGTGTTGTAGAACGTCTAGATGCACGTAATATTTATGTTGGACTTGGGAAAGTGGAAGCGGCATTACCACAAAATGAACAAATTCAAGGTGAGACATATAACCCACACGACCGTATTAAAGTATATATTACTAAAGTAGAGCGTACGACACGTGGTCCACAAGTGATCGTGTCTCGTACACATCCAGGCTTACTTCGTCGTCTATTTGAAATGGAAGTACCTGAAATATACGAAGGCATCGTAGAGATTAAATCGATTGCTCGTGAGGCAGGAGATCGCTCTAAAATCTCTGTATTCGCACATAACGAGGAAATTGATCCAGTCGGTTCATGTGTAGGTGCAAAAGGTGCACGTGTGCAAACAATCGTCAACGAATTAAATGGCGAAAAAATCGACATTGTTGAGTGGTCAGAAGATCCAGTCGTATTTGTAGCGAATGCGCTTAGCCCTTCTAAGGTATTAGATGTGCAAGTAAATGAAGAAGAAAAATCAACAACTGTTGTCGTACCAGACTATCAATTATCATTAGCAATTGGTAAACGCGGTCAAAATGCTCGCTTAGCGGCTAAACTTACTGGCTGGAAAATTGATATTAAAAGCGAAACAGATGCACGTGAGTTAGGTATTTATCCATCTGCTACAAGCACATTCGTATTAGCTGAAGATGAAGAGAGCGACTATGAAAATGTAGCGGTTGACTTATATCAAGACGACGAAGAATAAGAAAGAAAACCAATGCTAGTAGACGAAAAAAGTATAGGGTATTTTGATTTAGCTTTTCGTCTAGCTTTAAGTGCCAACCCTTCGAGCTCGATTCACCTCTTCAATCGGAGAAAAACGTCTCTCTAACTAAGAGGCTTTAGGGTTTGTTGGGTGGGAACTGGCGCTTTTAGTATTTGTTTTTCATAAGGGAAAGGTGATTCTTATGTCGATTAATAGAAAAGTACCTCTTCGAAAATGTGTAGCAACTGGAGATATGCTACCGAAAAAAGAAATGATTCGTGTTGTTCGTTCGAAAGAGGGCGAAGTAAGCGTCGATGTTACAGGGAAAAAGCCTGGACGTGGCGCATATGTTTCAAAGTCAGAACAAGCGGTTGACATCGCACGTAAGAAAAATGTTTTAGGGTATCAACTTGATGTGAAAATTCCTGATGAAATTTATGAAGAATTATTGACATTGATTCGTAGGGAGTCAATTTTATGACGAATCAAGCAGTTTTTAATTTGCTTGGCATTGCGGCGAGAGCACGTAAAGTCACTTCAGGAGAAGAGTTAGTAGTGAGAGAAGTCAGAAACGGTAATGCTAAACTAGTACTGCTCGCAAATGATGCTTCTAAAAACTCTAGCAAAAAAATTCAAGATAAATGCACGTATTACAACGTTGAGTATCATGTGATTGGCGATCGTTATGATTTAGGACATGCTACAGGTAAAGAGGCCCGTGTGGCTTTAGCTATTACCGACCAAGGTTTTGCAAGCAAATTGTCTAGTCTACTCAACGAAAAATAATCGGGGGTGAGCAGATGACCAAAATTAGAGTTCATGAATATGCGAAACAAGTGAATAAATCGAGTAAAGAGGTTATTGAAGCACTAAGTAAAATAAATGTGAGTGTAACGAATCACATGTCGACGCTAGAAAACGACACTGTGACGAAGTTAAACCAAACATTTAAGAAACCTGCAGAAAAGCAAGAAGCTAAACAATCTACTCAAAGAGTTTCACAACAAGCTAATAAAGGGCAACAAAAACCACAGCAATCGGTGAAAAAACAAGAAGGTACTAAGCAACAACCTAATTCGTTTAAACCTCGTGCTAACAATCAACAACAAACGCAACAAAACTCAAATTCGTCTAACGAAAAATCTAAGAATGCAAAAGGTAATCAAAATAGAAATATGACACAAAATAATAATAATAACAATAATAATAACCGTAGAGGCGGCGGTTTCAATCAACGTCCAAAACCAGGAATTCATGGCGGTAAACGTCGTCATCCTAAAACACACCAACCTACATTACCAGTGAAACAAAAAGAATTACCAGAAAAAATTACTTTTGTTGAATCACTGTCTGTAGCAGAATTAGCAAAAAAATTATACCGTGAGCCATCTGAAATCATCAAAAAGTTATTCATGTTAGGTGTAATGGCTACAATTAACCAAGAGCTAGATAAGGATGCAATTGAGTTAATTTGTGCAGAATACGGTGTAGAAGTGGAAGAAGAAATTCGTGTGGATATTACGGATTTAGAAACGCACTTCGAACAAATTGAAGAAGTAAACGAAGCAGAATTATCAGAGCGTCCACCTGTAGTGACAATCATGGGGCACGTTGACCATGGTAAAACAACTTTACTTGACTCTATCCGTCATACAAAAGTTACGGCTGGTGAGGCAGGCGGTATCACACAACATATCGGTGCTTACCAAGTAACAGAAGGCGACAAAAAAATTACGTTCCTAGATACTCCTGGACACGCAGCATTTACAACAATGCGTGCACGTGGTGCAAAAGTAACGGACTTAACAATTCTAGTGGTAGCAGCTGATGATGGTGTAATGCCACAAACAGTTGAAGCGATTAACCATGCTAAAGCTGCAGAAGTACCAATTATCGTAGCAGTAAACAAAATGGATAAACCTTCAGCAAACCCTGACCGCGTTATGCAAGAATTAACAGAACATGGTCTTGTACCTGAAGCTTGGGGTGGCGAAACAATTTTCGTACCAATCTCAGCATTAAAAGGCGAAGGTATCGATACATTACTAGAAATGGTATTACTTGTAGCAGAGGTTGGAGAGCTTAAAGCAAATCCAAACCGTTTAGCACTTGGTACAGTAATCGAAGCACAGCTTGATAAAGGTCGCGGTTCAGTTGCAACACTTTTAGTACAAGATGGTACGTTGAAAGTCGGAGATCCTATCGTAGTCGGACATGCATTTGGTCGTGTACGTGCCTTAGTTAATGACAAAGGCCGTCGTGTTAAAGAAGCAGGTCCATCGACACCAGTTGAAATCACAGGTTTAAATGAAGTGCCACAAGCTGGTGACCGCTTCGTAGTATTCGAAGATGAGAAAACAGCTCGCCAAGTTGGTGAATCACGTGCGATGACAGCGATTCAAGCACAACGTTCTGAAAAACAACGTGTAACGCTTGATAACTTATTCGAACAAATGAGTCAAGGCGAAATGAAAGAATTAAACTTAATTGTCAAAGCTGACGTACAAGGTACGGTTGAAGCAATGGCTGCATCACTAATGAAAATCGACGTAGAGGGCGTAAACGTGAAGATTATTCACACAGGTGCTGGTGCAATTACAGAATCTGATATCTCACTTGCAGCTGCTTCGAATGCGATTGTTATCGGCTTTAACGTACGTCCAGATACAAATGCAAAACGTGCAGCTGAAGAAGAAGGCGTAGACATCCGTTTACACCGTGTCATTTATAAAGTAATCGAAGAAATCGAACAAGCGATGAAAGGGATGCTTGATCCAGAATTTGCAGAAAAAATTATTGGTCAAGCTGAAGTTCGTCAAACAATTAAAGTATCAAAAGTTGGTACAATTGCTGGTTCGTATGTAACAGAAGGTAAAGTAACACGCGATTCTGGCGTACGTGTCATCCGTGACAACGTCGTTATTTTCGAAGGTGAACTTGATACATTAAAACGCTTCAAAGACGAAGTGAAAGAAGTTGCAAGAGGATACGAATGTGGTATTACAATTACGAACTTTAATGATATTAAAGAGGGCGACATCATTGAAGCCTACATTATGGAAGAGATTAAACGTTCTTAATGATTGTATACGCAGAAGTTGAATTCATTATTCAAACTGCCCATTCGTTAAAGGAAAAACGCGCTGTACTGCAGCGAATGATTACCCGCACCAAGCAGAAATTTAATGTTTCGATTGCGGAAGTCGATCATCAAAATGTATGGCAACGTACGAAATTAGCGCTGGTGGCTGTTTCTTCTTCAAAAGAAGCAGCTGAGCGTGAAATCAATCATGCACTTCATTTTTTACAGTCGAATCCTGCATGGGAACAGCTTAATGTGTGGCGAGACTATTTATAGGTAGGAAAGGGTATTTGCGCTCGTCTTCGTGCGATAAATGCTTGTGGAATCCTGACAAGCGTGTAGCGCAAATATCTGGACAACGAAATTGAGGTGACTAACTATGTCTCTACGCTCAAACCGTGTTGCTGAGCAGATGAAAAAAGAGCTTGGCGATATTATTGGCCGTAAAATTAAAGACCCGCGTGTTGGTTTTGTAACTGTTACTGGTGTTGATGTAACAGGTGATTTACAACAAGCGACTATTTATATTACGTCTTTAGGTAATGAACGTGAACGTGAGGAAACATTAAAAGCTTTAGTAAAGGCTTCTGGTTTCATCCGTTCTGAAATCGGTTCACGTATCCGTTTACGTCGTACACCAGAGTTAATCTTTGAATTTGATTCATCGATTGAATATGGGAACCGAATCGATTCATTATTACGCGATTTACACAAAGAGTAAGAAAAGTGCTACAGCACCCGTCTATCCCTTTGTCGGCAAAACCGCCGCTTCCGTACGGCATTGCCGACATGACTCACATCGTGTGAGCCTCAAGCGTTAACCGCAAACACTCCACATCCTGTGGCGCTTGCGGCACTAACACATTCACCTGAGGGATTGAAACGACCTTGAGGAGATGGCGCTTTAGCCTAGACAAGAATAAGAAAAATGAAAAGTCTGCCACATGCATGTTCATGCAGGCAGACTTTTTTGTTATTAAAGAGGAGGAAAGACATGAACGGTATTTTACCACTTTGGAAAGAACGTGGCATGACAAGTCATGATTGTGTTTTTAAATTACGAAAAATTTTACGTACGAAAAAGGTGGGACATACAGGAACGCTTGATCCTGGTGTGGAAGGCGTGTTACCAATTTGTATCGGGCAAGCGACACGAATCGCTGAATACTTAACAGATTCAGGGAAGACGTATGAGGCAGTCATTTCTATCGGACGTACAACGACGACAGAAGATGCAGAAGGGGAAACAGTCGAAGAAAATACTACACGAAAGTCCTTCACTCGAACACAGCTACTTGAAGCTTTAGCGTCGTTAACAGGTGTGATTTCTCAAACACCACCAATGTTTTCAGCAGTCAAAGTAAATGGTAAACGCTTGTATGAATATGCACGAAAAGGTGAAACGGTGGAAAGGCCGACACGTCAAGTAACGATTCATTCACTTGAGCTATTAGATGATGCTGATTTATATGAAGGGCAAGAGATTACATTTCCTGTACGTATCGCATGTAGTAAAGGCACGTATATTCGTACGTTAGCCGTTCAAATTGGGGAAGCACTTGGCTACCCTGCACATATGGCAGAGCTTGTACGTACGGCGTCAGGTACATTTACGAAAGAGAACTGTTTTACATTAGCGCAAGTGGCGGAGCTTATGGAAGACGAGAACGTTGA
Organism: Lysinibacillus sp. NPDC096418; assembly: GCF_044762775.1. Lineage (NCBI taxonomy): Bacteria > Bacillati > Bacillota > Bacilli > Caryophanales > Bacillaceae > Lysinibacillus > Lysinibacillus sp. NPDC096418. The sequence goes on from NZ_JBIWEY010000002.1 coordinate 187,971, forward strand.
TGCCTGCATTTTACCGGTTGAATACGCGTTATCAGATTATCCGTATATCGAGATTGATAAGTCAAATGAAAAAGAAATTTTAAATGGACAAGTGCTTCCTAGCGATGCATTATTAAAGGTACATGATAAAATTGTATTTGGGATACAAGGGAAAGCATTTGCGGTTTATCAGGCTCATCCGACAAAGGAAGGGTTTATGAAGCCACATAAAATGTTCCCGACGATAGAGTAGGAGGAATTTTTGGTATGGAGGTTATTCATTTAAAATACCCACATCAATTACAGCAGCGAGATAGTATGCAGCCATACTCACTTGCACTTGGCTTTTTTGATGGTGTGCATTTAGGTCATCAGGCGGTAATTGCAGCTGCGAAGGAGGAGGGGAATAAGCGACAAATTCCAACGGCAGTCATGACGTTTGATCCGCACCCTTCATTAGTGCTAGGTGGACGCAATGAAAAAGTTTTTTACATTACGTTACTACAACAAAAACTGCAATTATTTGAAGAATTGGGTGTTGATAAGGTATTTGTCGTACATTTCACATCGGATTTTGCCAAGTTATCACCAAGTGACTTTATCGATACATTTATTCGCGCATTAAACATTCAGCATGTTACAGCGGGCTTTGACTTTTCATTTGGCGCGTTTGGAAAAGGGACAATGGAGGATATGCGAAAATTAAGCAATGGCGATTATGGTGTGACTGTTGTTGATAAAAAAGCCGATGATGTAGAAAAAATCAGCTCAACACGTATTCGCAAACTTCTACAAGAAGGCGATATGGAAGCAGCACGTATATTATTAGGCAGACCTTTTGAAATAACAGGCATGGTTGTACATGGGGATAAACGAGGTCGTACTATCGGTTTCCCAACAGCCAATGTACAAGCGCTAGAAGGGGTATTTATTCCTGCAAGTGGCGTGTATGCAGTGCGTCTAAACGTGCAAAACGAATGGTATGATGGTGTTTGTAATGTTGGTTATAAGCCGACATTTAAAGACCCAAATAACAAACAGTTATCCATCGAAGTACATATCTTAGACTTCGAAAAAAATATATATGGCGAAGAAGTAAAAGTGAGATGGTATCAACGTATTCGTAGTGAGCGTAAATTTGATGGTATTGAGGCTTTGAAGACGCAAATTGAGCTAGATAAAGAACAAGCAATCCAATATTTCAAGAACTTGAGTTAACTTTAGCCTGACGTAAAAAATGTTTTAGGTTGAGGTAAATTAGATTGCTTGCTTGACATATATTTTTATGGTAACATTCATAAGTGCATAAAGTGCTTAACCTTAGCTCGGTATATCGATGACTCCAACGTTTACTGTGCTAATGGGGATAAACAATTATTTAGGAGGTCAATAAAATGGCTATTACAAAACAACGTAAAAACGAATTAATCGCTGAGTTCCGCACTCACGAAAGTGACACTGGTTCTCCAGAAGTACAAATCGCAGTGTTAACAGCTGAAATCAATGCTTTAAACACACACTTACGTACTCACAAAAAAGATTTCCACTCTGAGCGTGGTCTTCTTAAAATGGTAGGTCGTCGTCGTCACTTACTTAAATATCTACGTGAAACTGACGTACAACGTTACCGTGAATTAATCACTCGTTTAGGCTTACGTCGCTAATTGACAAACAAAAAGCGGGATTATTCCCGCTTTTTCTTTATGCAAAAAAATGACTCCTAAATAAATTGGCAAGTATGAAAATCCAATGTATCATTAAATTAATGAAATATTTAGCATAGAACAAGCATTTTTGGTACACTTACTATTAATACATACAGATGAGTAAGTGTTTTTATAATAGAGAGGGGTTCATTGAATGAACGAAAAAAAGGTCTATTCATACGAATGGGCTGGCCGTCCACTAGTTATCGAAGTAGGACAGTTAGCAAAACAAGCAAACGGTGCAGCATTAGTACGCTATGGTGATACTTCAGTATTAGCAACAGCGACAATGTCAAAATCACCAAAACCATTAGATTTCTTCCCATTAACAGTAAACTACGAAGAACGTTTATATGCGGCGGGTAAAATTCCTGGTGGCTTTATCAAACGTGAAGGCCGTCCTTCTGAGAATGCGATTTTAACGAGCCGTTTAATTGACCGTCCAATTCGTCCAATGTTCCCAGATGGTTTCCGTAATGAAGTACAAGTTATATCTATGGTAATGTCAAATGATTCAGATTGTTCATCAGAAATGGCTGCAATGGTCGGTTCATCTTTAGCATTAGCTATTTCGGATATTCCGTTTGATGAACCAATTGCAGGTGTTCAGGTTGGCTATATCGATGGTGAGTTCGTAGTGAACCCAACTGTAGAACAGTCTCAACATTCAACTATTCAATTAACAGTAGCTGGGAATAAAGATGCAATCAACATGGTTGAAGCAGGCGCTTTAGAAGTTCCAGAAGAAACGATGCTTGAAGCAATTATGTTTGGTCATGAAGAAATTAAAAAGATTATCGCTTTCCAAGAGCAGATCGTAGCGGAAGTTGGTAAAGCGAAAAAAGAAATTACTTTATTCGAAATCGATGAAGCGATTCAAGCTGATATTAAAGCGGCATGTGAAACAGAAATGCATGATGCGATTCAAACAGTTGAAAAGCATGCACGTGAAGAAGCGATTCAAGCTGTAAAAGAACGTATTGTTGCTTCGTATGAAGAACAAGAAGCTGATGATGTAACGATGAAACAAGTACACACGATTTTAGATAAAATGGTGAAAGACGAAGTGCGTCGTCAAATTACAGAAGATAAAATTCGTCCTGATGGTCGTAAATTAGACGAAATTCGTGCACTTTCTTCTGAAACTGGTTTACTACAACGTACACACGGTTCGGCACTTTTCACACGTGGACAAACTCAAGCCCTTTCAATTTGTACACTGGGCGCATTAGGTGATGTACAAATTATTGACGGTTTAGGTATTGAAGAATCTAAACGTTTCATGCACCATTACAACTTCCCTCAATTCTCAGTAGGGGAAACTGGCCCAATTCGTGGACCAGGTCGTCGTGAAATTGGTCACGGTGCTTTAGGTGAGCGCGCATTATTAGCAGTTTTACCAGATGAAAATGCATTCCCTTACACAATCCGTTGTGTATCTGAAGTACTTGAGTCAAATGGTTCAACTTCTCAAGCGTCAATCTGTGCATCTACGCTAGCAATGATGGATGCAGGTGTTCCATTAAAAGCACCAGTTGCAGGTATCGCAATGGGTCTTATTAAAAAAGGCGAACATTACTCAATCTTAACAGATATCCAAGGTATGGAAGACCATCTTGGTGATATGGACTTTAAAGTGGCAGGTACAGCTAAAGGTGTAACAGCACTTCAAATGGACATTAAAATTGATGGTTTATCACGTAACATTTTAGAAGAAGCATTAACACAAGCGAAAATTGGTCGTATGCACATTCTAGAATCTATGCTAGCAACATTAGCACAGCCACGTGAGAAATTATCTACGTACGCACCAAAAATTGTTATTGTTAAAATTAATCCTGACAAAATCCGTGACGTTATCGGACCAGGTGGTAAACAAATTAACAAAATCATTGAAGAAACTGGCGTGAAAATTGATACAGAGCAAGATGGTACAATTTACATCTCTTCTGCAAATGAAGAAATGAACGCTCGTGCTAAACAAATCATCGAAGACATCGTACGTGAAGCAAAAGTTGGCGAGTATTACTTATCAACGGTTAAACGTATCGAGAAGTTCGGTGCATTCTGTGAAATCTTCCCTGGTAAAGATGGCTTATTACACATCTCAGAAATCCAAGAAGAGCGCACAAAACAAGTTGAAGACGTGCTAAAACTTGGCGATCAACTGTTAGTGAAAGTTATTGAAATCGACAAGCAAGGTCGTGTCAATATCTCTCGTAAGGTAGTCGTGAAAGAAGAAAAAGAACGCGCTGAGCAAGAAAAATAATTAAGTATAAACAAAAAGGCTGCGCTTTATACGCAGCCTTTTTTTATGGAAAGAGGGAGTTATTTGGTACAAGTACACACATGTCAAAATGGTGTGCGCATTGTATCCGAACAAATTGACCATGTACGATCAGTAACACTTGGGATTTTTGTGGATGCAGGCTCACGCTACGAATTACCAGAAGAAAACGGGATTACACATTTCATCGAGCATATGCTTTTTAAAGGGACAGCAACACGTTCTGCACGCCAAATTGCTGAAGCGTTTGACCGTATAGGTGGCGAGTTAAATGCCTTTACATCAAAGGAAAACACATGCTATTACGCAAAAGTACTAGATCATCATGCTGAACTAGCAATTACGATTTTAGCAGACATGTTCTTTCACTCTACATTTGCAAAGGACGAATTAGAGAAGGAACGCCAAGTCGTGCTAGAAGAAATTTTAATGAGCGAAGATGCACCAGACGATGACGTCCATGAAAAGCTTTGGCAAGTAATGTATCCAAACGATGCGCTAGGCCGTCCAATTTTGGGTACAGCAGAAACGTTAAAAACATTTACAGCCGAGACAATTCGTACATATATGGCAAAACATTATGGACCGAAGTCGGTAGTTATCTCAGTTGCGGGTAATATTTCAACAGAGCTACTGACAACAATTGAGCAACTATTTGGGCAGTATGAGGGGTCACCTTTAGCAATAGAGCCTGTGTTAACGACGCCAGAATTCAATCCAGGTGAAATTGTGAAGCTACGTGATACGGAGCAAGCACACCTAGCTATTTCTTACCCAGCAATTGGTGTGAAGGATCTAGATATGTATAGCTTTATAGCACTAAATAATATTATTGGTGGAAATATGAGCTCTCGTCTGTTCCAGGAAGTACGTGAGGAGCGCGGCCTAGCTTATAGCATCTTCTCGTACCAATCTTGCTATGCAGATGTGGGCGCATTTACGATTTATGGCAGTACGAGTCGTGAGCAATTACCACAGTTACAACATACTATTGATGCAACACTTTTAGACATCGTAGCAGGCGGTGTGACGGAAGAAGAGCTTGATAATGCCAAGGAGCAGCTAAAAGGAAGCTTTGTACTTGGTTTAGAAGGAACAGGCTCACGAATGAATCGTAATGGTACGAACGAACTTGTACATCGCAAACATCGATCAGTAGATGAGATTTTAGAAGCTATAGATGCCATTTCAATGGAATCTGTAGATCGTCTTATTGCGAAAATTTTAAAAGCCGAACCAGCGATTTCGATTATTGGACCAAAATTATAACTTTTAAGGGATTATTCACGGATATTCACGTGAATAATCCTTTTTTTACGAAAATCCTTCTCAATTAGCTATTGTCTTTCTCAATAAACTCTGATAGTATAAACGATATTGAAAATCATTATCATTTAATCGGGGGTTACTATTAATGAAGAAGTTTGCGGGTGTAGGTTTACTAGCGTTATCATTAGCGCTGTTTGGTTGTACAGAACAAGAAGTAAAGAATAAGGATTCAGTTGAAGTTGAATCTCAGGAACAAGCAGCAAAAGATCCTGTTGTAGCAGGTGAATTTGAAGATGGTGTTAACGAAGACAAGTTCCAAGAATTATTAGCATCGTTCCCAGAAATGGTACCGGACAAAATTGTTACAACTTCTGTTCCTTTAACAGAGATGCTTCACTTACTTGACATTGTACCTGTAGGCGTACCTACATCTACAAATCCGATTCCAACTGACTTTGATGCAATTACGCGTATTGGTTCACCGATGGCACCAGATTTAGAAGTAATTTCAAGCTTACAAACAGAATTAATTGTTGGTGCATCCGCTTTACAAGATACACTTGATAAGGCATTAGTAGGAATGAATTTAAAAACAGCATATTTACCAACAGAGTCATATGAAGATTTAAAACTAAGCTTTAAAGTACTAGGTACATACTTTGGAAAAGAAGAAAAAATGAATGAAGTATTGAAAAATATTGTAGCGAAAGAACAGGAGTTAGAAAAACTTGCGCAAGGAAAAGAATTACCATCTGTTATGTTGGTAATGGGTACATCTGATTCGTTTATGGTTATGAATGATAAATCTTATCTAGGAAGCTTAGTAGAGCGACTTGGTGCAGATAATATTGCAAAGTCAGCTTTAAAAACGGAATCAACGTATTCAGCGATTAACTTAGAACAAATTGTTGCTACAGATCCAGACATGATCTTTGTTTTAGCGTCAGGAGATCACGGAGCAAATGAAGATAAATTTAAACAAGAAGTTGAAAAAAATAGCGCTTGGATACAATTATCAGCGTACAAAAACGATAAAATTTATATGCTAGACTACAGTACCTTTGGCGTAACGTCAATTGCGAATGTCGATACAGCATTAACAACAATTTCAGATTATTTCTTTAACGTTAATCAGTAGTTATCTTCTCCTATATACGTAAATAGAAAAATAAAAGTTTTAGCTTTAATGCAGAGATGTTTGAACATAGAATGATTAAAGTTAAGCCTCCGGCGGATGTCACGGATTTTGAGAGGAGTTAATTATGTAGGTATAATTAAAATCCGGACGCAATTACGCTGAGGCGAAATTGATATAAAATGAGGAGCTTCACATGATAAGTACAACAAGAAGTCGCACAATTGTCATTATAACGTTTGTGCTGGCGATTATTGCAGCGATTGTAGCAATGGGATTAGGCAGTGTGCACATTTCAATTCCCGATATTTTAAAAACGATTTTTAATGGTCGTGAGGAAGGTGTCTATACAACGATAATTTGGGATATTCGCTTGCCTCGTGTTCTATTAGCACTCATTATTGGTGCAAACATAGCCATTTCAGGAGCCCTGTTACAAGCAGTAATGGGCAATCCACTTGCCGATCCTGGGTTAACTGGTGTGACGAGTGGTGCTGCAGCTTGTGTGTTACTCATTATGCTGGCAAATCCGGAATATACACATTTAATCCCAGTAGCTGCATTCGTAGGTGGATTAATAGCAGCCAGTATTGTATACGCTCTTGCTTGGCGCCGTACAGGCATTTCACCAATTGCCATTATTTTATCTGGGGTGGCCGTTAATGCCTTATGTGGCGGGGTTATTGGCTTCTTATCTATCTTATATAGTGACCGTTTACCATCGGCAGTGCAATGGTTGAATGGCAGTTTAGCTGCAAAGGGGCATGCTTCATTACAAATGATCTATGTGTATGCCATTATCGGTTGGATTTTATCAATTTTTGCGATTCGCAAAGCGAACATCATTCGTTTAGGTGACCAAGTTGCAACGAACTTAGGTGAAAATGTGACACGCATACGTATCATGCTGTCTATTTTAGCCGTATTTTTAGCAGCTATTTCTGTAGCAGCTATTGGCATGATTGGTTTTGTCGGTTTAATTGTTCCACATATGGCACGTTTACTAGTCGGCTCGGATTATAAATATATGTTACCGATGAGTATGGCAATGGGGGCAATCATCTTATTAATTGCCGATACAGGTGGTCGTACTTTGTTTGCACCGCTTGATATTCCAGCGGGGATATTAATGGCAGTCATTGGTGGGCCGTACTTTTTATACTTAATGAGAAAGAAGGCGTTTTAATGTTAAAAATTGAACAGCTATCGGTTCGTTACGAGCAAAAAGAAGTTGTCCATGATTTTTCATTTGATGTCAAAAAAGGTGAAGTATTATCGATTATCGGACCAAATGGCTCAGGTAAGTCCACGATTTTAAAAGCAGTTGCACGCATGCTGCCATATAGTGCAGGTACTGTTACATTTGACGGAGAAAATATGCGGAAATTATCGTCAAAGGAAATTGCCAAGAAAATGTGTATTTTAAGTCAGCGTAATCAAGCACCTTCAGATATTACCGTGCGTAATTTAGTATCATATGGTCGTTATCCTCATAAGAAGTGGTTTGAGCGTTTAGATGAAGATGATTATGCGATAGTTGACTGGGCACTTGAAAAAACGCAACTGACTAAGTATAAAGATCAATCGATTGCTGCATTATCAGGTGGGGAATCACAGCGTGCCTGGATTGCGATGGCATTAGCTCAGAAACCACAAATATTGTTATTAGATGAACCGACAACCTATTTAGATATTGCACATCAACATGAGGTGTTAGAACTGGTTCGCGAACTTAACCGCGATACGGGGATGACTGTTGTTATGGTGCTCCATGATTTAAATCAAGCTTCAAGTTATAGTGACCGAATTGTCGTTGTAAAAGATGGACATCGTGCACAAATTGGTACGCCTGATGATGTTATGACAGAGTATATGATACAGTCCATTTATAAAATGGAAGCAGAAATTCAGCACGTTACGTGGGATACTGCGCCACGAATTCAATTAAAAAATACAGTGAAATGTTAGGAGCTTAACTATGCAAAAAACAATTGATATTGAACAAATTAGAAAAGATTATGAGGCATTTATTCAAGGGAGAAAGAGCTTTGTGCTTAGCTTTGTAGATAAAGAAGGAATGCCATTTAGTAGTTCAGCAGCTTTTGTACAAGTAAATGGTAAGTTTTATGTATATGTTAGTCGCATTGCTGAACATCATCTGTTGCTTGATCAAGCACAAGTTGTAGATGTATTGTGTGTAGCAGATCAAGCCGTGACACAAAATCATTTTGCGACAGAACGTGCACGTTGGCAATGTAAGCCTAAAAATTTAGGCAATGAAGGGCATGAAGAAGTATATGCAGCATTTGATGAGGTACATACAGCAAACATGATGAAACTATTACGTACACTTGATTTTTCATTATTTGAGCTAACACCATTAAAAGGACGCTATGTTGTAGGATTTGGAAAAGCATTTGACATTGATTTTGCAGAAGATACGTTAACACATGTAGTGATTGATAAAAAATAGGTTGCCATTGGCAACCTATTTCAGAGTGTCGACAAACTAAATTCGTATCAAAAAGTTATCATATGTGGGCATTTAATTTTAGTTTTCTATGTTCAAACGTTTTTCCGCCCCCTTGAAAATAAAGGGTTTGGAAAATCTAAAAAGAATTGTGCTTATAGCCGCTCAATTTAAAAATAATAGACAAAGTCGAAAAAATCGACTTTGTCTACAGTCTGAAATAGGTTGCCATTGGCAACCTATTTTTTTGCGGTCTTTCGGATTAGTGATGAAAGTAGTCGTTTCCATCACTAATCCTCCTAAAAATCTTTTTTTTCGTAAATAGCAGTTGAGATTAGAGATGATAGCCATAAAATAACTAGCCCTGCAATAGGTGCGAAAAAGCTGAGGTTTTGCAATTCCAAAAATTTTGGTAAAAACTGTGCAATATGATCTTCCAGTAGCCCAACTAAAAAACCTGGTACGAAACAAGCAGCAATGAGCACCATTCGGCCTTTAACGGAGCCGAATTTAATGTAAATTGGTAGCAATAGTGCCAGCAAACAAAAAGCTGCTGTGACAATTAGACTGAAAGTTAGGAAGAAATTGATCGTTTCCCCTTTATCAGCAATATAACTAATTAGAAAGGCAAAAGGAAGAGCGATCGTTAAACCTATGAGCATAAGGGCAATGCCGAGCAAGTACTTACTAAGCACGATATCACTTTTAGTAATTGGTAAAGTATTTGCGAACTTATCCCAATTGCATAACTCATCATAAGTTAACGCGGTAATTGCTTGCGTCGCCGCTATAAATGTAATGAAAGCAAAGAGTATGGGTCCTTGTTGCATAAAAGCCGCAATGAATAAAATGATGATAAGAAAAAAAGACTGTGCCTTTAGTTGACGCTGAATCGTCATTAAATCTTTTAAAACAAGAGCCATCATTTTGCACCACCACCCTTTACATAAAATAGCATAATCTCCTCAATGGAAGGCTTACTTAACATAAACGCGTTGCTTACTTCGTTTTTTTTCACTAGGAGCTCAAGGCCGAAAGTAGATTCACGCCAGCCAATTACGGCATGTTCTGGCAATGCTTCTGCAGATTCTCTTGACCCTTTAAAAATACCGTACTCATACAGTAATACATCCTTACTCTCACTAAATAAAATTTCGCCATTATGGATAAATGTTATATAATCTGCAATCTTCTCTAAATCACTCGTAATATGTGAAGAGAATAAGATACTATGTGTTTCATCTTGCATAAATTCTAAAAATAGGTCGAGAATTTCATCACGAATAATGGGATCTAACCCACTTGTCGGCTCATCTAAAATGAGGAGCTTTGGATGGTGTGCCAGTGCCAGTGCTATAGATAGCTTCATTTTCATCCCACGTGATAGTTCTTTTACTTTTTTCTTTGTCGGCACTTTAAATTGATTAAGGCGTTCAAAATAGTATACAGAATCCCAATTCTTAAAAACCTTTGCCATAAATTTATCGAGCTGCGTGGCATTTAACACTTCTGGTACATGTAAATCATCGAAGACAACACCAATTTCACTTTTCACCTCAAGTTCATGTTTGATGTGATTTTTACCAAATAGTAAGATTTCTCCACGTTTCTTCTTTAGTAAATTGAGCACACATTTAATGGTCGTTGATTTGCCTGCACCGTTTTCACCGACAAAACCCATTACTGTTCCCTGTGGTAAAGAAAAGCTAACATCTTTGAGTGAAAAACCGTCGAAAGTTTTATGTAAATCGTGAATTTCAATGGCGTTCATTTATTATTCCTCCTCTAACATCAATGATAATAACTCCTGTAATTCCTCTTTTGCGATTCCAGCAGTTTTCGCTGTTTTTACTGCCTTTTGCAAATGTTCCTCAATCTGTCGTAGTAATTCTTCCCGTAAAAAATCCTGATTGCGTTCTGTCACGAAACTCCCTTTTCCTGCAACAGTTTCAATAAAGCCATCTCGTTCTAAATCAGCATAGGCTCTCTTAGTAGTCATGACGCTAATTTTCAACTCTTTTGCAAGTGAACGAATAGAAGGAAGTGCATCGCCTGCCAGCAATTTATTCGCTAAAATCGCTTCTTTTATTTGCGTGGTAATTTGCTCGTAGATCGGTTTATCGCTGGCATTGCTTAAATGGATATACATTATAAAATATTCACCTCACAAATAATAATTGTATATACACACTATACACAGTTGGTGAGAATAATACAAGTAATATGTCATTCTAAAGTTGGGCACGAATTGCAAAAAGGTGGCATATATTGGGGTAACGGCTCAAGGAGGGAGATGAGGCATGTTACTATCAGAAATGGTGGATAAAGAATTAATTCAAGTAGAAGGTGGCGTACACTTTGGCATCCTGGCTCATACAGAATGTCTATTAGATGTGCAAACTGGAAAAATTCATGGTTTTGAAATTTTGAAAGAAAAAGGCCCATTCCAAAAAAAGAAAATGAAAGTTAGCGAAATGATTCCGTGGCAAGAAATTATTTTAATTGGTGAAGATCGAATATTGTTCAATAAGACAACTACGGTTCAGTCAGAATTTTTAGATTGAGGTGAGCATTTGGAAAACGAGAAATGGCTTGTAATTGGAGAAGACTCGAGGCTTAAGGAATTAGCGACAATGCTGCGAAGTCCTTCACGTACTGTGTTCTATAAAAGAACAACCGTGTGGAATGAAGAATTAAATAAACTCGTGCTGGAATTCCAGCCAAATAAAATAATTTTACCGATACTTCCGTTAAAAATAGAAGTCGAGCAGTTATACGGAATATCAAGAGTAAAGTTCTATACAGGAAGACTTACAATGCATTGGAAGCAATTATTAGAAAAGAATCAAACGACTAATTATTTACAACAAGAATCGTTTATTTGGCAAAATGCGCGATTGACAGCGGAGGGATTTATCGCCACGTTTTACGGGCTCGAGCAAAAGTGTATTTACGGACAAAACTTTACAATCGCAGGCTTCGGCCGTATCGCAAAAATGCTCGCTTCTTTACTCGTGAAGATGGGCGCTAATGTTCATATTGTTGCTCGCTCTGTTGTCCAAGTGAGCGAGGCGAAGGCATATGGCTATAAAGCGACAAATTTAGATGATCGTAAGTGGTCCATTCATGACAGCATCTTTATTAATACGATTCCGGCTAAGTGGGTAACAGAATCGTTTGAAGAGCATGTACCCGCTGTAATGTATGACTTAGCATCAGAACCTGGTTGTTTAGATATAGACTCTGAACAGTTGCAGACATATGTACTATTGCCGTCATTACCTGGGAAATACTTTGCGCATGATGCGGCTGAGATTTTGTGCAAGGCAATAGAGGAGGAAGAAAATTGCTAACGGGGAAACGGATTGGTTTAGGCATTACGGCTTCACATTGTACGTATGAAGATGTTGTGCCTAAAATTCAAAATTTCATCGATGCTGGTGCAACGGTTATACCGATTATTACGCATTCGGTTTTACATGCAGCAACACGTTTTGGGACAGGTGAGGAATGGATTGCAAAAATAGAGGCATTGACGGGTGAGAAGGTCGTTTCTTCCATTAAAGAAGCGGAGCCGTTTGGACCATCAAATCCACTAGATGCAATGGTCATTGCGCCGATGACAGGCAATAGCATCAGCAAATTTGCGAATGCTGCAACTGATAGTCCGGTGTTAATGGCAGCAAAAGCAACGTTACGCAATGGTTCGCCTGTAGTATTAGGCATCTCTACAAATGATGCACTTGGTTTAAATGGGCAAAATATTATGAAGCTTATTAATTCAAAGAACATTTATTTCATTCCGTTTGGGCAAGATTCTCCTGAAGGTAAGCCGAACTCATTAATTTCTGATTTCAATCAAATGGTAGAGACCGTTCATGCAGCAATTACGCATAAAAAGCAATTACAGCCGATGTTGATACAATATTTCAAATAATTCCACTATTACACACAATTCTCAGTATTTTTGTGATACAATAGCACACATTATACAACTTGTATTCAAGGAGAGATGCCAGATGACAAAGCAGTTAACAGTTGCCGTTGTAGGTGCAACAGGTGCAGTAGGTTCAAAAATGATGGAGCAGTTAATAAAGCGTAAGTTCCCTATCGGAAATATTAAGTTTTTAGCTTCTGCTCGTTCAGCAGGTAAACCAATCGAATTTAATGGTCAGACATATACAATAGAAGAAGCAACACCAGAAGCTTTTGAAGGTGTAAATGTTGCATTATTTTCTGCAGGTGGTTCAGTATCAGCAGTACTTGCACCGGAAGCAGCAAAACGAGGGGCAGTTGTTATCGATAATACGAGTCATTTCCGTATGGATCCGGATGTACCGCTTGTAGTACCTGAAGTAAACCGCGAAGATCTTGCAAAACATAAAGGGATTATTGCTAATCCAAACTGTTCAACAATCCAAATGGTTGCTGCACTTGAGCCAATTCGTGCAGCATTTGGATTAACTAAAGTATTGGTATCCACATACCAAGCTGTTTCAGGCGCAGGTATTTCTGCAATAGAAGAATTAAAAACACAAAGTGGAAACTGGGATGCAGGTAAAAACGTAGAAGCAAACATTCTACCTTGTGGAAGCGACGAACGTCACTATCCAATCGCTCGTAATGTCATTCCGCAAATTGACAAGTTCACAGATAATGGATTTACATATGAAGAAATGAAAATGATCAACGAAACGAAGAAAATTATGCACGCACCTGAACTTTCAGTAGCAGCAACTTGTGTACGTGTACCAGTCGTTTCAGGACACTCTGAATCTGTTTATATTGAACTAGAGAAAGAATCGACAGTACAAGAGATATCTGATGTATTACGCAATGCACCTGGTATTGTGTTAGAAGATGATATCGCAACACAAACTTACCCTATGCCAATTTACGCTGAAGGGCAAGACGCTACATTTGTAGGCCGTATTCGACAAGATTTAGATAATAAAAAGGGCTTCCATCTATGGATCGTATCTGACAATCTATTAAAAGGTGCCGCACTAAATTCTATTCAAATTGCAGAAGCAATGCTTGAGGATAACTTACTATAAGAGGGGTGTAAGGATGAATATAGGTCGAATTGGAACGGCAATGATTACGCCGTTTAAAGAAGATGGTACGATAAATTATCCAGAACTTGAACGAATTATTAATCACTTAATTAATAACGGTACGGATTGTATCGTTGCTTGTGGTACAACATCTGAAAACCCAACAATGACAACAGAAGAGAAAATCGAGGTTGTTCGTTTCACAGTTGAAAAAGCGGCAGGTCGTGTACCAGTAATCGCTGGAACAGGTGATAATGAAACGGCTTATTCGATTGCCATGACACATAAAGCTGAAGAAAACGGTGCTAATGGTATTATGCTTGTAGCTCCGTATTATAATAAGCCAAACCAACGTGGGATTTATGCTCACTTTGAAAAGATTGCAAAAGAAACAAAGCTTCCAGTAATGCTGTACAATGTTCCAGGACGCACAGGTATTAACGTAACGTATGAAACATCTGTTGCGTTAAGTAAAATTCCGAATATCGCATGGATTAAAGAGGCAAGTGGTAATTTGGATCAAATGGGCGATATTATTGAGAATGTTGACGATGCAGATGATTTCTTAGTGTATAGCGGTGATGATGGATTAACATTACCATTACTAGCGATTGGTGGTGCTGGTATCATTTCAGTAGCTTCCCATGTTGTCGGTAATGACATGCAGTTAATGATTAAAGCATTTAATGAAGGTAATCATGAGCTAGCAGCAAAAATCCACCGTGCATTACTACCACTTGTACGTGCATTATTTGCACAGCCAAATCCATCGCCAATTAAATATGCGATGACAAAGCTAGGCTTTGATACATTAAATGTTCGCCTACCAATGGTAGAAATGACAGATGAAGAAAAATCTAATTTCGACCAAATTTGGGATACGTACCAAGAGAAGGCGAAGAATTATAGATAGTGTATGGGCGGGGTTGATTACTATCAACTCCGCTTTTGTTAGTTGTTGGCGAGAAAAATGACTCAAAATGACAAGGAATGCTCCTTTGGAGAGAGCAGTGATCCGGAACGTAAGGGAAAGCTCCGTTTGCAGGCAAATTCAAACATATACTAGATCTCGGCAACGTATCGAGAGATATTTCTACATAGAATCTACAACAAAATAGCAGTAGATGAAATAAAATACATGTTTCCAACGTGAAACATGTATTTTTAATTTGTGCAAAAGCTTTCCAAACCGTATAATGAAAAATAAGTGGTTGCTGTTCGGGATATTTTTTAGGAGGAAATAAATTGACAAAAAAGAAAAATGAAATGATTCGTATCATTCCACTTGGTGGTGTGGGCGAAATCGGAAAAGCAATGTACGTTGTAGAAATCGATGAAGAGCTCTTCGTTGTGGATAGTGGTTTAATGTTCCCAGAAGACGAAATGCTTGGTATAGACATCGTGATTCCTGATATTACGTACCTAGAAGAAAATAAAGAGCGTGTGAAAGGGATTTTCTTAACACATGGACATGAAGATGCAATTGGTTCAATTGCATATGTTTTACAAAAAATTAAAGCGCCAGTGTATGGATCGAAGTTGACAATTGCACTTGCAAAAGAACATTTAAAAGAATTACCTGCACCACATCAGGTAAAATTCTTTGAAGTAACAAATCGAAGCCGTATGAATTTCAACTCGACGTATGTGACATTCTTCCATACAACACATAGTATTCCCGACGCATTAGGGGTTGTGTTCCATACTTCTGAGGGTGCGATAGTGCATACAGGCGAATTCAAATTTGACCAATCAGCTACAGGTAAATTCAAACCGGATTTAGCGAAAATGGCGCAATTAGGTGAAGATGGCGTGTTCATTTTACTATCTGAGTCATGCGAAGCAGAGCGTCCAGGTCATACAACATCTGAAACTGTTATTGAAGAACAATTATCAAAAACATTCCATTCCGCACCAGGGCGTATTTTAGTAGCTGTATATGCATCGAACTTTATTCGAATTCAACAAGTGTTTACACAAGCGCAAAATTCATTCCGTAAAGTAGCAATTGTAGGGAAACCTTTAGAAAAAGCAGTTGATTTAGGTGTGCAACTAGGCTACTTATCAGTAGAAGAAGATTCGATTATCTCAATTTCAGATATGCATAAATATCAAGAAGATGAAATCATTATTATCGCGACAGGTAACAAAGGTGAACCACTTGATGCACTGGAAAAAATCGTGCGTAAACATCATCGTGATATTAAAGTGAAAAAAGATGATACAGTGCTTATTACATTTACACCGTCGCCAGGTATGGAAGTACAAATGGCGAATACGATGAATCAGCTTGCAAAAGCAGGAGCTGAAATTTTAACTTCAAGCAAAAATGTCCATGTTTCAGGGCATGGTAGTCAAGAAGATTTGAAATTAATGTTAAACTTAATGCAACCGAAATATTTTGTTCCTGTACAAGGTGAATATCGTATGCTGATTGCGCACTCTAAGCTTGCTCAGCAACTTGGAATGCAAAAATCTCAAATTTTCATCGCTGATAAGGGCGATATCGTCGAATACAAAAACGGAAAAATGCGTATGAGTGGTCGTGTACAAGCTGGTAACATCTTAATTGATGGTATTGGAGTTGGCGATGTAGGTAATATTGTGTTACGTGACAGAAAACTATTATCTCAAGATGGTATTTTCATTGTCGTTGTGACATTAAATCGTGCACAAAAGAAAATTGCCTCAGGTCCAGAGATTTTATCTCGTGGTTTCGTATATGTACGTGAATCAGAAGCGTTAATGACTGAAGCGTCAGAAATCGCAAAAACAGTTATTGAAAAATACGTAGGTAAAGACACGTTTGAATGGACAAACATTAAACAAGAAATTCGTGATACATTAAATACGTATTTATTCCAAAAAACAAAGCGCCGTCCAATGATTATCCCAATCATTATGGAATATTAAAGGAAAAGCTCCAAACGCCCGTAGTGGTGAAGCAATGCATGAAAAAGGATTTTCTAACCGAGAGTTACGGTAGAAAGTCCTTTTTTTTGAAAGAAAACGGTTCTACATGTTATTATTCGCTACATATATAAGAATGGATTGCAAAAGAAGGTGAAGAGATGGCTAGTAGCAAAAGGAAGAGCACAAATAAAGCAAAATCAACTAGTGATAAAAAAGAAATGCACCCACTTATGTACGAAATTTTAGGGGTAGTCTTTATTGCCGCTGCAATTATTATGATTTTTGAATATGGAATGATTGGGCGTATTTTACAAACGATGGCGATGTTCCTTTTGGGCAATTTACATTTTGCCGTTCCGTTTATGTTAATTTTCATCGCTGTGTTATTGATGATTGGACGTAAAAAGGTGTCATTAAGAGATCGACTTATTGTCGGTATGATGTTGATTGTTAGCAGTTTAACGATTTTTAGTCATAGCATCCTATTTGAACAATTATCAAAATCGAGCGGTCTTTTATCTGAATCGGTCCTGAGAGAATCGTGGCGTATTTTAATTGAAGCGGAAGGAGTAGTCGGCCGTAGCAATATGCTTGGAGGCGGGATGCTAGGAGCTTTACTCTTTAGTGCACTCCATGTATTATTTGAAGCAACTGGCGCAAAGGTCGTCGCATGGGTAGTTTTATTTATCGGCTTAATTTTAGTAACTGGAAAAGCACTTGTACCGTTCCTAGTTGAAAAAACGCCCACTCTATTTGGAAAGTGGCAAAAAAAGCGACAAGAAAAGAAAAAAAGTAATCCGAAAAAACCAAAAAGTAGTCGTCGTTCAAGAGTAGATGGAGCAGATGAAGTTGCTGCAGACAGTGATACTATCCCCACCCAACAGGAAGAGGAGTCGTATGAACCGATAATTTCTGCATTTACACAAAATGTTACACATCAATATGAAGAAACGTTTACTAATTCACCAAGCGGGGAAATGGAAGAAGTAGAGTTAACAGATGATGTACACATTGAGAGCACGACAACGGTCGAAAATGCAGATTATCAACTTCCTACATTTAATCTTTTACAATTACCACCACAGCACGATCAGAGTGGTGAATATTCTGTTATTCAAGCAAATGCGAAAAAGCTAGAGCAAACATTACAAAGTTTTGGTGTAAAAGCGAAGGTTACGGAAGTTCACTTAGGACCAGCAGTAACGAAATATGAAATACTGCCAGATATCGGTGTGAAAGTAAGTAAAATAGTGAACTTGCAAGATGACTTAGCGTTAGCACTAGCTGCAAAAGATATTCGTATGGAGGCGCCTATTCCAGGGAAATCTGCGATTGGTATTGAAGTGCCAAATAGTGAAGTGGCCATTGTGACATTAAGAGAAGTATTAGAATCAAAAGAAGGCGTGAAGCAAAATGCATTGTTGCAGGTAGCGTTGGGTCGAGATATAACGGGACAAGCCGTACTAGCTGAGCTCAATAAAATGCCCCATTTACTTGTGGCCGGTTCTACAGGTAGTGGGAAAAGCGTATGTATAAACGGAATTGTTGTATCAATACTAATGCGTACAAAGCCACATGAAGTAAAACTCATGATGATTGACCCGAAAATGGTCGAGCTAAATGTTTACAATGGTATTCCACATTTACTTGCGCCAGTTGTGACAGATGCTAGAAAAGCCTCACAGGCACTCAAAAAAGTCGTGTCTGAAATGGAACGACGCTATGACTTATTCTCGCATACAGGGACAAGAAATATTGAAGGTTATAATGCCCATGTGAGGAGAGTCAATGAGGAATCAGCAGAGAAACATCCAAAACTACCATATATAGTAGTTATCGTAGATGAATTGGCAGATTTGATGATGGTTGCGTCAAGTGATGTAGAGGACTCCATAACCCGCTTAGCACAAATGGCTCGTGCGGCAGGCATTCACTTAATTATTGCGACGCAGCGACCGAGTGTAGATGTGATTACAGGTGTCATAAAGGCAAATATTCCTTCACGGATTGCTTTTGCGGTTTCATCTGCAATCGACTCCAGGACAATTTTAGATATGGGCGGAGCAGAGCGACTTCTTGGACGAGGTGACATGTTGTTTTTACCAGCAGGTGCTTCGAAGCCAACGCGAGTACAAGGAGCATTTTTGTCGGATGGAGAAGTTGAAGCGATAGTTGATTTTGTTATAGAACAGCAGAAAGTTCAATATCAAGAAGAAATGATACCGACAGAGGAACCAGAAATATTAGAAGAAACAGATGATCTATTTGATGAAGCTGTGCAATTAGTAGTCAGTATGCAAACCGCATCGGTATCGATGTTACAAAGACGTTTCCGAATTGGCTATTCCCGTGCGGCTCGAATCGTTGATCAGATGGAACAGCGCGGAATTGTTGGACCACCAGAAGGTAGTAAACCTCGACAAGTATTGGTACATGAGTATGATCATTAAAAAATCCATTTATAAAAAGTGATAGTATTTTGATGAATTTTTCGAAATGAATGAAAATAAATGTCTATTCTACAACAGATTTAAGCAAAACTATTTATTTAACTATTTAAAAATGTTATATTAATGAACGATTAGTAGGAATGTTGTACATCAGATGTCTGATCTCTAAGTTTGGTGGTGATTGTAAGTGACTATTAAAACTGATCATCGTCATCTCTATCTTCAAGTAATTGATCGTTTGAAATCGGATATAGAAGCGGGTATTTTCAAAGAAAATGAAAAATTACCTTCTGAATTTGAATTATCAAAATCACTTGGAGTCAGTCGGGCGACGCTAAGAGAGGCGCTTCGATTGTTGGAAGAGGAAAATGTCATAGTACGTCGACATGGGGTAGGGACTTTTGTTAATCCTAAGCCATTGTTTACATCCGGCATTGAACATTTATCAAGCATTTCTTCAATGATTGAAATGGCAGGTATGGAACCGGGCTCACGCTTTTTAAAAGCAACTGAGTCCGTACCTTCTGAAGAAGAAATAAAACGCTTCCAATGTGATGATGAAGATAAAATACTCACGATTGAACGTGTCAGAACAGCGGACGATGAGCCAGTAGTTTATTGTATTGATAAGCTTCCAGCGAAATCCCTGCCTACTGACTTTGTAAACAATAAAGAAGTTTCACTTTTTTCTGCACTTGAACAATCGGGCAAAATTCACGTTGAATATGCTGTGACCTACATAGATCCAGTAGGGTATCATGAGCAAGCATCACCGATTTTAAATTGTGGACGTGAGACGGCACTTTTAGTATTAACACAATTGCATTACGATGATCACGATCAAGTAGTGCTCTATTCGAAAAATTATTTCCGAGCTGATAAATTCAGCTTTCATGTAGTACGAAAACGGGTGTAGAACATTTCTAAAGAATTTCCTGCTAATTACAATATCTTTTGGGGGGACCAAAAATGAGAAAACGTAAATTTGGTTTAGTATTATCATCAGTATTAGCTGCAGGCGCTATTTTAGGTGCTTGTGGTACGAAAGATGAAGAACCTAAAAAAGAAAACGAAAACGCTTCATCGGGCGAAACAAGTAATGAAGATGCATTCTCAATTGCAATGGTAACAGATGTTGGTGGTATCGACGATAAATCATTCAATCAATCTGCATGGGAAGGTGTCAAAGCTTACGGTAAAGAACACGGTCTAACAGAAGGTAACGGTGGTTTTGCCTACTTACAATCAAAAGATCACGCTGACTATGATCCAAACTTAAACGCATTATTACGTCGTGACTTTAACTTAATTTTTGGTGTTGGCTATATGATGGCTGATGCTATTGAAGCTATAGCTTTAGATAATCCAGAAGCTAAATTTGCATTAATTGATCATGAAGTAAAAGCTGATAACGTTGTTTCTGTAAAGTTTAAAGAGCAAGAAGGCGCATTCTTAGCAGGTGTTGCTGCTGCAAAAATGTCTAAATCAGGAATTATTGGCTTCGTAGGTGGAGGCGATATTCCAGTAATCAATCGTTTTGAAGCTGGTTTCGTTGAAGGTGCTAAAGCTGTTAATCCAGACATTAAAATTCAACGTAAATACACAGGTTTTTTTGATAAAGCTGATTTAGGAAAAATCACAGCGAATAGCATGTACTCTTCAGGTGCAGACGTTATCTTCCATGCTGCAGGTCAAACTGGTAACGGTGTATTTTCTGAAGCAAAAGAACGTAAGAAAAAAGACCCGAATGCAAATGTATGGGTAATCGGTGTTGACGCTGACCAATATGAAGAAGGAAAAGTAGATGATACTACAAATGTTACGTTAACGTCAATGTTAAAAGGTGTTAATACTGCAGTAATAGAAATTTCTAACAAAGCGAAAAATGGTAAATTCCCTGGTGGAGAAACACTAACTTATGGTTTAGCTGAAGATGGTGTAAAACTGGCTGATTCTCGTGGTGCGATCCCAGAAGATGTTCAAGCAGTAATTGATGAATATAAAGAAAAAATTGTTAGCGGTGAAATCGTAGTTCCTGAAAAAGTGGGAAAATAATTCATCTCTTAATCATCATAAGGGCCTTCCCTAAGACCCTTATGATGATTTTTCTAATCTATCGTTATTTTCAGATAATTTATAATTATCTGTGTATATATAATGTAGACGAGTTTGACTTGTCAAATACATATAGAAGCAGTTTTATATGAAAATATCGTAAGTTTAAGATAAAGAAAGAGCAAGTTAGTAGATGAAAGGTTTCTAACGATGACTTTTCATGTATTAATTTTTTATTACAAATAGTGCCTAAGGGAGTGAATATATTGGAATACGTGATTGAGATGCTTGGAATCCGTAAAGAATTCGGTGATTTCGTAGCTAATAATAACATCACCCTCCAGCTAAAGAAGGGCGAAATCCACGCGCTGTTAGGAGAAAACGGTGCTGGGAAATCGACTTTGATGAACGTACTTTTTGGTTTATATCAACCAGAAGGCGGCGAAATTCGTGTTCGAGGGAAGGCTGTGAAAATAACTGACCCGAATGTTGCCAATGATTTAGGGATTGGGATGGTGCATCAGCACTTTATGCTTGTGGAAAACTTCACAGTGACAGAAAACATCATTTTAGGCTCAGAGCCTACAAAAATGGGTGTCGTCAACATTAAAGATGCGGCAAAGAAAGTAGCGGAGCTTTCAGAAAAGTATGGGCTTGATGTAGATCCATATGCAAAAATTGAAGACATCACAGTTGGAATGCAACAACGGGTAGAGATTTTGAAAACGCTTTATCGTGGTGCGGAAATTTTAATCTTTGACGAACCGACTGCCTCATTAACACCACAAGAGATTTCGGAGTTAATCCAAATCATGAAACGTCTGATCGCTGAAGGAAAGTCAATTGTGCTAATTACGCATAAATTAAAAGAAATCATGGAAGTATCGGATCGTGTGACAATCATTCGTAAAGGGGAAGGCGTTGGAACAGTCGTGACGGCTGAAACAAATCCTGACCAATTAGCCGAATTAATGGTTGGACGTCAAGTGGAGTTCAAAACAGTTAAAACAGAAGCACATCCAACAGAGGAAGTATTGTCAGTCGAAAGTTTAGTTGTGACGGATTACCGTAACATTGATAAAGTGAAAGGTTTGAACTTAAACGTTCGCAGAGGCGAAATTGTTGGTATTGCCGGTATCGATGGAAATGGTCAAACAGAATTAATCGAGGCGATTACAGGTCTTAGAAAAGTAAAAAGTGGTACTGTGAAGTTGAACGGTAAAGATGTCACAAACATGAAACCGCGAAAAATTACAGAAGAAGGCGTTGGGCATATCCCACAAGACCGTCATAAGCATGGTCTTGTACTTGATTTCCCAATTGGTCACAATATTGTCCTTCAAACGTATTACCAATCACCAATCGCAAAAGGCTTTGTCATGGATTACAAGAAAATATCAGAAAAAGCTCGTCATATCATTGAAGAATTTGATGTGCGTACTGGGAATGGTGAAATGACACCAGCTCGTGCCCTATCAGGTGGTAACCAACAAAAGGCTATTATCGGTCGTGAAATTGATCGTAACCCAGATTTATTGATTGCAGCTCTGCCTACACGCGGTCTTGACGTAGGGGCGATTGAATTCATTCACTCAAGATTAATCGAACAACGAGATAATGGAAAAGCGGTCCTGTTGATTTCATTTGAGTTAGATGAAGTTATGAACGTTTCTGACCGAATTGCAGTTATTTATGATGGTCAAATCGTAGACGAGTTAAATCCAAAAGAAACAACAGAGCAAGAGCTTGGTTTATTAATGGCTGGGCAAAGTAAAAAAGGAAACGCGAAATTATCGAAGGAGGGGAACGGCTAATGTCGAATCGTGTCATTAATATACTCGTTCCTATCATCTCCATTATTATCGGTCTGATTGTTGGAGCTATCGTTATGTTAGTCAGTGGTTATGACCCTGTGGAGGGTTATCTAGCATTATGGACAGGTATTTTTGGAGATTCATATTCAATCGGGAACACAATCCGCCAAATTACACCATATATTTTGGCTGGTCTAGCAGTAGCATTTGCTTTCAGAACAGGATTATTCAACATCGGGGTTGAAGGTCAGCTAATTATGGGTTGGCTAGCAGCTGCATGGGTAGGGTATGCATTTGAACTACCTAAAATTATACACTTACCTTTAGCATTATTTGCAGCTGCGGCGGCAGGTGCAATATGGGCCTTTATTGCAGGTTTCTTAAAAGCGAAATTTAAAGTGCATGAAGTAATTGCGACAATTATGTTAAACTACACAGCGCTTTACATTACGAACGCTGTGATTAAAGAATTGTCAGACGGCAGCTTTAAAACAGAACGTATTCATGAGACAGCTTCACTACGTTCTCCGTTTTTAAGAGAGCTTACAGATAATTCAAGCCTTCACTATGGAATCATTGTTGCGCTAATTATGGTAGCAGTAATGTGGTTCATTTTAGAAAAAACAACACGTGGTTATGAATTAAAAGCTGTTGGTTTCAATCAACATGCAGCTGAATATTCAGGTATGAGCGTCAATAAAAACATTATTTTAGCGATGACAATTTCAGGTATGTTTGCAGGTCTTGGTGGGGCAATGGAAGCACTTGGTACATTCCAAAATGCAGCGATACAATCAGGCTTCACAGGTATAGGTTTTGACGGGATTGCGGTTGCCTTACTTGGTGCGAACACGCCACTTGGAGTCATATTCGGAGCGTCATTGTTTGGTTCACTAAAATACGGTGCACTAAATATGCCAAATGCTGCAGGTATCCCAGAGGAAATTGTGTCGATTATTATCGCATTAATTATCTTCTTCGTAGCATCAGGCTATATTATTCGCGTAGGTTTACAAAAGTTACGTAAGAAAAAGGAGGGACAATAACATGAGCTTTTTAGAAATGTTATACTTCATCATCCCTTCTGCGATTCTTTATGCAACACCATTAATATTCACAGCAATTGGTGGGGTATTCTCTGAACGTTCAGGTGTTGTGAATATTGGTTTAGAAGGTTTAATGATTGTTGGAGCATTCGTCGGCATTTATGTGAACTTAGAGTATGCAGCTACATTTGGGGCTGCGACAATTTGGATAGCTATGCTTGCGGCTGTAATTGTAGGTGGGATTTTCTCTCTTTTACATGCTGTGGCATCGATTTCCTTCCGTGCCGATCAAACGGTATCTGGGGTTGCCATTAACTTATTAGGATTGGCTGTGTCGGTATTCTTAGTAAAGCTGATTTATGGTAAAGGGCAAACAGATATGATTACCCGTCCGATTGAGCGTTTTGCGATTCCTTATTTAGAAGATATACCGTTCTTTGGTCCATTACTATTCAAAGATGTTTACAGTGCATCCATTTTGGCCTTTGCTGTTGCAATTGGTGCATGGTTTATTATTTTTAAAACACCGTTCGGCTTACGTCTTCGTGCAGTGGGGGAACACCCAATGGCGGCAGATACTATGGGGATATCCGTAAATAAAATGCGCTATATCGCTGTTGTTATATCTGGTGCACTTGGTGGTCTTGGCGGTGCGGTTTATGCACAAATAATTACACGTGATTTCTCACATGCTACGATTGCTGGTCAAGGTTTCATGGCGCTTGCGGCAATGATTTTCGGGAAATGGCATCCAATTGGTGCACTCGGTGCAGCGTTATTCTTCGGTTTAGCGCAAACATTAAGTATTACCGGGGATCAAATTCCATACGTGCAAGACATTCCAGCTGTATACCTACAAATTCTTCCGTATGTCTTAACAATTTTTGCGTTAGCAGGATTTATTGGAAAGGCAAATGCACCAAAAGCAAGTGGGCAACCATATATTAAAGGGAAGCGTTAATCGCCTTTGCTTTTGATGTATGTAGCGAAAAAATAAATGGCCGGGCCTTGTGCTCGGCCTTTTTGGTACATATATGTAATTCTTTTTGCAATTGTAGATAGTAGACATGTATAGTATTTGTAGAACATTGTTATATTAAGAAAGATAGGAGGGTTCCATATGTTTAAAACAATACCTTTTGCCAAAGGTGTCAACCTGCATATACGACAAACGACCCAATTTAAAACTGTGAATTTTTCAATTAAATGGAGAAGCCCATTAACAGCCGAGAGCGCATCTGAGCGTACGGTGTTAACAAATGTTTTACAACATAGCAATGCAAAATATACGACAACAGCCGCATTTCGTAGTTTTTTAGATGATTTATTTGGCACAGTTCTTTATTTTGATACATCAAAACGTGGTAATGAACATACAGTGCTCATGAACGTAGAAACGGTGAATGATCAATATTTAGCAAATAGCAATGTGTTAAGTGAAGTGTTGGATTTATTACACACAGCTATTTTTGAACCGAATTTAGAAAATGGTGTGTTTAAGGAATCGATTGTGTCACGTGAAAAGCAAATGGTTATTCAACGTATTGAATCCATTTTTGACGATAAGTCACGTTTTGCCCAACAACGACTTCAACAAATCTTACGTCCAAATGAACCTGCTTCAATCTCGGCAAATGGTACGGTGGAGGATATCAACAAAATTACTCCGTCATCACTATTTGCAGGTTACGAAGCAATGATGGCAAATGATAAGATCGATATTTATGTAGCTGGTGACGTCAATGAGGATGAAATAGTAGCAAAATTAAAACAGGTGCTACCATTTAAAGATCGTACACCTGAAGAAATACCAGCTGTTTTACCGCAGCAACATCCAAAAGATGACTATGTCCGCGAGCAACAAGACATGAAGCAAGGGAAACTACACATTGGCTTTAGTACACCCGTACGTTTTGGTGATGCTGATTTTGCGAAAATGCAAATTTTTAACGGCGTATTTGGTGGTTATCCGCATGCCAAATTATTTATGAATGTTCGTGAAAAGGAAAGCTTAGCATATTATGCATCAAGCTCATACGCATCGCATTACGGCTTAGTATTCGTTGTGTCGGGGATTGAAGCGAAAAACGAAGAAAAAGCCCTTACTCTTATTAAAGAGCAATTAGCTGTCATGCAAGCAGGCGATATTTCAGATTTAGAATTAGAACAAACAAAAGCGATGCTTACGAATCAGTTAAAAGAGGCGTTGGATTCTGCACGCGGTCAAATTGAGATTTTTGATCAATATAAAGATTTACCTGAGAATTTTTCTGTAGAAGCTTGGGCAAATAGATGGAAAGCTGTAACGAAAGAAGATGTCATTGAAATGGCGAAACAAGTTAAACTTGAAGCGGTCTATTTCTTATGTGGGAAGGAGCAAGCCGCACAATGAAAACAATTGAATTTAAACAGTTAGATGAAACACTTTACTATGAAAAATTAGAAAATGGTTTAGATGTCTATATATTACCGAAAAAAGGGTTTTCAAAAACGTTTGTGACGTTTACGACAAAGTATGGATCAATAGATCGTACTTTTGTGCCAATCGGTGAAACAGAAGCAATTACTGTACCAGATGGTATTGCCCACTTTTTAGAACATAAAATGTTTGAAAAAGAGGACGGCGATGTATTCCAAAAGTTTAGTGAGTACGGTGCTTCAGCAAATGCATTCACGTCATTTACACGTACAGCGTATTTATTTTCTTCAACAGACCATATTTATAAAAGTACAGAAACATTATTGAACTTCGTGCAAGAGCCATATTTCACTGAGGCGACGGTCAATAAGGAAAAAGGAATAATTGGTCAAGAGATTACAATGTATGATGATCAACCGGACTGGCGTTTATATTTCGGAACGATTGCGAATATGTATCACAATCATCCCGTAAAGATCGATATTGCTGGGACAATCGAGTCTATAGATGGCATTACTGCTGATCATTTATACACTTGCTATAATACGTTCTACCACCCATCAAACATGCTTCTTTTTGCAATTGGTGCAGTTGATCCAGAAGAAATGATGACGTATATTCGTGAAAATCAAGCGAAAAAACAATTCGAAGCACCAACACCGTTGCAACGCTTTTTTGATGAAGAACCGTCAGACGTCGCTGTCAAAGAAGATTCGTTGTATATGGATGTTCAAAAGCCAAAGGTATATGTAGGCCTTAAAGCGAAGGAAACGGATCTTTCAGGTAGTGCAATGCTAAAACATGAGCTAGCGGTGCAAATCGCATTAGAGCTTATTTTTGGTCGTACTTCTGAGTTCTATACGCATGTGTATGATGAGGGCTTGATCGATGAAACGTATGCCTTTGATTTTACGCTTGAAAAAGGCTTTGGTTTTGCGATGATTGGTTCAGATACGACGGAACCAGATGTTCTTGAAAAAGCGATTAAGGCTGAACTTGCTAAATATGAAGGTAAATCATCATTTATCAGTGCTGATTTAGAACGCATCAAGCGTAAAAAAATTGGTTTCTTCTTACGTGCCTTAAATTCCATTGAATTTATTGCAAATCAATTTACGCGTTATTCTTTTAACGACATGAATTTATTTGATGTTGTACCGGAATTAGAAGCTTTAACAGTTGAAGATATAACTGAGGCTTTCAAAACAATTCAGGGCGAATCACAGCAAACTGTTTTTAAAATTTTGCCGACAGAGAAGAATGCATAATGAAAAAGTTTGCACTTGTGCTAGGAGCTTCGGGGGAAATTGGTCGTACTATTTGCCGAAGCCTAGCAGAGGATGGTTGGTCCCTTTATTTACACTTTACGCATAACGAGAAAGCTATGAATGATTTATATCATTCGCTTTCTTTCGATTTTCCAACACAGGAATTTATGATTGTACAGGCTGATTTTACTGATAACATGGCTGCAGAAAAACTCGCGTCGCAAATTTTTAGTTTGCAGGCGCTTGTTTTTGCAAGTGGGCAAGCACATTATGCATTACTCGAAGATACAACTACAGCTGACATGGAAGCGTTATGGCGCGTTCATGTACAAAATCCTATGCGCCTTACAGCTTTACTTTCAAGCAAGCTACGTGTACATAAAGTTAGTTATGTGCTCTTTATTGGGTCAATTTGGGGTGAAGCAGGCTCAGCAGGTGAATCCTTATATGCAACCGTTAAAGGTGCTCAACACGCGTTTGTGAAGTCCTATGCAAAAGAAGCTGCATTATCAGGTATTCGTGTAAATGCGATTGCACCAGGTTTAATAAATACGTCGATGAATGGCCATTTAAGCGATGAAGAACTTAGCTATATTTTAGATGAGATTCCACTTGGAACAGTTGGACAAACGAAGGATGTTGCAGAAATGGTCCGCTTTTACTTATCAGGGCATGCAGATTATGTGACTGGGCAAATTATAAGATTAAACGGTGGCTGGTACATATAATTTCTCTTTAAGCACATACTAGGTGTGAAAAGGAGGAGAAGTTATGAGCATTTTAGACAACTGGCAAAAATGGACTTCTTTTTTAGGACAAAATGTGACACAGGCAGAATCAAATGGGATGCCAAAGAAAGTGATTCAGGAGGCAGCTGTTCAAATTGGTGAATATTTGGCGACAAATGTTGATCCGAAAAATGAACAAGAGCGAGTTCTTTCTGATTTATGGGCTGTTGCATCCGATGATGAGAAGCATGCACTTGCTAATTGTGTTGTGAAGCTTGTTCAAAATAAGCATGTGCAGTAAGATTGGAGCAGCTGTTCGATAAGTCAAGTTGACTTATCGAACGGTTGCTTTTTTATATAAAAGGAATATATATCCTTTATTAGGATAATAAGTGGTTTTGTGTGGTGTTATAATTTGCTCTTTTAAAAAAAATACAAGTATTTTATAAATAACCCTAGAAATCGTTGCATTCTAACTTTCCATTACATAAAAAATCCGCTATGATGGAACTTATAAAGGTTTTTTTACGTTAACTAATAAGAAGGGGACGATTACATTTGAGCGATTGGTACTTTGAATATGAAATTCAGGTGAATCGTCCAGGATTATTGGGGGATATTGCTTCACTTTTAGGGATGCTTCGTGTCAATATTATATCAATCAATGGTGTCGATGAAGAACGTCGTGGAATGTTAGTGCATACAGACAATGATGAAGCAATTGAGCGCTTTCGAACAATTGTTTCGACAATGGAACATATCCATGTTACGAAATTTCGACAACCTAAACTACGTGACCGTTTAGCCATCAGACATGGTCACTATATTCCTCGAGATGCAGATGAAAAAAATACATTCCGTTTTGTACGTGATGAACTAGGTATTTTGGTTGACTTCATGGCTGAATTATTCAAAAAGGACGGCCATAAATTAATTGGAATACGTGGAATGCCTCGTGTTGGTAAAACCGAATCGATTGTAGCTGCGAGTGTTTGTGCCAATAAAAAATGGATTTTTTTATCATCGACAATGATTAAGCAAACAGTAAGAAATAAACTAGCTGGAGATGAGTTCAGTAACAATAATATTTTTATATTAGATGGTATTGTAACCCGCCGCTCGACAGATGAACGTCATTTGCAGCTTGTTCGAGAGATAATGCGAATGTCTTCAATTAAGGTAGTAGAGCACCCAGACATGTTTGTACAGCATTCAGAGTATAAGATTGAGGATTTCGATTACATTATTGAATTACGTCATGACCCGAATGAAGAAATTACTTACGAAATAATGGAAAAAAATCAAATGATGTCCGAGTCCAATTCGTTTGGTGGATTTAATTTTTAATTTTATTCAGTGGTATCTCCTCATATATTGGATAAAAGATAAATGCAATTATTGTAAAAGGTTCAGTAGACTTAATAAATGTCAACTGAAGAAATTTAAAGCCTCTGGCAGATGCCATAAATTTTCATAGGAGATAATGGTGCAAGCATGATTAAAAATGGAGCATCAAATGAAGCCAAGGTGAATTTGATATTAAAGTAGGTGTTAATTGTGACTGAATTAGGTACTCGACTGAAAGAGGCGAGACTGTCCAAAGGCTATAGTTTGGATGATTTACAAGAAATAACGAAAATTCAAAAACGTTATTTAATGGGTATTGAAGAAGGCAACTATTCAATGATGCCAGGTACATTTTATGTGCGTGCATTTATAAAACAATATGCGGAAGCTGTTGATTTAAACGCTGAAGAGTTATTAGAAACATACAAAGGTGACGTGCCAGGTGCTCCAAACGAGCAGGTGTCACAATCAATATCACAGATACCGAGTAGACGTAAGCTAACTAAGGGTCCTTCCAATAGAATGATGGAATCGATGCCAAAAATAATTGCCGCTCTATTTATTATCGTGATTATTGTAATAATGTGGATTTTATGGCAGTCTAAAAGCAATGCGGGTACACCGGTGGTGGAAGATAAACCACCGGTGATGGAATATGATAAAAATCCTCAACCAATTGATAGTGACAAAGAACAACAAGATAAAGAAAAACTAGATAAAGAAAATGCATCAAAAGAAGATACTGATAAAGAAGAGGATAAACCGGAAGAAGATGTCGAAGATGTTAAACAAGCCATTTCTCCTGGTACAATCGAAGCTGATGGTGAAACAACTTCGTATACATTAACTGGTACAGATGTATTTAAACTTCGTATTGAAGTATCAGGTCCAACCTGGGTCGGTATTCGTGATCAAAGCAAAACAGAATTACTAGCAGATACGCGAGCATATAATGCAGGAGAAGTTGTGGAATTTGATGCAACGGCTCAAAATTATGTACGTATTCGTCTAGGGAATTCAGCAAATGCAAAAGTATATATTAATGACGAGCTTTTAACGTATGCACAACAAAGAGTAACGCAAAACATCGTCATCAATTTCAATAAAGAACAGTAGTCACCTAATGGTGACTACTTTCTTTCATCATGAAAGGTGTTAGTGAAATGAATATTCCAAATAAAATTACCATCTCTCGTATTTTACTTATCCCGTTTTTTGTCATTGTAATGATGTATGACTTTGGATGGGGGACAATGTCGTTATTTGGCGCAGAAATGCCTGTTCATCATTTTATAGGTGCCCTTATTTTTATTATTGCTTCTACAACGGACTGGGTAGATGGATATTATGCGCGTAAATATAATCTTGTCACAACGTTCGGGAAATTTTTAGATCCACTTGCGGATAAATTACTTGTTTCTGCGGCGTTTATTTTAATGGTAGAGCTTGATATGGCATCAGCTTGGATTATTATTATCATTATTAGTAGAGAGTTTGCTGTAACAGGATTACGCCTAATTTTAGCAGGTGGTGGTGAAGTCGTAGCGGCAAACCAACTTGGTAAAATTAAAACATGGGCACAAATTGTTGCGATTGCAGCAGCACTCTTACACAATACAATTTTCACATTAATTGGTATTCCATTTGATACAATCATGTTATATATTGCATTATTCTTTACACTTTGGTCAGGATGGGATTATTTCTATATAAATCGTCGTGTGTTACTTGAGTCTAAATAAGAGGGGTCTTGTGGGTCATGAATGCTGAAATTATTGCGGTTGGTTCAGAGTTGCTTTTAGGTCAAATTACGAATACCAATGCGAAATTTATTTCCAGTCAATTATCTGAGCTTGGGATAAACGTGTTTTATCATACAGTAGTTGGAGATAATTCGAATCGTCTAGTGGAGGCGATTACGGTAGCTGAATCGAGAGCGGATTGTATTATTTTTTCTGGTGGTCTTGGTCCAACGAAAGATGATTTAACGAAAGAAACAATTGCACGACATTTAAATCTCGATTTGGAATTTGATAAAGCTGCTTTAACATCGATAGAACATTTTTTTTCAAAACGTGGTCGGCCAATGACAGACAATAATCGAAAGCAGGCACTTGTGTTAGCAGGTAGTGATGTACTAGCAAACCACCATGGCATGGCTCCTGGGATGATTCTCTCGAAGGCTGGGCGTACATATATTTTACTACCTGGTCCTCCGAAAGAGTTGGAGCCAATGTTCCAATATGAAGCAAAACCAAAACTGGTTGCTTTGTTAAATGCTGGTGGGGTTATCATATCTCATGTAATGCGCTTTTATGGCATTGGTGAGGCTGAGTTAGAGGATCGTGTGCAAGATATTTTAGATGCGCAAACAAACCCAACAGTTGCACCGTTAGCATCTGATGGAGAAGTGACATTACGTGTGACGGCAAAGGCAGAAACAGAGGTTGAAGCACAGCAGCTCATTGCGGCGAAAGTGACTGAAATTCAAGCAATTGTAGGCGATTACCAATATGGTATCGACGATGATTCTCTGGCATCTAAAACAGTAGAAATGCTGTTAGATAATAATCTCACAATTTCTGCAGCAGAAAGCTTAACTGCAGGTTTATTTCAATCAGAGCTTGCAGAAATTCCAGGTGTAGGAGGCACGCTCATTGGCGGGGTTGTCACTTATACAGAGGATACAAAGGTTAAGCAACTTGGCATTTCGAAAGAATTACTTGATACCTATGGAATTGTCAGTAGTGAATGTGCATCAGCAATGGCTAGTGCCGTTCGCGCTAAGTTCAATACGAATATTGGCATCGGTCTTACTGGTGCAGCAGGGCCAACAGCTCATGACCATCAGCCTGTAGGTACTGTTTGGATAGGCATTGCTATTGATGATGAAGAACCAATTACGTACCTACTACATTTATCGGGCATGCGTAATACAAATCGTTTACGTGCGGTGAAGTTTACATGTCATTATTTAATGCAATTGCTCGGGGACCGTGGTTTTTCAAAACGATAATGAAATAGTTGAAAATGAGAATTTGGATAGGGAGAACTTATCCAAATTTTTATTTTGAAGAAAAATCGAATAAACGTTCGCTTTTTTCTTGCGTGTTTTCTCAAAAACAAGTATAGTAGAGATAGACAAAAACAGTGAACGTTTTCAAAGGAGGAAATACATTGAGTGATCGTAAAGCAGCCTTAGAACAGGCGTTAAAACAAATTGAAAAGAATTTCGGTAAAGGGTCAATTATGAAACTTGGCGAAAAAACAGATTTAGAAATCGCAACATCTTCAAGTGGTTCATTAGCACTTGACGCAGCATTAGGTGTTGGTGGTTATCCTCGTGGACGTATTATCGAAGTGTACGGTCCAGAATCTTCTGGTAAAACAACAGTAGCACTTCATGCGATTGCTGAAGTACAAGCAAATGGTGGCCAGGCTGCATTTATCGATGCAGAGCACGCACTTGATCCAATCTATGCACAAAAATTAGGTGTCAATATTGACGAGTTACTGCTTTCTCAGCCAGATACTGGTGAACAAGCGCTTGAGATTGCTGAAGCATTAGTACGTAGTGGTGCCATTGATATTATTGTCATCGACTCTGTAGCAGCACTTGTACCAAAGGCTGAAATTGAGGGTGATATGGGTGATTCGCACGTTGGTTTACAAGCACGTTTAATGTCACAAGCATTACGTAAGCTATCAGGTGCTATTAATAAATCAAAAACAATCGCTATTTTCATTAACCAAATTCGTGAAAAAATCGGTGTAATGTTCGGGAATCCAGAAACAACTCCTGGTGGTCGTGCCCTTAAATTCTACAGTTCAGTACGATTAGAAGTTCGTCGTGCAGAAGCGATTAAACAAGGAAATGACATTATGGGTAACCGTACAAAAATTAAAATCGTGAAAAATAAAGTAGCACCGCCATTTAGAACTGCAGAAGTCGATATTATGTATGGTGAAGGTATTTCTAAAGAAGGCGAAACTGTAGATTTAGGTGTTGAATTAGACATCGTACAAAAAAGTGGTTCTTGGTATGCATATGGTGACGAACGTCTAGGACAAGGCCGCGAAAATGCCAAGCAGTATTTAAAAGAGAACACTGCTGTATTAGAGGAAATCGCCAATAAGATCCGTGCATCTTATGGTATTGCGGCTTCATCTTACACAATCGCAGCACATGATGAGGAAGAAGAGGACGAAGAATTACTACTTCTTTTAGAGGAAGATAAATAAAAATTTTGAAAACACCCATCGCGATGATGGGTGTTTTTGTGTCTAAATTTATTTATAAATCTATACATACACTTTTTGTGAGAAACATATAAGTAATTAATGGTTTTGTGTTTGATATTTTTTGCTTTTTTTGTTTTTACTGATAAAACCAAAAAAGAAGGTGATGCAAATTATGTTAAAGAATATCCCAATGTCGCTTTCACCAGAGTTATTAAAAGTGTTAATGGAAATGGGACATGGTGATGAAATTGTGTTAGCCGACGGAAATTTTCCAACATACTCACACACAAACAAAGCAATTCCGTTATCTGGTGTGTCAATTCCTACTGTGCTGGAAGATATATTAACACTGTTCCCTTTAGACTCCTATGCTGACTTTGCCGTTGTGTATATGATGCATGGACCAGAAGTAGAAACACCAGAAATTTGGTCAACCTACGCAAAAATACTAGAGAAGACTGATAATAATCAATTTTTACCGTACAAACTAGGACGCTTAGCATTTTATGAAAGAGCTAAAAAAGCATATGCCATAGTAGCGACGAGCGAAGCCGCAATTTATGCGAATGTAATTTTAAAAAAGGGCATTATTGCAAAGGAGCCTAAGCGCGTTGATAGAAATGAGGAAGATATATGTTAGCAATTGAAAGACAAAAGCAAATTATATATAAGGTGAACAAGCAACAAAATGTCAAAGTATCGGCGTTAAGTAAGCTTTTTCAAGTTACAGAGGAAACGATTCGTAGGGATTTAGAAAAGCTTGAAGCAGAAGGGAAGTTAGCAAGAACACATGGTGGGGCAGTTTCCGTGGAAGCTGATGAATTCGAACTGCCTTTTGTACAACGAGAAATACTGTTTCAGCAAGAGAAAGATGCAATTGCAACAGCAGCCGTTCAGTTAATCCAAGAAAATGACATATTATTTTTAGATGCTAGTTCAACAGCTTTATATATGGCAAAAAAACTCCCTAACATCTCATTAATCGTATTAACGAATGCGCTATCGATTGCTATCGAGCTAGGGAGGCATTCAAATATTCAAGTCACAGTTCTAGGAGGGACCTTGTCAAAAACATCACCTGCATTATTCGGTCCTCAAACAATTGAAGCAATTGAAAAGTATCATGTCGATAAAATGTTCTTTTCATGTGAGGGATTAGATGAAAAGTGGGGAATAAGTGACTCCAATGAACAGCAAGCAATGATAAAACGAAGAATGGCCCTAAATGCAAATGAAAAAATATTATTAATGGATCACAGTAAGTTAAACAAAAAAGCATTTTCCTGTATTGGTAGCCATCAACTCATTACAAAAGTTGTAGTTGATGAAGCGGCCAATAAGCAAATACTAGAGACCCTATTAAAAGGAAGAGAAGTTATATATGCAAAGATGCAATAGTAGATGTTTTGGATAGATGAAAAAAGAATTTCAAAATTCCTTTACAGAGAAACCAACATGCATACAAAGCGAGGTGGTAAAGTGGAGCCCATACTGAAAATTGAAAACGTTTCCAAGTCATTTCCGGGTGTCAAGGCATTGTCAAATGTACATTTAACGCTTCATGCGGGAGAAGTATTAGCGTTGGTCGGTGAGAATGGTGCAGGAAAATCCACATTAATGAAGATTTTATCTGGCATCTATAAAAAAGATGAGGGCAGTATTCAATATTTAGGGAAAGAAATTGAGGTGCTTTCTCCTAAGCATGCACAAAAATTAGGGATATCGATTATTCATCAAGAGTTGAACTTAATGAAAGATTTAACGATTGCTCAAAATATTTTTATCGGGCGAGAGCCGAAGAGCGCCAATTTATTTGTGAAAGATAAAAAACTAAATCAAGATACGAAAGAGTTATTTGAAAGATTGGGGATTCAGTTAGATCCAAAGATGAAGGTGCAACATTTATCCGTGGCAAAACAACAAATGGTGGAAATTGCGAAAGCGCTATCATTGGATGCGAAAATTATTGTGATGGATGAACCGACAACTGCTTTAACAGATGCGGAGATTGATGCCTTATTCAATATAATTGAAGATTTAAAGCGGAAGGGCGTCGGTATTATTTATATTTCCCATCGGATGGATGAACTCAAAAGAATATCTGACCGAGTCATGATTATGCGGGATGGTTGTTATATCGATACGCTTGAAATGAAAGGTATTGATATGAATCATGTTATTAAGTTGATGGTTGGTCGAGAGGTTTATATTGAATCTAAGCCTCAAACAGATAGTAATACAGAGGAGAAGATTTTAGAAGTTCGCAATATTTCGACGAAATCTCATTTAAAAAATGTTTCTTTCGAATTACATAAAGGTGAGATTTTGGGCTTTTCGGGATTGATGGGGGCAGGACGAACTGAAATCGCACGCGTTATTTTTGGTGCGGATAAATGCTCCGAGGGTGAAATTTATATGCATGGCAAGAAAGTGAAAATAAAATCACCATCGGATGCAGTGAAATTAGGAATTGGCTATTTATCAGAAGATCGTAAACAATACGGGCTACTTGTGAACATGGACGTAAAATCGAATATGGTCTTGCCAACCATTAGAAACTTTCAATCGAAACTTGGCTTTATTAACAATCATAAAATAAAATCCATTTCGAAGGATTTTGTAAAGCGGCTCAATATTAAAACACCATCTATTGATCAGGAAATTAGGCTGTTATCGGGTGGGAATCAGCAAAAGGTCGTAATAGCAAAATGGCTTTATCGTAACTGCGACATACTTATTTTCGATGAACCGACAAGAGGCATTGATGTTGGAGCAAAAGGGGAAATTTATAAACTATTAGATGAACTAGCTTCAGAGGGAAAGGCGATAATTATGATTTCTTCGGAGCTACCAGAAATTTTACGGATGAGTCATCGCATTATGGTGATGGCAGAGGGAGAAATTCGTGCAGTTATAAATGCTGAAGAGGCAACGCAAGAACTGATTATGAGCTATGCAACGAACTTAACTTAATTCAGTAGAAAATCGTGATTTTTATAGTCTGTGAAAGAAATGTAGGTTTTGACTTTACTTAGTGAGCGTTCAAACACCGACTGAATAAAGTCAAAGCCCCCAGCGAATATCACAGATTTAACAGGTAACTTAGATAAAAAGCGTAAGGAGGAGTGAGTATGACCAATCCGATTGCAGTCACGACGAATACAGAAAAGAAGAAAATGATTCCTGTTGGTGCTCTTCAGCAAACATTAGCATTTGCTAGTTTAATAGCATTAATACTATTTTTTTCGATTGCTTCGAGTAACTTTTTACAGTGGAGTAATATCATCGGTATTTTACTATCGACCGCTGTAATAGGCATTCTCGCATTAGGTGCAACATTCGTCATTATTACAGGTGGTATTGATTTGTCTGTAGGTACAGTGATGACGTTGTCTTCTGTTATGACAGGCGTACTTGTTGTTAACAGTGGTTTACCAATTATTATCGGTGTTATGGGTGGTATTGCTACAGGCGCATTTTGTGGATTGCTGTGTGGTGTGATGATTACCAAGTTAAAAATCCCACCTTTTATTTCTACTTTGGCTATGATGATGGTCGCGAAGGGGCTAGCATTAGTGATTTCAAATGCAGCACCCATCTACTTCTTAGAGTATGAATGGTTTACGAAAATAGCATTGGGTTCAATTATTCCTGGTGTTAATATTCCAAATGCTGTTCTTATATTTTTCATAATGGCTATTATAGGTAGCGTTATTTTATCAAAAACAATTTTAGGGCGGTACAACTTTGCGATTGGAAGTAATGAAGAAGCAACTAGACTTTCAGGCGTAAACGTCAACTTTTGGAAGATCGCTATTTATACATTAGCGGGTGCATTTACAGGAATTGCAGGGGTGTTAATGGCAGCCCGTTTAAATTCTGCACAACCGGCATTGGGGCAAGGCTATGAGCTAGAAGCTATTGCAGCAGTCGTGATTGGCGGCACATCTTTAAGTGGAGGAAAGGGTTCTATTGTGGGAACAGTTATCGGAGCTCTTATTATGAGTGTGCTGACAAATGGTTTACGTATATTATCGATTCCGCAAGAATGGCAAACCGTTGTCGTAGGTTTAGTAATCATATTAGCTGTTTTTATTGATGTTGTAAGAAGAAGAAATGAATAAATAAAGAGTATTAGGTCTATTTGACATCAAAATAAAAAAGTTAAAGGGGTAGAGTGGATGAAGAAAAAGTTTTGGTTGGTAGGTGTACTGTTCGTCATGGTTTTGGCATTGGTGGCGTGTAATACTTCAACTGAAGATACAGCAGAAAATGGGGATAAAGAAGGTACAGATACAAATGATGCGACAGTTGAAACAAGCAGTGAAAAGCCATATGTTGCTATCGTCTCCAAGGGTTTTCAGCATCAGTTTTGGCAAGCGGTAAAGCAGGGAGCAGAGAAAGCTGCGGATGAATTTGATGTTACGATTACATTTGAAGGACCTGAAACGGAGTCTCAAGTAGATAAACAAATTGAAATGTTACAAGCTGTGCTTGATAAAAAGCCAGCAGCATTAGGTTTTGCTGCACTAGATTCAAAAGCAGCAATTCCCTTACTAACAGATGCTGATGCGAAAAATATTCCTATTATTGCGTTCGACTCAGGGGTAGATAGTGATTTACCGTTAGCAACAGCTTCTACTGATAATACAGCTGCGGCAGCATTAGCGGCCGATAAAATGGCTGAAGCAATTGGGAATAAAGGAAAAATTGCATTAATCGTGCATGACCAAGTATCTGTTACTGGTGCAGGACGACGAGATGGCTTTAAAAATCAAATAGAATCAAAGTATCCAGATATTGAAATCGTGGATATTCAGTATGGTGGCGGGGATCACTTAAAATCAACCGACTTAGCAAAGGCTATTATGCAAGCACATCCAGATTTAAAAGGTATTTTCGGCTCAAACGAAGGTTCAGCGATTGGTGTTGTGAATGCTGTTCAAGAATTAAACAAAACAGGTGAAATTGTTGTGGTCGGATTTGACTCAGGCAAACAACAAATTGATGCCATTAAGAGTGGCTTAATGGTTGGAGCTGTGACGCAAAATCCAGTAGGTATTGGCTATGAAACGGTGAAAGCAGCAGTTGCAGCAATAAAAGGCGAGTCCGTTGAGAAAGTAATTGATACTGGTTTCTACTGGTATGACAAAGATAATATCGATTCTGCAGAAATTAAAGCTGCTATTTATGAATAATTAATAAAAGTGGAGGCGGAATTTTGTGCCTCCCTTTTTTACAAACGGAGTGTGATGATATGGTGCAGAATATTGAAGAGCTGAAAAAATATGCTCATAAATTAGTAGTAGGTGGATTAGTAGTAGGTGCAGGCGGAAATTTGAGTTTGCGTGAGGGTGATTATATGTATATTTCACCTAGTGGTTATGATTTACAAGAAATTGAGGATCATCAATGGGTGAAGGTGCATATTGCAACGGGCAAAGTAAAGGGGGATTTAAGACCATCCTCAGAAGTGCTCATGCATTTAGCGTGCTTTCGAAAAAATCCACATATAAATGCTGTATTACATGCACACCCAACATATTCAGTTGCTGTTTCATCAGCTGGTAAAGAGATTCCACCGATGTTTCCAGATTTTCCGGCGATGGTCAACAGTGTTGGTTATTTGGACTACATTATTCCAACAACCGAATTATTGGCAGATGCAGTGGGTGAAATAATTACTGAACATGAGGTCATAGTAATGCGCAATCACGGCGTATTAACAGTAGGTAAAACGCTGAAAGAAGCGTACTTTTATATGCAATTAACGGAGGAATCTGCAAAGGTTTTAACGATTAGTACATTATTTGGGGGACCACGCATATTAACAAACGAAGAATGTAAGGAATTACGAAATCTTTCCGCAGAGCGTTATCGCTCGAAATTGTTGCAGGAGTAGGAGGGCGAACCATGCGGACTGTTTTAGCTTTTGACTTAGGTGCTTCAAGTGGTCGATTAGTTGCCAACCATTTTGATGGACGAATCATCACTAGTGAGGAGATCCATCGTTTCTCTAATAAACCTGTTCATATAGGATCTCATTTTTATTGGGATGATCAATTTATCATCAGACAAATGAAGCAAGCACTTGAGCAGGCACCTTCTAATGCTTGTACAGTTGGTATTGATACGTGGGGTGTAGATTTTGGTTTATTGGGAAAGAACAATCAGCTTTTAGCGCAGCCATTTTCTTATCGAGATCCACATACCGAAGTAATGGTGAACACACTGCAACAACATATGACACCATTTGAATTGTTTCAACGAACAGGCAATGAAGTGGCTTCAATCAATACATTATTTCAGCTAATGGCAATTCAAGAAGATCAACCGCAGTTATTAAAGGAAGTAACTGAAATTTTACTCTTGCCTAACTTATTTTCGTATTACTTAACGGGCATCAAAAACAATGAATTTACGATTGCTTCAACTACGCAATTGATGAATCCTTCGACTAAAGCTTGGGATCGTGCATTAATACAAGATATTTTTGGGCAGGATTTGCCGTTATGCGATATTGTACAGCCTCATCAAATAATAGGACCACTGGATCAGTTTCCTACGCTACAAATGGTTGCTGTACCTGGACATGATACAGCAAGTGCATTATCAGCGCTACCCATCGAGGAGAGCGAGGCGCTATTTATGAGCCTTGGTACTTGGGGGTTAGTCGGTAAAGAGGTGCAGGAGCCAATAGTTAGTATTGAAGCATTTAACGGAGGATTTACTAACGAAGGAACGAGTGAAGGCACATATCGTTTTCAAAAAAATGCAATGGGCTTTTGGTTACTCCATCGTTTGCGTGAAGAATGGCAACAACAACAGATTACGCTGAGCTATGAGGATGAAAAAAGATTATTTTATGAAAATGAAAATTTTTCGACGTTCATTGATCCGAATGATGAAAGCTTCTTTAATCCAGCGAATATGCAACAGGCTATTCAACACTATTGTAGAATGACCAATCAGCAAGCTCCTGAGACGGTTGGTCAGTATATTCGGTGTATTACACTGAGTCTGGCACTGAGCTATGCCACGATTGCTGAACAAATTGAGCAAATGACGGCAAATGAAAAAGGTACGATTTATATAGGGGGCGGTGGTGCAGAGAATGAGCAACTTTGCCAAATGCTTGCCAATATAAGTGGGAAACAAATTAGTGCGGGACCAACTGAAGCAAGTTCATTAGGCAATGGTCTGTCGCAACTAAGAGCTTTAGGTGAAATTCATTCATTGCAGGAAGGAAGAGACATAATTAAAGCCTCTTATCTTGTAAAACGTTATGAACCACAAGTAATGGAGCAAAAGGAATTATACTTGGAGAAATTTCGCCAGTTATTTCGCCCATATAAACATTCATAAAAAGGGGATAGATATATGCTACAACATCGATTTATCGGCAATTTACCGAAAATAGGTATTCGTCCAACGATTGACGGCAGAAGAAATGGTGTGCGCGAATCGCTAGAAGAAACGACGATGAGTTTAGCTCAAAATGTCGCACAGTTTTTATCAGAAAACCTTCGATATTTTACAGGTGAGCCAGTAGAGTGCGTCATTGCGGATACGTGTATTGGCGGAGTAGCAGAAGCGGCTCAAGCTGCAGAAAAATTTAAGCGTGAAGGCGTAGGGATTTCTATTACAGTAACACCTTGTTGGTGCTATGGGAGCGAAACGATGGATATGGATCCACATATACCAAAGGCCGTTTGGGGATTTAATGGTACAGAAAGACCAGGTGCAGTATATTTAGCGGCTGTGCTTGCTGGATATGCACAAAAGGGTTTACCGGCTTTCGGTATTTATGGACGTGATGTGCAAGATTTAACAGATAGCTCAATTCCTGAGGATGTACAAGAGAAATTATTGAAGTTTACAAAAGCGGCACTAGCGGTAGCGACAATGAAAGACAAATCGTATTTATCGATGGGTTCCGTATCGATGGGCATTGCAGGCAGTATCGTGAAGGATGATTTTTTTCAAGAATACTTAGGGATGCGTAATGAATATATCGATTTAAGTGAGTTTATTCGCCGAATGGATTTGAAAATTTTCGATGAAGAAGAATTTGCGAAGGCACTTGAGTGGGCAAATGAAAAGCTAATCCGAGGGGAGGATAATAATAAAGAAGCGTTTAAGCGAACTGATGAAGAAAAGGAAAGTGATTGGCAACGTTCTATTCAAATGACGTTGATTGCAAGAGATTTAATGATTGGGAATGAAAAACTTGCCGGAAAGGGCTACGAAGAAGAAGCACTTGGACGTAATGCACTTATTGCTGGTTTTCAAGGGCAGCGTCAATGGACGGACCATTT
The DNA here is from genome assembly GCF_044762775.1 of Lysinibacillus sp. NPDC096418. Lineage (NCBI taxonomy): Bacteria > Bacillati > Bacillota > Bacilli > Caryophanales > Bacillaceae > Lysinibacillus > Lysinibacillus sp. NPDC096418. Next base: position 230,474 of record NZ_JBIWEY010000002.1, read on the forward strand.
TCCAAATGGGGATTTTTTAGAGGCGATTTTAAATTCATCATTTGATTGGAATGGTAAGAGAGCGCCCTATATTATTGCTACTGAAAATGATTATTTAAATGGTGTATCTATGGCATTTGGGCACTTATTAACGAATACAGCGCAAATATTTGCAGATGTGCGTACGTATTGGAGCCCAGAAGCAGTAGAACGAGTAACAGGAAAAGCACCAGAAGGCAGAGCGGAAAATGGTTTTATTCACCTTATTAACTCAGGGCCAGCAGCACTAGATGGCACAGGGCAACAATCGATTGATGGCAAGCCTGCGATGAAGCCATTTTGGGCTATTACAGATGAAGAAGTTGAAGCTTGCTTGCAGCATACAAAATGGCGACCCGCTTCGACGGAGTATTTCCGTGGTGGTGGTTACTCTACTGATTTTACGACCAAAGGTGAAATGCCTGTGACCATTACGCGGTTAAATTATGTCAAAGGTATTGGACCTGTTTTACAAATTGCAGAGGGGCATACTGTAGAGTTAGCGGAGCATATGCACGATACCCTTGATCAACGAACAGATCCGACATGGCCAACTACTTGGTTTGTGCCGAAGATAACTGGAAATGGAGCATTTACGGATGTTTATTCAGTGATGAGTAATTGGGGAGCAAACCACTGCGTTTTAAGTTATGGGCATATTGGTGATGAATTCATTACGCTGGCAGCGATGCTTCGAATTCCAGTAAATATGCATAATGTTGAAGCGGAACGTATATTTAGACCAAAAGCATGGAGTTCGTTTGGTACGGCAAATAGTGAAGGGGCAGACTACCGAGCTTGTCAAAACTTCGGCCCTATCTATAAATAGCAGGAGTGAGTGTGATGAAATATGTCATCGGCGTGGATTATGGCTCTGAATCTGCAAGGGCAATACTAATGAATACTGAAACCGGCATATGTCATAAGTCAGTGCAACAGGTCTACAAGCATGGTGTTATCACAGAGAGTTTATTTGGTAAGCCTTTAAAGCATGATACTGTGCTACAGCATCCAGATGATTATCTATGTGTGTTAGCGACGCTTATCCATCAGTTATCAGAGGTGCCGGGGGTATCGCCTCAGCAAATTATCGGCATTGGTATTGATTTTACGAGTTGTACAGTTGTGCCAGTAGATGATGAGTTTGAGCCACTCCTCCATCAACATCGTTTTGTGGAAAATCCACATGCCTATGTAAAGCTATGGAAACATCATGCTGCAGAGGAAGAAGCGAAGAAATTAAACGAGCGATGCCGCCAGGATAAGTGGATAGAACGGTATGGCAATATCGTATCTTCAGAATGGTTACTGCCTAAAGTAATGGAAATTGCCAATGATGATCCACAATTTTTCCATGAAGTTGCATATTTCATGGAAGCAGGAGACTGGCTCGTTTCGAAACTTACTGGAGTATTGTCACGAAGTAGTTGCTTTGCAGGCTATAAAGGTATGTGGTCAAAGCAAGATAGCTACTTATCAAATGAACAACTTAGTAAAATTCATCATGCACTACCAATGATTTATGACACAAAGTTATGAGGGACTGTACAATCTATTGGCCAAAGAGCCGGTTATCTAACGGAAGAAATTGCTACATTACTTCGATTAACAACGAAAACAGCAGTCGGTGTAGCTATTATAGATGCGCATGCTGCCTTACTTGGTGTAGGGGTGAGTCAACCAAATGAGCTCGTTATGGTGATGGGTACGTCAACTTGTCATTTAATGGTGCATGATAAGGAGATTTTTTTGCCTGGAATAAGTGGAGTTGTTGAGGATGGGATTTTGCCTGGAGCATTTGCCTATGAGAGTGGGCAAGTAGCTGTCGGTGATCTATTTGCCTATTTTATAAAAAATCATGTGCCAAGTAATGTAGTTGAAGAAAGTAAAGAGCGAGGCGTTTCTATTTTTCAATTACTAGAAGAACAGGCTGCAGCATTACAACCAGGCGAAAATCAGCTAGTTGTACTTGATTATCATAATGGTAATCGGACACCTTATGTCAACGGTCAATTAAGTGGTGTTGTTGTCGGTGAAACATTAACGACAACAACAGCTATGCTTTATCGCGGCTATTTAGAATCTGTTGTTTTTGCAACAAGAGTCATTATTGATTTATATGAAGCACACGGACTCCAGGTGCAAAGACTTATTGCAACAGGTGGAATACCCCAGAAAAATAAACTACTGATGCAATTGTATGCTGATATTTTACAAAAGGAAATTGAGGTTTGTGTTGAACAACAGGTACCGGCTGTTGGTGCGGCTATTTTAGGTGCGACGGCAGCCGCACCTGAGAATGGTGGATTTATTGCATATTGAATATGCAATAGAGAGACTGTGCCAAAAAGAAGTACTTCTTTATAAACCTAATAAAGCGACGAAAGCAGTCTATGATGAATTGTTTTCTTGTTATAAGGAACTAAGTGAATACTTCGCGGTAAAGTCAGCGATGATGGAGAAACTTAGACATTTAAAATATACCGAAGAGAAAATGGGGAATGAAAAATGATTGAGAATCTTTGGCCTCAAACGATTGAACCTGTAGAGACAGATACAGTATCTGGTTTAGCACTTCGTTCGAATTTAATCGGTGCTGATCGACGAGTTTGTAATTATGCTGGTGGAAACACCTCCTTCAAAACAACTGCTATCGACTTTCAAGGCAACGAAGTCGATGTAATGTGGGTTAAGGGAAGTGGATCAGACTTAGCGAGCATGACCGAAGACAATTTTACTGCTATACAATTAGAACCAGTCAATAAGTTATTAACACGAGAGAATATGACTGATGAAGAAATGGTTCATTATTTGGAGCATTGTATGCTAGATAAATCACATCCCCGCGCGTCAATTGAAACATTGCTACACGCTTTTTTACCATATAAACATGTGGATCATACACACCCGGATGCAATTATTAGTATTTGTTGTGCACCAAATGGGCAGGACATTGCGCAAGAAATATATGGAGATCGATTTGTATGGGTACCTTATATTCGTCCAGGTTTCTTATTATCCAAAATGATTGCCAAAAAAGTGAAAGAAAATCCAAAGGCAGAACTTGTGTTAATGGAGAAGCATGGATTGGTGGTTTGGGGGGAAACAGCAAAAGAGAGTTACGATAAAACAATTGACGTTATTAATGAAGCACAGGGTTATATTGATGCTGCATTTGCTACTGCACCAGTCTTTGGGGGGGAATGTTTTACATCAATCCCCCAAGTAGAAAGGGTAGAAATCTTAGCAAATTTACTCCCTGTTATTCGTGGATTTGTTTCCAAATCACACCCATCGATCGTGACATATGATGATAGCGATACCGTTTTGGAGTTTGTGAATAGTAAACGTGCGTTAGATTTAAGTAATGTTGGTGCCGCGTGCCCAGACCATCTGGTGCATACAAAACGAGTTCCTTTATTTATCAACTGGGACGGAGAGGTAAAGTCGTTACAGACCATGGTGACTGAAGGGTTAGAAAACTACCGAACAGCTTATGAGGCATATTTTAAGGAGAATGCTACAGCTACAGATCGTATGTTCAATCCTTATCCAAGAGTTATTTTAATTCGTGGAATAGGGATGATTAATACGGGCAAGGATTATCAGCATGCAAAAATTAGTGAGGCACTTTATCAAAGAGCGATTGTAGTCATGAGAGGTGCAGATGCGATTGGTGGTTTTACATCATTGACTGCAGAAGAATCCTATCAAATCGAGTATTGGCCACTAGAATTATATAAATTATCATTAGCACCAAAAGCTGCAGAGTTTTCAGGTAAGGTTGTTTTTGTTACTGGAGGTGCTGGTGGTATTGGTAGTGAAACATGCCGATTGTTAGCAAGCCAAGGTGCGCATGTTGTACTGGCTGATTTGAATGAAGAAGGTGCACAAAAAATAGCATCTGATATTGCTGAGAAATTTGGAGTGGGCAGAGCATTAGCTGTTTCGATTGATGTCACAAAAGAAGATCGAATCCTTCACGCATTTAAACAGACGGTGCTTCAATATGGTGGCATTGATATATTAGTAAACAATGCGGGACTAGCAACATCTAGTTCATTTGAGAAAACAACATTAGATGAATGGAACTTAAATATGAATGTACTTGGCACAGGCTATTTTTTAGTGGCACGAGAAGCGTTCAAATTGATGAAGCTGCAACAAATTGGCGGTAGCATTATTTTTATTGGTTCGAAAAACGCTATATATGCGGGCAAAAACGTTACGGCTTATAGTGCAGTGAAGGCACTAGAAGCACATTTAGCACGTTGTATAGCAGTAGAGGGTGGCGATTTTGGTATACGTGTAAATTCTATATTGCCAGATGCTGTATTGCAGGGGTCGGCCATTTGGGGTTCTAAATGGCGAGAAGAGAGAGCTCAAGCGTATGGTATTCAACCAGACGACCTAGAGGAACATTACCGCAAGCGTACCATTTTACAAGAGAATATTTACCCGAAAGATATTGCAGAGGGAATTGCATTTTTTGCTTCTTCCAAAGCGAAAAAGACGACAGGATGTATGTTAACAATAGATGGTGGGGTTGCAAGTGCTTTTTTACGATGAAAAAAGAAGCATTGCTTTCACGAATTGTGAAGGTAATGCATTTTTTGTTAGAATGCTTATTTTTATGAAGTACTTTAAATGGGCAAAATTAGTTACCGATATTTCCGCACTGCTAGGTAGAGCTTGTAGCGGCGGCGAATGTTTTTCCGTGCGAAAGCTCTTATACATTAATAGAATCGAATTAACTGTTTTGAAAATTGCTCATTGTTAGTTAAGTAGTTAAGATAGAACAAAAGTATGAAATACATATTTTATTGTTGGATATTATTAACTTTTTGTGTGATGAAGGCGAACATGTGCCCGTCAATCCTTGACAGAGTTTATAGGTAGATATACAATTAAATATGTATAATTTCTGAATTATGACTTTTAAAATAGGCAGTACATTTAAAATGTATGCGCCGACTGAAAACGTATTACCGAAATAGCAATAGGAGGTGTTCATATGGACGGAATTACTATCATCTCCGCTTTGCTTGGACTCATCGTTGGTGCCGCTGTTAGCTATATCTACATGAAAAAAGTGAATGACTCAAAAATCACTGGTGCTAAACATGTTGCCGAAACAATCGTTGAAGACGGAAAACGAGAAGCGGAAGCATTAAAGAAAGAAGCACTACTTGAAGCCAAAGATGAAACTCACAAATTTCGAACTGAAGCTGAAAATGACATTCGTGATCGTCGTTTAGAACTTCAAAAACAAGAGAACCGTTTATTGCAAAGAGAAGAGAATCTTGATCGCAAGGATGATGCTCTGAATAAGAGAGAAGCAGGTTTAGAGCGTAAGGAAGAAGCTCTTGCCGAGAGACAACAGCATATTGAACAGATGGAGAGCAAAGTGGAAGAGCTTGTTGCAGCACAAAAATCCGAGCTAGTGCGAATTTCTGCATTAACTAGAGATCAGGCGAAGGCTGTTATCTTAGGAGAAGTAGAAAAAGAGCTAGCAACAGATATTGCTGTTATGACGAAGGAATCTGAAACACGTGCAAAAGAAGAATCTGATAAAAAAGCACGTGAAATTTTATCACTGGCACTGCAACGTTTTGCAGCTGACCACGTAGCAGAAACAACTGTCTCTGTCGTTACCTTACCAAATGACGAGATGAAAGGTCGTATTATCGGTCGTGAAGGTCGAAATATCCGTACTTTAGAGACATTAACAGGTATTGATTTAATTATTGATGATACACCAGAAGCAGTTATTTTATCTGGATTCGACCCAATCCGTCGTGAAACGGCTCGACTTGCACTGGAAAAACTTGTACAAGATGGACGTATTCACCCGGCACGTATCGAGGAAATGGTTGAGAAATCTCGTCGTGAAGTGGATGAACAAATCCGCGAAACAGGGGAACAGACAACATTTGAAATGGGTATTCATAACCTTCACCCAGATTTAATGAAAATTTTAGGACGTATGAAGTATCGTACAAGTTATGGTCAAAACGTGTTAAAACATTCTATAGAAGTGGCTCATTTAGCTGGATTACTTGCTGCTGAATTGGGTGAGGATGTGGCATTAGCTCGTCGTGCAGGTTTATTACATGATATCGGGAAAGCTATCGACCATGAAGTAGAAGGTAGTCACGTAGAAATCGGTGTAGAACTTGCAACCAAATATAAAGAACATCCAGTAGTTATTAATAGTATTGCTTCTCACCATGGTGATACAGAAGCAAAATCTGTTATTGCAGTATTAGTTGCTGCAGCTGATGCTTTATCAGCCGCACGTCCAGGTGCTCGTAGTGAGACCCTAGAAAACTATATCCGTCGACTTGAAAAGCTAGAAGAGATTTCAGAAAGCTACGACGGCGTAGAAAAATCATATGCTATTCAAGCAGGTCGTGAAATTCGCATTATTGTTCAACCAGAAAAAATTGACGATTTAGCTTCACACCGTTTAGCGCGCGATATTCGCAAGCGTATCGAAGATGAACTCGACTATCCAGGCCATATAAAAGTAACGGTTATTCGTGAAACACGTGCCGTTGAATATGCAAAATAAATAATAAATAGGCATCCCTTGACTGAGGTCAGGGGATGCCTATTTTTGTTATTGAAATAGTATGTAGGTAATAACATCTATCAACTAGAAATTGGGAATTTAAGTGTACTTCTCGGTATGAATAAAATAAGGTGTGAAACAATATAGTAGTGAATAAAGCGTAGTGAACGAGTTTCAAATTATTACAGGTGTATTTATTAGGAAAGTATTGGGATGCGATTTATCTGTAAATCGCGGAAAGTGAGCATCCCATAGCGGATATCAATTAATAGTAATGATTAAAAATTGGTTAATCAACATACCTAAAAAGTACGTTTGATGATTCAACAATTTAGTTGTACGCCATATTTATTACTAGTTTATTTTTTGACAAGGAGTGAAGGGCATTGAAAGAAACTATCACATTACAAGATGTATTGAAGATAGTACGAGAACATTTCCTTTTTATAATGAGTTTTACACTTTTCATAGCTTTAGTTACCGCCTTTATCAGTATCTTTGTTTTAAAGCCTACCTATGAGGCGGAGACACAAATTTTAGTGAATCAAAAAAACATAGAACAGCCCTATTTAGGCGTACAACAGGTTGAAACAGATCTACGACTGATTAATACGTACAACATCATTATTACCAGTTCAGCTATTTTATCCAAAGTCATTAATAAGCTAGATTTAGATATGACGCCTGAAATTCTGATGGAACATATAACGGTATCTAGCGCCAATAATTCCCAAGTTGTAAACATTAACGTCATAGACAAGCAAGCGGAGTTGGCTGTGGAAATTGCTAATACAATTGCAGACGTGTTTCAGCAGGAGATTCAAGTTTTAATGACAGTTGATAATGTTAACATTTTATCAGTAGCAAAATTAGATAACCAGCCTGAGCCAGTTGCGCCCAATAAATCCCTCTATATAGTAGCAGCCTCGTTTATTGCTTTTGTCTTAAGTGCCGGCTTCGCAATACTAATAGTGAGCTTAGATACTACAATCAAGACCGAGCAAGACATTGAAGAAATAGTTGGGTTGCCGATTATTGGATTGATTAGTCAAATTAATGATGCTCACAACAGAAGCACTAGAGTTCAATCCCGTAAAGTGAGGAGGGAGTAATGATGTTTCAACCGAAAAAGGCGAAGAAAAAAAAGAAGAAGTTCGTAAAAATGGGACGGAAACTTGTGACGGTAGCAAATAGCCATTCTTTTGTTTCTGAACAATTTCGAACGATTCGAACAAATATTACTTTTTCAATGCCGGATAAAGCTATCAAAACAATCTTAGTGACATCCGCGACACCAGGAGAAGGAAAGTCAACAAATGCTGCAAATTTAGGCGTTGTATTTGCACAAGAAGGAAAAAGAATAGTAATTGTGGATGCGGATTTACGTAAGCCAACAATGCACTATACGTTTCTGTTGCAAAATGCTAGAGGACTATCAAATTTACTAACAAGACAATTTACTATCTCTGAAGCCGTAAATAGTACAGATATCCCTAATCTGTTTGTCTTGACGAGTGGACCAATTCCACCCAATCCAGCGGAGTTACTTTCTTCTAATGTAATGGGGGCTGTAATAGAAGAACTAAAGAAAGAGTTTGACATCATTATTTTCGATGCACCACCACTTTTATCAGTGACGGATGCACAAATATTGTCCAATAAATGTGACGGTACATTGTTAATCGTTAACAGTGGCGTTGTGGAAAATGAAAGTGTTAAAAAAGCGAAATCAAGCCTCGAAGCTTCAAAAGCGAATATTTTAGGAGTGGTATTGAATAATTATAAAATACCTCACAATCAATATTATGATCAATATTACTGAAAGTGCTTAGGCAGGGAAGTGAAAAGCAGTGATTGATATGCACAGCCACATATTATTTAATGTTGATGATGGCCCAGAAACTGTTGAAGAGACATTTCGTTTATTTGAGCAGGCGGTTGCAGAGGGGATTTCAACGATTGTTTCAACCTCACATGCCCTTCATCCATTGTATAATGTCCCGTTTAATGAAGTGAATGAACAGATTGCACAATTACAATTGGAAATTGATCGGCGTAATATGCCATTAAAACTTTACTCGGGCCAAGAGGTGCGCTTGGCTGGTAACATTCTAGAACTATATGAAAAAAAACAGTTACACACATTAGCACATTCTGATTATCTATTGTTAGAGCTTCCTTCCAATTACATTCCAAAATATACAAGAGATCTGATTTACGCATTATTAACTGCAGGTATTACACCAATTATTGCACATCCAGAGCGAAACAGAGTAATTGCAGAAAACCCAAGTAATTTAGAACAAATTATACGTGATGGAGCACTTGCGCAAATAACAGCAGGGAGTTTAGCAGGACTGTTTGGAAAAGCTATTCAAAAACGCTCCATGAAATTTGTGCGTTCGAACCTTATCCATACATATGGTTCGGATGTGCATAACTTAAACACACGACCATTCTTATTTGAAAAGGGTCTTAGGTTTTTAGAAAAGCAAAAAGAATTGGACGTGGTCGATTTTTTGCTTGCGAATAACGAACGAATTATAAAGAATATGCCATTAATTGTATACGAACCAGAAGACACTTTCACAAAAAAATGGTGGAAGTTTTTTTAAAATAGGAAAAATAACTATACGCATGTAAGGACATAAAAGTGAGGAAATGCACATAAACAAGTAAAGGTGAATTGCCGGGGAAAATAAGCATTTAAGGGGACAATTATGAGATGAGAGTTGTTTTTATGAGAAGTAATCCTGTTTCTCCAGATCCGAGAGTTGAAAAGGAAGCGGATTGCCTTGTGAAAAATAATTGGCATGTACAGATTTTAGCTTGGGATAGAGATGGCAAGTATAAGACGAGAGCGCAACTGTTGGAGCGTGATCATTCAATTAACATTACGAGGTTTGGTATACCGGCGTCCTTTGGAGGAGGCTTTCAAAAGAATTTCTTTCCATTGTTAAAATTTCAAATTAGACTTTTTCGCTGGCTACTTCGATATAAAAATACGTATGACATAATCCATGCTTGTGATTTTGATACGGCGCTAGTAGGTACAATATGTGGGAAATTACTCCGTAAAAAAGTTATCTATGACGTGTTTGATTCGATTACAGCGCCATTTAATGGACCGGAGAGTATTGGGAAAATCGTTGAAAATATAGACATTAGACTAATGAATAATGCTGATGCAGTAATTATATGTACGGAGAAGCGGAAAGAACAGATTGCAAAAGCTTCGCCTAAAAAAATAGAGGTCATCTATAATACCCCGCGCCATGTAAATCTGAATGATGAAGTGAATTTGAACTCAAATAAAGTAAAAATAGCCTATGTTGGCATACTGACTAAAGAGAGATTTGTTAGTGAATTGGTACAAGTAGTTAAGAATAACCCAAGCTATGAGCTGCATATTGGAGGCTTTGGAGAACTTGCCGATGAACTCTCTAGAGTGTCGAAGGTGTATGACAACATACGCTTTTACGGGAAGATCCCTTATGAAAAGACACTTGCCCTAGAAAATAGCTGTGATATCATGACTGCTATCTATGATCCAAGGGTTATCAATCATTATTATGCAGCGCCCAATAAATTTTATGAGGCACTTATGCTAGGTAAGCCTTTAATAATGGTGAAAAATACAGGAATGTCAGAAGTAGTTGCGGAGAATGATCTAGGAGAACTCATTGATTATAATAGCGAAAGTTTACAAAAAGCTATTGACCGCTTGGTAAGTCGAAAGAAAGAATGGCCTGAAATTTCACGTAAAATGAAGTTACTTTATTCAGAGAATTATAGTTGGGGAAAAATGGAGAAACGAATAACTGAATTATATAGTAGTTTATGAATGGCCTAAGGGGAAGGGGTATTTTGATTATTGCAATGATATTGGATTTATAGGGGGGGCAAACATAAAGATATTATTTGTTGCACAAAATTTTCAGATGGGCGGTATTCAAAAAGCTTTAATCAATATGCTAAAAGAAATCAGCCTAAATAAGCGGTATGAGGTAGATGTTTTTACATTTGGTGAAGGAGAATTAATGAAGGATATCCCCTCTACTATCAATGTTTATAAAGGAAACTTACCATTACAACTTATCGCTTCTCCTTTTTCTGAAGTGAAAAAGAGAAAAAACTTATTGCAAATAATGTTACGTGTATTATGTATGATTTTAGTTCGATTGGTGGGATCAAATAAATTTTATTCAGTACTATTTAAAAAACTAAGCGATGACCGTCATTATGATCTTGCTATTTCTTATTTTAATGACGTGCCAAATAATTATTTTAATCAAGGCACGAATTTATTTGTAGATAAGTTTGTTTCTGCGGATCGCAAGTTTGCGTGGATACATACGGATCCTATAAAAGCAAACTTTGATTATGAAGTGTGCGTTGAAACTTATAAAAATTTTGATAGACTCCTTTGTGTTTCAGAGGCATGTAAGCGAATTTTGATAAACTTTCTCCCACAATATCAACACAAAATTCAAGTCATCTATAATTTTTTCCCTATAGAGGAAATAAAAGAGTTGGCATGTCAATTTACACCTTTTGAGAAGGGCACGATGGATTTAATCTCTGTAGGTAGAATTGAAAATCAAACGAAAAGATTCGATCTCATCCCACATCTTTGCAAGCTTTTAAAGGAATCTGCCATCAGCAATTTTCGCTGGCGGATTTTAGGGGATGGACCAGACCTACTTGCAAATCAGCGATTAGCGTTGGAACTGGGCGTAGAGGATGTAGTCGAATTTGTAGGTGAAATTAACAATCCGTATCCTTATATAAAATGTAGTGATGTGCTCATTTTAACTTCAGCCTATGAGGGTTATCCAATGGTTATAGGGGAGGCGTTAATAGTAGGCACGCCGGTTATTACAACGGGTTTTGTTGCGGCGGGTGAACAAATTAGTGATGGTCATAATGGGTTGATTACGAGCTTAAATGTTGAGGACATATGTCAAACAATTGCTGGTGTTATTAAAAATACCGATATGCTCCAAAGTATGAAGTGCTATATAGAAGAAAATCACTATACGAACGAAAAAGCACAGGAGCAATTAGTAATGGAGTTTGATGCTACATGATATTGAAAAATAAGAATTTTAGTATGCTAATTTGTATTATGTCCAGTATCTTTGTCGTATTAAAAATGTATACAGGTAGCAATCTATTTCTCTGGCTCTTTTTCCTTTTAACTAGTACGGCCATGCTGTTGGATAAGCAGCCACATAAAATCGACTATTTATTGTTTTTTATTTCGTGGGTATATGTCATTAAGTTTGATTTTACAGGTTATTCACTGCTTGTCGTACTCAGTTTTCTCTATATTATGTTTAGTATTTTGACGATAGTTTTACAAAAGCAGGGTATTTCGAAACGGCTCTTACTTACCTATTTTCTATTTGCGTTTTATACGGTGAGCGTAACGTTATTCAGTGGCGGTAATCTTATTGCGGTGTTGGGTTTTGTATTGAATTTTAGTGTACTCTTTTTTGCAGTCTTAGCTATCGATCATAAGGCATATTTCAGAAGGTATACGTATATCTATGCATTAGGTTTACTGTCTGCTGCGATCGTTCGGTTGATAAGCTTTTCTGTTCCAGCCATTGATAGTTATATTGAGTCGATGACAATTGTGAACACAGTAAAGACAATGGGTTCGATTAGTACAAGGTTTACGGGTTTGGACTTAGATCCAAACTACTTTAGTTTGCAAATTTTAATAGCGATGGCTTGTTTATTAGTACTTTTTAATCTGGATAGAGAAAAAGAGAAAAAGTCAATTGTATTGATCATTATAATAGCGGTCTTTGGCATATTGACGTATTCCAAAATGTTTATCATCACATTAGTCGCATTAATTTTGATGACATTTATTGTGTTCTTTAAGATCAAAGTAAAAACGGCATTAAAATTTGCTACTTTTATAATAATCATTTGTGGAACTGTACTATTTTTTTTTTACGAGAAGTTATTCGAAATATATTGGATACGATTTTTTGGAGCAGGGACATCGACTTATGCCATCACAACTGGGCGAGTGAGCACTTGGGGAATGTTTGCGAGTGAGATTTTACAAAGTACGAAAATATTTGTTTTTGGAGCTGGCTTTGGAACGCCTTTCGCGAAAGTAAATATGGCACATACTATGTATCTATCAACTCCTTATTATTTAGGGATAATTGGAGTATTGCTAGCGTTACTATACATTTCAAGTTTGTATAAAGTGCTTCAAAGAAATATAGGCATTATAAGTAATACGAGTTTTCAAATATTTTCATTGAATGCGATCCCTTTCTATCTCATGCTAATTGCAAATCTCGTACTTGATTCATTTGTAATGGATTATTTTCCTTATCATATATTATTAATCATGTTTGCACTAGGCGTGAGTAAAAGTCAGGGAATTAGTGTGAGGTGAGGGTGAACAAAAAAATAAACAATAGATTCTTTTGCTGTACGCAATGATTTGGCGTAGTTGTGTGGAAGTTGTATAAAACTTTTAATTCTTGCTTTCACTAAGGGATAAGGTGTTTGCCATCATGAGAACAAAGAAAGTAATTTTGAATTTAATTTCAAATGTTATGCTACAGATAGTTTTGGCGATAATTAATTTCGTTTTGCCTCGGGTATTTATGACGAATTACGGCTCAGCTACAAACGGACTTGTTTCATCTATTAAGCAATTTTTAGGTTATTTAAAAATTGTAGAAGCAGGTGTCGGGAGTACATCTATAGCGGCCCTTTATAAGCCACTGTCTAGGAATGATAAAGACAATATTAATGGCATCTTATCAGCTACTAATCATTTTTATAGACGTTCAGGTTATATTTTTGTAGTGTTAGTCGCAATTTTTGCTATATGCTATTCTCTATTAGTAGGAGACGAAGTGAGTCCGCATACAGCTTTTTATCTGGTACTTATTTTAGGGATAAGTGGCATGTGGGAGTATTTTGTTATAGGGAAATATCAAGTGCTATTAATGGCGGATCAAAAAAGTTACGTTATTTTCCGAATCCAAGCAATTTTACTTATTGCGAGTACGATACTATCATTATCTTTTGTAGCCCTTGATTTTTCGATTGTCGTGGTGGTTACTAGTTCGAGTGCTTTGTTACTACTGGATGTTCTTTTTTTAAGAATGTATATCAAAAAAAAATATCCGTATTTCAATATAAAAGTAAAACCGGATAAATTAGCTATTAAAAATAAATGGGATGCTTTAATTCATCAAATTGCAGGCTTAGTTGTTTTTAATACCCCTTTTATTTTGATTACGATTTTTCTTGGACTAGCTGAGGTCAGTGTATTTACCGTGTATAATATGGTGTTTAATGCAGTTGCATTGTTCATTTCAACTTTTTCTGGGGCGATGATAGCAGCCTTTGGTGATATTCTTGTGAAAGAGGATAAGGGTGACCTTCAAAAACATTTTTATCGTTTCGAATATATTTTTTACGCAATTGTCGCTTTTTTTTATACGTGTACAGCTATTCTAATTTTGCCGTTTATGACAGTTTATACAGCTGGAGTTGAGGATGCCAATTATATAAGGCCGTGGTTAGCGACGTTGTTTGTCATTGTAGGTGTTGCGAATACAATTCGGATACCTTCAAGTATGTTAGTGATCTCAGCAGGACATTTTAGCGAAACGAAAAATCGTGCCATTATTGAGGCTGTTATTAATTTTGTGGCATCCGTTGTTTTTGTCCAGTTTTTTGGTATGGAGGGGATATTGATAGGTGGGCTTTGTTCGTTTGCCTATCGTACTTGTGATTTAATCATGTATACGTCAAAAGTGATTTTAAAAAGTTCAGCACTGGTTACCGTTAAAAAGATTGTTCGCAATAGTGTCCTAGCATTCATTGCATCAGCTCCATTTATATTCTTCTTTGAGCTCCATATTACGGGAACAGGTTCGTGGTTTGTAGCAGCAATTTGCATTTCTTTGTGGACTATTTTAGTTATTTTAGTAGGCAACCTTATATTTGAACCTAAAACAATGCGCGACATATTACTGCATTTAAGACGTACAATTTTCAACGGATAAAAAGTTTTTTTGGGAATTGCATCTCGTTATAGTGCAGATATATTACGATGGAAAATCATCGATTGCGGAATGCTGCTGATATAGTAAAATAACTCCTAAATAATGATATAACTTTTGGATAAACACTAGGTAAGATTAATGTTCCCTGAATAAATATCAACATTTAAAAGCGTAAACTGGGCATAGTATGCGTTTTTAACTTTGCGATTGGCGAAGAAACAATGGTAAACTAAAGAATGTTATTTATAGAAAGTGTGGTTTTGCAAAATGAAAGTCCTATTTATTGGAGATATCGTTGGTTCAATTGGCCGCGATGCAGTGGAAAAATATTTACCACGTTTAAAGAAAAAATTTAGCCCAGATGTTGTCATTGCGAACGGTGAGAATGCGGCAGCAGGTCGAGGCATAACACGTAATATTTACAATGATTTATTGCAAATGGGTGTAGACGTGATTACAATGGGTAACCACACATGGGACAATAAAGACATTTTTGATTTTATTGATGATGCGGATTATTTAATTCGCCCTGCAAATTTTTCAAGTGAAGCACCAGGTAAAGGGATGGTGCAAATTTCGAAAAATGGCGTGACATTATCAGTCATTAACTTGCATGGTCGTGTGTTCTTACCACCACATGAGGATCCTTTTGCGATGGCAGAGGAGTTAATCGAAGAAGCACGTAAAACGTCACCGCTAGTGTTCGTAGACTTCCATGCAGAAGCAACGAGTGAAAAAATCGCACTTGGCTGGCATTTAGACGGAAAAGCTTCAGCAGTTGTTGGAACGCATACACATGTGCAAACAGCTGATGCACGAATTTACCCGAACGGTACAGCTTATATCACAGACGTTGGTATGACTGGTCCATATGATGAAATTTTGGGCATGAAGAAAGACAGTGTAATTTACAAGTTCCAAACGAATATGCCATCACGTTTTGAAGTACCGAAAACAGGACGCGATGTATTAAGTGGTTTCTTCGTTGATATTGACGATAAGACTGGTAAAGCAATTCGTTGCGAACGTATTTATATTAATGAAGATTATCCTTTTAAAGGCTAATGAAACTAGCTACCTTGCCATTTATGTTGCGAGGTAGCTTTTTCTTTGGGTGGAGGCGTAAAAATATTTAAAGGGATACTTATTGACCGTTTAATATTGTTATTAGTTTTTGAGTAATAGGAAATTTTTATTAAGATTCAGTGTAGTTCAGGTGATGAGGGCGAAGTAGAACTACTACGAATCTGGTATTATACCGATGATATTACTTGAATGTTCAGATTGTTTAGAGAAAGATTTAATCCTTTCATTCTATTTCCATCATGTAGAGCATAAAATGACCTACGGACAATAACTTGACGTCCAATTAAGGCTCATATAGTTGTTGAGCGTAAAACACTATTCGCGAAACGGGGAGGAATAATTGTGGATTCATTAAAAGTATCATCACGCTCTAATCCAAATTCAGTTGCAGGTGCATTAGTCGCGGTAATCAGGGAAAAAGGGCAAGCAGAAATGCAGGCAGTCGGGGCAGGTGCACTTAACCAAGCCGTGAAAGCAGTAGCCATCGCCCGCGGATTTGTAGCGCCAAGTGGCACAGATTTAATTTGTGCACCGGCGTTTGCAGATATTTTAATTGCTGGCGAGGAACGCACAGCCTTAAAGCTGTTGGTGGAAAAAAGAGTTCGTTAATAAAATGTAAATGTAGTGAAATGCCTTGCGGTTACTGCAAGGCATTTTTTGATCTAGTGTCAAACGAATCATGTCTTCGTAAATACCTCTAAAATGAAGATTTTTTCATTATAGTTTTAGAGTATATACATAAACAACACTTTGTTCGTCTGAAAATTACAATATTTTGAACGTAATTTTCGGTCAAAGGTCTGAATTTCGCTAAAATCGTGGAATAACAATAGTCCATACTGTTTCTTCGTGTTAAACTGATGAAGGAAAAAATAATAGTACACATTGGATTTAAGGAGTTGTTGACATGTTACATCAGCTTTCATGGAAAGTCGGTGGGCAACAGGGTGAAGGGATTGAGAGTACAGGTGAAATCTTCTCAATGGCAATGAATCGTTTAGGGTATTTCCTATACGGTTATCGTCACTTCTCTTCTCGAATTAAAGGTGGCCATACGAATAATAAAATTACAGTTCGTCCAACAGAAGTACGTTCTATAGCGGATGATTTAGATATTTTAGTAGCATTTGATCAAGAAACAATCGACGTTAACTATAAAGAACTAACAGAAAACGGCATTATTTTAGCAGATGCTAAATTTGAGCCGGTAAAACCAGAAGATTCAAAAGCGCCGTTATTTGCAGTACCATTCACAGAAATTGCTGCAGAACTGGGTACTACGTTGATGAAAAACATGGTAGCTATTGGTGCAACAGCTGCGCTATTAAACTTAGAGAATGCTGTATTCCAAAGCGTTGTCGATGAAATATTCGGCAAAAAAGGTGAAGAAGTCGTACAGAAAAACTTGGATGCAATTGCACGTGGACGTGAAATGATGCATGAGCTTCTAGGCGATCGAGTAGGTGAGTGGGAACTAGCACCTGCTGACGGCAAGCGCCGCATGTTCATGATTGGTAATGATGCTATCGCGCTTGGTGCGCTAGCAGCTGGTGTACGTTTCATGGCGGCGTATCCAATTACACCTGCTTCAGAAATCATGGAATATCTGATTAAGAAATTGCCTAAATTCGGTGGTGCAGTCATCCAAACAGAAGATGAAATTGCTGCTGCAACAATGGCAATTGGTGCAAACTTTGGTGGTGTTCGATCATTCACAGCATCCGCTGGTCCTGGTCTATCACTAATGATGGAAGCAATCGGACTTTCTGGTATGACCGAGCAACCACTTGTTGTGATCGATACACAACGTGGTGGCCCATCAACAGGTCTTCCAACAAAACAAGAACAATCGGATTTAATGGCGATGCTTTATGGAACGCATGGTGAAATTCCGAAAGTCGTTATTGCACCTTCCACAATGGAAGAAGCGTTCTTTGATACGATTCAAGCGTTTAATATTGCAGAAGAATTACAAGTACCAGTTATTTTAATTACAGACTTACAATTATCACTTGGTAAACAAACTGTTGAAGCATTTGATTACAATAAAATTGATATTCGTCGCGGAAAAATTGTGACAGAAGATATTGAAGAAGCGGCAGACAAAGCTTACTTCAAGCGTTTCGAAAATACAGAGGACGGCGTTTCTCCACGTGTTTTACCTGGTCATTTAAATGGTATCCACCACGTAACAGGTGTTGAACACGACGAAACTGGGAAGCCATCAGAAGCTACAGGTAACCGTCGTACGCAAATGGACAAACGTTTCCGTAAACTTGCAGCACTTAATTTCGATACACCGGTGTACACAAACACACCTCATGAAGAAGCAGATGTTTTACTTGTCGGCTTTAACTCAACACGTGGGGCACTTGAAGAAGTGCAAGAGCGATTAAATGAACAGGGTGTAAAAGTAAACCATGCACATATCCGTTTAATCCATCCATTCCCATCTGCGGACATAGCACCACTAGTAGCAAAAGCGAAAAAAGTGATCGTAGTGGAAAATAACTACACAGGTCAATTAGCAAATATCATGAAGATGAATATTGGTGGCCACGATAAAATTGAGACAATCACGAAGTATGACGGTACGCCGTTCTTACCAGGTGAATTAGAAAATAAAGTGAAGGAGCTGCTTTCATAATGGCAACATTTAAGGATTTTCGTAACTCAGTGAAACCGAACTGGTGCCCAGGTTGTGGCGACTTCTCTGTACAAGCCGCTATTCAACGTGCTGCAGCAAACGTTGGTATCGAGCCAAATGAGCTAGCTGTTATTTCTGGGATTGGCTGTTCGGGTCGTATTTCAGGCTACATCAATTCATATGGTTTCCACGGGATTCATGGTCGTGCTTTACCAATTGCACAAGGTTTAAAAATGGCAAACCGTGATTTAAACGTTATCGCTTCAGGTGGTGACGGTGACGGCTTTGCAATCGGTATGGGGCATACAATTCATGCTATCCGTCGTAACATCGATATTACGTATGTTGTTATGGATAACCAAATTTACGGTCTAACAAAAGGGCAAACATCTCCACGTTCTGCAGCTGGTTTTATTACAAAATCGACGCCAGGCGGTGCGATTGAGCCATCGTTAAAACCATTAGAAGTAGCACTAACAAGTGGCGCTACATTTGTTGCACAAGGTTTCTCAACAGATATTAAAGAATTAACGGCTATCATTGAAGCAGGCATTAATCATAAAGGATTCTCGTTCATTAACGTATTCTCACCTTGTGTGACATATAACAAAGTGAACACATATGATTGGTTCAAAGAAAACTTAACGAAGCTTGCAGATATTGAAGGTTATGACAATTCAGATCGTGGCATGGCGATGCGTACTGTAATGGAAAACGAAGGATTAGTTACAGGTATTATTTATCAAGATAAAGAAACGACTTCTTATCAAGAAAAAGTACCAGGTTACTGTGAACTACCTCTTACGGATATCGACATTAAAATGAGCGAAAATGAGTTTAATGATTTAGTAAAAGAATTTATGTAAATAAGAAAAATGAGTGAAGCGCTACAATTACATAATTGTGGCGCTTTTTTCGCGGAAAATTGAATAGTGTAAAGATACTGTACTTTGCACACTTATAATCTAGGTAATTCGCGAGATTTTTTAATAATTCCATTTCATCATGAATAAATCCACTTTGAATATCTACCATAAGGAAAAAACTATCCATTTTCATACGTATTTGATTGTCCACAGCCTCTTGAGCCAAGCGATTAGAAGCTGTCCCTGAGCGTTTTCTCTATTGCACCGAGCGATTTCATGACGTACCCGAGCGTACCTTCCATTGCCCTGAGCGTATTGCTAAAAATAGTATTTCGTAAATAATCTGCAAAAGATTTTTTATTTTAATTAAAAGGGCAGAATATGTCTTTTGATTTTCTTTATGCTAATTAACAGGATGTTACAAAAAAGAGAGGCGAATTAGAGTATGGTAATGTTAAGATTGTTTAGAGTAGCGTTTCTTAGAATAAAAAGAACGCCGTTTTTCCTAATTCATCTGCTAGTACCGCTCATCATTTCATAGCTGTTTTTAGCATATTACTCAGATTATCCGTGGAATTTCGATTGGGAAGTATCCATTTATTTTCAGGGAATACTGGCAGCTACTAAGATGAAAAAGTTAGCTTTTATTAGTGAACAGATTCTTATATTGCTATTTGGTTTTGGGCAACATTATTTTCAACTGCTATATTTAGTCTTGGTTTTAATGAAATTTTTCACGAAGAGCTACTTGATTAAAAATTTTATTTAATAGGTGCATGTATTTTATTTGGAAGTCAGGTGTTTTTTATATTTTGGCAAAGGTGCCTCCAGTGGCTTAGGTATTGTTGGAGCACTTCTGACGGCATTAGCTAATGGTATTTCTATGTATATTCCTTATGAATGCGCGTTAATGTTATTCAATTATAGGACATGAGGGCACCAGGATTTGAGCAAATTTCCGGTATCAATTATCTCTTGTGTATGTTTTTGATATTTGGGAAGGAAGAAAATCAGAGTATTAGAAAATTGATAGATTGTTGGGGGAAGAAGGATGGCAAAAGTTTTGGCAGTAGATGATGAAAAAGGTATCTTGGTGTTGATCAAAAACGCATTGGTAAAAGATGATCATTTAGTAACAGTCGTATCTGATGCGGCAGAGGTAGCTAAAATGAATCTTGGTGCCTTTGATTTAATATTGTTGGACGTAATGATGCCAGAAATAGACGGTTTTACATTGTGTGGCCGAATTCGTCATGCTGTAGACTGCCCTATCCTTTTTTTAACAGCTAAAACATTAGAGGAAGATTTGATGTACGGTCTAGGGCTAGGCGCAGATGATTATATTGTCAAACCTTTTGGTATTGGAGAACTTCGTGCTAGGGTCGACGCCCATTTGAGACGTGAAAAAAGGGGTAGACGTAGTATCCTTTATGCGGAGAATGTTCATTTTAATCTTTCAGGCAAAGAACTGTTTATAAATGAGACAAGAGTGGCACTAACAAAAAGCGAATATGAAATTTGTGAATTTCTAGCTCGTTATCGAGGGCAGGTATTTTCAAAAGAAAAAATTTACGAAACCGTTTTTGGATTTGATGGTAAAAGTGACAGTGCAGTTATTACGGAGCATATTAAAAATATTCGTTCAAAGCTCAATGCCCTTGATGTTGATGTGATTGATACAGTTTGGGGGATTGGCTATAAATGGAGACAATAAAATCAACAAAAGGCACACGGCTTCATACTTTTTTTCTTCGCTACCTCCTATTTCTATGCTTAGGAACTATCCTGTTAGTTTTACTATTACTCGCTTTGTTTTTCTATTTATTTTCTACCGAATTCATCTTGCCAGCAAATTATGAGGAAACGCAGATTTCTTTATCGAAAGAACGTATTGCGTCTAGCAGTTCGGTCACTGCTGATATTATTCCAGATCTTGTTGACTACGTTGTCTTTTCTAATCAGGGCAAATTTATGTCAGGTAATCTCTCAGAAAACGAAGCTTCACAAGCTTGGGATTTAATGCAAGAAGGACAAACTCAAGGGGGTTCCTGGTTTTACACGTTTATACAGCGTGATAAAGAAGTTTGCATATTACGGTATAGCTTAATACCTCAGTATCATTCTGCTGTATTAAGAAAATATTTGCCGAATCCACAATTATTAGTATTGCTATTATTTATTTTTGGGGTTATCGCGCAAGCAATTATGCTTGCTATACATTTTGGAAGAAGTCTTAGAAAAAAAATGATGGGCTTACAGGAAGCTATTGAAAAAATACAACATCAAAATTTGGACTTTACCATTAAACCTTCAGGAATTCGTGAAATAGATGATATATCTTCTTCATTTGGACAGATGAAGGATGCTTTGAATAATTCCCTAAAACAGCAATGGGAGTTAGAACAATCTCGCAGGGAACAAATTTCTGCGCTTGCTCATGATCTTAAAACCCCCTTAACAATTATTCGAGGAAATGCAGAGTTACTACAAGATACGCCGCAAGACGAAAATCAACGAGAATATAGTGACTATATTGTGGAAAATACCATTGTGATCGAAAGATTTACAAAAGAATTAATGGATTTATCTAAGATGGAGAAAAACATTGTACGGGAAAAATCATTTATTGAAACGGAGCCATTTATAACAGAAGTAGAAAATCAAATGAGGGCCCTTTCCTTTGAAAAAAGTCTTCATGTAGACGTGAAAAAAGAAATGATTCCAGCGTTTATCTATATCGATAAAGAACTACTTTATCGGGCTATTTTAAACACGATTGCCAATGCGGTAGAGCACACGCCAGAGCAAGAGGGAGTTACTTTATCGGTTCAAGGGTCATCAGATGCTGTTTGCTTTATCGTGACAGATGGTGGTTGTGGTTTCTCTTTGAAGGATTTAAAAGACGCTACAAAACAGTTCTATCGGGGTGATTCCAGTAGGCATTTGGGAAATCATCACGGTATGGGCCTGTACATTGCCGAGTCTATTGTACAAAATCATGGAGGAACTTTGCTAATCGAAAATGATATGGCATCTGGTGGAGGAAAGGTAACAATTTCTATCCCAGTTAATCATGATTGATGAATCTAATATTGAAAGTTACATTGTGATGAGATGATTTCGATGCTTTGTTGAAATCATCTTTTTTTAGTAATTGTAGTATTCGCAAAAATCGGAAGTATGTCCGGGCAAAACGAAACGAAAGAATGATACAATGGAAAGAAAAAAAGAAGAGGCGATGCACGTGGATAACGTCATTGATTTTATTGCGAAAAAAAAGGAACGAGATGCGCTTAAACGTGCAAGGGAGTTAGAGCGTTATGTAGCAGTACATTGTACGCTTGATCAGCCGGAAAATATCGACGCGCTTGTCATTGAAAAAGAGCTAGAAGTGAAAGATCACACACTGTTTCTAGGCTTTCTATCGATTTTAAAGGACGAGAAAATCGAACCGCTAACTATTTTTCAAGATGTCTTTAGGTTAGAGCCAGTGCACTTCGAAATTTCTTACAATATGAAATGGTGGTCGGTTGTACAGCTTGCTTTTACGTTTTTGTCGATTTTAAAGGATAATGAGCCGCATACATATGCCGACTTCCTTGGTATTTCCGAATAATTAGGAGGAGGGTTCGTTTGAATGTAGTGAAGGGCTGCTCGACTTCCACTAGAAAAGCTAGACACTGCTTATAGTGAAAATCAGTTTTTCTAGTATTCGAATTAAAAAAATGCTGGATCAAGACATTTAATATTGGGCTATGTTGAACGTGGCAAATGAGTCGTGTCTAAATAAATTGATTGACATGAATTACTGAAGAAATACATATAAGTGATAATGACCATTTTCTTAACGAGAGGCGAGGTTAATTGACGCTAAAGACAGAGCAAGCTTTTCAACCAATCATTATTCAATCGGGTCAAAATGCATATGGGATGGCCCGCTCGTTTTACGAAGCGTATGGTGTAAGAAGTCTAGTATTAGAACCGTCTAGGAAAAAGCGAAACATTCAAACGTTCATACTAGGTGGTTCACAAGCAATAGCAACAAAAAATAGTCGTATTGTTGACTTTCAGCAAGTGGACTATCTAGATGACCCCAATTATTTTGTACATGCATTAACAGGTGTGGCCAAGCAGTACAAAAATAAGAAATTACTTTTATTTGTATGTGATTGTTACTATGTGGAACTCGTCATTAAAAACAAACAGGCATTAGAAAATTATTTTATCCTACCATATATAGATGAATCTTTAATGAATCAGATTCAAACAAAAGAAAATTTTTATAAAAAATGTGACTTATATAATTTGAAGTACCCAAGAACAATGGTGCTTACCAACAAGAATTATGAAACAACTGCTATTTCATTGGCGTATCCAATTATTATTAAAGCATCCAATTCAGCCGAATATAAGAATTGTTCCTTTCTTGGAAAGCAAAAAATATTTCTTGTCCACAATGAGGAAGATCAAAAAAGGATTGTGAAAAGTATTTTTAGCTCGACGTACAATGATCATTTAATCCTTCAAGAATATATTCCGGGTGATGATACGACTATTCGAGTATTATATGTTTACGTGGGGAAAGACAAGAAGGTGAAACTGATGTGTTTAGGGAACACACTCATTGAAGATCCTTCACCCCACCATATTGGAAACTCTTTGGCAGTTGTGACTGATTACGATAAACAGCTCATGGATAAAATAAGGTTTTTTTTAGAAGACATTGGCTATACGGGCTATGCGAATTTTGACATGAAGCTAGATGTTCGAGATGGAGAATATAAGTTGTTTGAAATTAACTTAAGAACAGGTACTTCAAGCTATTATGTGACGGCAAGCGGTCATAACTTAATGAAATACGTAGTCGATGATTATGTGTTCGGAGAAAATCTAGAGTTAACATACGTACAGGCCGAGCATTTATGGTCACTAATTCCCAAAAAGGTTTTATTTAAATGTATAGTGAATAAACCATTGAAAGCTGAAGCCAAACGTCTAATAAAACAAGGGAAATATACGGATGCCTTATATTTTAAAGAAGATATGAATATAAAGCGCTGGTCGATGTTGAAAGCATATAATTTATACTTAAAAATAAAGTTCAAAAAGTACTATAAATAAGTACAGGACACTTTTGATGGAGTTTTATATCAAAAGTGTCCTATTTTGATGGAAGATCAATGTAATGATAGAGGGGGGATAGCAAGACTGAAAAAAAACGACTTTAAAAATATTAATACGACTGGAATAATTTTGCCGATATTCGTTATTAAGGATTCTCAGCATAAGTGAATTCTAGAAAAGACTAACTCTTCACCAAAAAGTGGAGTTGGAATTTAAATAAAGCGTTTGTTGATTGGCGTAACTGAAATCAACCCTTAGTGTTGGTGATGAACCAAAATACTGTCTAATAAGTAATAAACATGTATTTAAGTCTAAACCACGACATTTCGTACACAAACCTTGTAGGAAGTAGCAACTATTCAGTATAATAGTAAAATGGGAATTCGAATGCACGGATTACGGATTTCGTTTGAAAGGAGTTACTTGATTGCAATGAATGAGGAACAACGATTAGCCAGTCAACAAGTCAATCAACCTAAAACTGAAAATAAACCTGAAAAGGATTATAGTAAATATTTTGAGAAGGTGTTTACCGCGCCTTCATTAAAAGATGCGAAAAAACGTGGGAAAGAAGAAATCAAGTACCATAAAGATTTTGACATTGCTGAAGAATTTGCAGGAATGGGCGAAGGGCGCACTTTTTATATCCGTACATACGGCTGCCAAATGAACGAGCATGATACAGAAGTGATGGCTGGGATTTTTATGCAGCTTGGTTATACTTCAACGGATATTATTGAAGAAGCAGACATTGTCCTGCTAAATACTTGTGCGATTCGTGAAAATGCGGAAAATAAAGTATTTGGTGAGCTCGGCTTCCTATTAAAATACAAACGCAAAAATCCAGAAATGCTAATTGGCGTTTGTGGTTGTATGTCGCAAGAAGAATCTGTTGTAAATAAAATTTTAAAAACGTATCCACATGTCGATATGGTGTTTGGGACGCATAATATTCACCGCCTGCCAAATATTTTAAAAGAGGCGTATATGTCGAAGGAAATGGTTATTGAAGTTTGGTCGAAGGAGGGTGACGTGATTGAAAACTTACCAAAATCACGTAACGGTTCGATTAAAGCTTGGGTAAACATTATGTACGGTTGTGATAAGTTCTGCACGTACTGTATCGTACCGTATACACGTGGTAAAGAGCGTAGCCGACGTCCCGAAGAAATTATTCAGGAAGTGCGCGAGTTAGCGGCAGCTGGCTATAAAGAAATTATGCTGCTTGGACAAAATGTAAACGCCTACGGAAAAGATTTCGAAGACATTACTTACCGTCTTGGCGACTTAATGGATGAATTGCGTAAAATTGATATTCCGCGTATTCGTTTTACAACAAGCCATCCACGCGACTTTGATGATCATTTAATCGAAGTGCTTACTAAAGGTGGAAATCTTGTTGAACATATTCACTTGCCAGTACAGTCAGGTTCAAATGAAGTGTTAAAAATTATGGCACGTAAATATACACGTGAGCATTTCTTAGCACTTGTCGAAAAAATTAAAGCAGCAATTCCAAACGTAACACTGACGACGGATATTATCGTTGGCTATCCGAATGAAACGGAAGAGCAATTTGAAGAAACACTGTCTTTATATCGTGAAGTGGGCTTTGAAATGGCATTCACATATATTTATTCACCTCGTGAAGGCACACCGGCTGCAAAAATGGTCGATAATGTACCGGAAGATGTGAAGAAAGAACGTCTACATCGTTTGAATGCGGTCGTTCAAGAGTATTCTAGAAAAGCTTTAGCAGGGCTTGAAGGTGAGATTGTAGAAGTGTTAGTCGAAGGAACAAGTAAACGCCGTGATGACGTACTTGCTGGCTACACACGCAAAAATCGTCTTGTAAACTTCCAAGCACCAAAAGAATTAATTGGTCAGCTAGTGAAAGTAAAAGTAGTAGAGGCCACTTCGTATTCATTACGCGGTGAATTTATAGAAGTAGTAAAAAACGAAAAGGTGGAAACAAAATGACACAAGTACTTTATACTAAAGACGATTTAATCAAAAAATCACATGAAATTGCACACATGATCGCCAACACACCTGAAGTAGAGTTTTTCAAAAAAGCAGAAGCTCAAATTAATGAAAATCAACTAGTACGTGAACGTATTGCAAGTTTAAAGAGCTTACAAAAACAAGCAGTAAACTTCCAGCACTTAGGGAAAGAAAAAGCGCTTAAAATGATTGAAAGTAAGATTGAGAAAATTGAAGAAGAAATTAATGGAATTCCAATCGTACAACAATTTAAAGAATCTCAAGTTGATGTAAACGACTTATTACAATTAGTATCTAATACAATTGCTAATAATGTAACAAACGAAATCGTACGCTCAACTGGTGGCGATTTACTACGTGGTGAAACAGGCTCACAAGTAGCTAACTCACAACCTGGAAGCTGCTCATAATGGAAAACTGCTCGCACATTTGTGTGGGCAGTTTTTTCACGATTCGCTTGAAGTACTCACAAACTTTTACACAGCTTCATTTAAAGCATTCTATTACTGGAACTAAATACGTTCACCCAATAGGCGCCTCTTGCATATGATGGAATGAGACAAAGCGAAGGAGGAATTGCGCTGAAACGTTTACGACAGATCGTGACGAAAGCCGTAGTTGCCAAAGGGAAAAAACGGACAGAGGAGTCAGTAACTTTAAGTCCAACAAATAAACCGACAAGTATTCTTGGATGCTGGGTAATCAATCATACTTGTTCTGCGAAAAAAGTTGGACGGTTTGTGGAAGTGTCGGGGAAATTTGATGTTAATGTGTGGTATGCCTATAGTAATCATTCGAAAACAGCAGTGTTTTCGGAAACTGTGCACTACAAAGATAAAGTAAAATTACATTTTAGAGATGATGAAGTAAGTGTAGGCGATGATGTGCATGTGCGTGTACTACAAGAGCCGAACTGTATGGAAGCTGTCATCTCACCATGTGGTACGAAATTTGAAATTGTAGTAGAACGTGAAATTTTAGTAGAAGTAATGGGTGAAACAACAATTTGCATTAGCGTACATCCGTTAGATTATGAAGAGGAATGGCACTTTAATGATGAAAGTTCATCTTCGTCTTCATCAAGCTCAAGTTCGAGCTCAAGCTCAAGCTCAAGTTCGTCAAGCTCGGACGGTGATGGGAAGTTCTTCTTAGAGTCTTCGTCATTTCCTGATGGACGATCAAAATAATAAACAGTATATGATATTTTGATACATGCGAAATGCTTGCATCTTTACAAAGATGAAAAAGGCGTTTCGCATGTATCTTTTGTTATAATAAAGTGAAACTTCCACCAGTGGGGATACTCAGCCCACTAGTGGTTAATTGAACCAATCGGATTTTACGGGCAGTTAGACATTCTTAATATTATAATTTTTATTTTAATTATTATACCTGCGGGGGGTTACTGCCCGTTAAAGCGGGATAAAACTAACTAAGGCAAGAGTGAGGGACTAATGCATGACAACATACACACCAATGATACAACAATATTTACAAGTAAAAGAAGATTACAAGGACGCTTTTTTATTTTTTAGACTAGGTGACTTTTATGAAATGTTTTTTGAGGATGCGATTAATGCTTCGCAAATTTTAGAAATTACGTTAACAAGCCGGGATGCTGGAGCAAAAGAACGTATTCCGATGTGTGGCGTACCTCATCATTCGGCCAAAAATTATATTGAAACACTTGTACAAAAGGGCTATAAAGTAGCGATTTGTGAGCAAACGGAAGATCCTAAGCAAGCTAAGGGAGTAGTAAGACGTGAAGTAGTACAACTTATTACACCAGGTACGATAATGGAAGGTAAGGCGCTTGATGGTAAAACAAATCACTTTATCGGAGCGGTGGAGCAGCTAAATAGCAAAACATTTGGCTATGCCTATTTAGATTTGTCTACCGGCGAGGCGGTTGCTTCATCGATTGATGGTGACGAGAAGGCGCTCCTAATGCAAATGCAGGCGTATGGAATTCGTGAACTCGTGGTAACGGAAGCATTACAACCTTTGTTAGCGGAGCATGCAATGAATTTAGGTATTGTCTTATCAGTAGAAGCGGATGAAATGTCGACGGACAAGGCCGCTGCATATATAGAGGCTGTACCGACGAACATACAAAACGCATGTTGTCGATTACTTGCGTATATTGATAGAACACAAATGCGTTCACTATCGCATATTCAGGCATTTATATTTAATGAAATGAAAAATTATTTACGCATTGATTCAAGTTCAAAACGAAATTTAGAGCTCATTCAATCGATTCGTGGCGGCGATCAAAAAGGAACACTACTGTGGTTATTAGATGATACGGTAACTGCAATGGGGGGACGTAAGTTAAAGCAATGGCTTCATCAACCACTTGCATCGCGGAATGCGATTGAAGAAAGACTCGAGATTGTAACGGATTTACTAGAGGAATATTTTGTACGAACAGAATTACAAAGTTCCCTTAAACAAGTATATGATTTAGAACGCTTAGCTGGTCGTGTGGCATTTGGGAATGTTGGGGGACGAGATTTAGCACAGCTTCGTGATTCACTGCGCCAAGTACCAATGATTCAACATCAATTAGTAAATGCCAGTAAAGGGACATTACAAAAGCTAGGGACTGCACTCGATATTTGTGCAGATGTAGAGGCACTTTTAGCCAATGCGATTACTGACAATCCACCGATTACGATTAAAGAGGGGAATGTCATTAGTGACGGCTACAATGCACGTTTAGACGAACTTCGTTATGCGTCTCGTAACGGCAAGGATTGGATTGCACAGTTGGAGCAAGAGGAACGTGTGAAAACAGGTATTAAAAATTTGAAGATCGGCTATAATCGTATTTTTGGTTATTATATTGAAATTACAAAATCTAATATTCATTTAGCGGATTTAACACGTTATGAACGCAAACAAACATTGGCGAATGCAGAGCGCTACATCACGCAGGAATTAAAGGAAAAAGAGGCACTCATTTTGAATGCTGAAGAAGAAAGTTTAACATTAGAGTATGATTTGTTCGTAGAAATTCGTGAAGAGTTAAAGACATATATTCCACGTGTACAAGCACTTGCAGCAAGTATTAGTGAACTAGATGTACTACTTAGCTTTGCAAGTGTATCTGAGAAGTATCGCTTCACAAAACCAGAATTCCATACTGGTCGTGCACTAAAAATAACAGAAGGTCGTCACCCGGTTGTCGAAAAAATGCTCAATAAGCAAATGTACGTACCAAATGACTGTGTCCTTGAAGAAGAGCGTAATATGATGCTGATTACTGGACCGAACATGTCTGGTAAAAGTACGTATATGCGTCAAGTGGCACTCATTGTCGTAATGGCACAAATGGGTTGTTATGTACCGGCTGAAAAAGCAATATTGCCAATCACAGACCAAATTTTCACACGTATTGGAGCAGCCGATGATTTAGCGGCAGGACAATCGACATTTATGGTGGAAATGTTGGAATCACAACATGCCATTGCCAATGCGACGCGAAATAGCCTTTTATTATTCGATGAAATTGGGCGTGGAACGTCTACATATGACGGTATGAGCCTCGCACAATCAATGATGGAATATATTCATGATAAAATTGGCGCAAACACGCTGTTTTCAACACACTATCATGAATTAACAGCACTTGAAAATAACCTGACACGCCTACAAAATGTCCATGTTTCTGCAACTGAAAAAAATGGCACAGTCGTCTTTTTACACAAGGTGAAAAAAGGAGCGGCGGATAAATCATACGGAATTCACGTGGCACAGCTTGCACAATTACCGGAGGAGATTTTAGAACGTGCACGTGTATTACTAGCAAACTTCGAAGCAGGTAAAGAAGCACCAGCTATAGCTCCAGCACCACAAGTTGTGGAAGAACAACCATTACAGATGAGCTTCTTTGTAGAGGAAGAGCCGAAGCCAACTGTATCTTCAGCTGAACAAGATGTATTAAACAGCTTGGAGAAAGTCAATATCATGGGCACTTCTCCAATGCAGGCGATGAATATTTTATATGAGTTACAGCAGCAATTATTAACTACGAAAAAATAAGAGGAGTGAAGCGCCATGGGGAAAATTCAAATTATGGACGAATGGCTGTCCAATAAAATTGCGGCAGGGGAAGTAGTTGAAAGACCAGCTTCTGTCGTCAAAGAACTTGTCGAAAATGCCATTGATGCAGGCAGTACGTCCATTGATGTTTTTCTGCTAGAAGCTGGGCTCACTTCGATTCAAGTGATAGATAATGGAAGTGGAATGGACGAGGAGGATGCACTTATTTCCTTCTCCCGCCATGCCACAAGTAAAATTCACCAGGAACATGATTTATTCCGTATTCGTACGCTTGGCTTCCGCGGTGAGGCATTAGCGTCGATTGCATCTGTATCCAAAATGACGCTAATTACCTCAAATGGCGAGTCGGGGACGTATTTAGAGCTTGAAGGTGGGCATGTGGTAACGCATAAGCCAGGGCCACTGCGCAAAGGTACGGATATAACCGTAGCACAATTATTTTTCAATACACCAGCGCGTTTAAAATATATGAAAACCATACAAACAGAGCTTGGACATACAATTGATCTTATGAATCGTCTTGCCCTGGGAAATCCACATATTGCATTCAGGTTGCTACATAATGGACAGCAACTATTGCATACGAATGGACGAGGAGATGTCCAGCAAGTGTTAGCAGCAATTTATGGTGTGCACAATGCGAAGAAAATGGTGTCATTTTCGGGCGAGTCACAAGATTATAAAGTATCGGGTTATGTCTCTTTACCAGAAGTGACCCGTGCATCGAAAAACTATATGTCTCTGTTCGTGAATGGCCGATGGGTAAAGCATTATTTGGTGCAAAAAGCGATTGTTGATGCATATCATACGTATTTACCGATTGAGCGCTTTCCAGTTGTGTCACTTTATATTGAAGGAGATCCGTATTTAACGGATGTCAATGTTCACCCAGCAAAGCATCAAATTCGTTTGAGTAAAGAGCCAGAGTTATTAAAGCTCGTGGAAGAGACGATTCGAGAGACGATTCGTAGTGTGATACGTGTGCCTCAAATGGAGAAGAAAGAAAAGGTTGTAAAAGCAGAAACCGAGCAACTCAACATTTGGAAGCCTGCACCAAAGCTTGATGTTGGTAAAATGAATGCCATCGTAGAGAAATTATATGATGTGCAAACTGTGCAAGAGTCGAACTCATTACAAGTAGAAGTACCTGAAGCGACAGCAATTGAAGAGAGTTGGCATACGGTGTCAGAAGAGTCGTCTACTAGAATAGAAGAATCTCCTGTAAAACAAGAAGTTTTTCCGCAACAAGAAGAATTGAAAGAAGGCCCAGAAGAAGAAGCGAAAAAAGAGCCGTTTCCTGCACTTGAAGTAGTAGGACAAATTCATGGAACATATATTGTTGCACAAATGGAGGACGGTTTTTATCTAATAGACCAACACGCAGCGCAGGAGCGTATTAAATATGAATATTTCCGCGAAAAGGTTGGGCAAGTTGATCCAAATGAAAGACAGGCGTTACTGTTGCCGTTAACATTCCACTATGCCGCAGATGAAGCGCTAGTTTTACGAGAAAATAGGCAGGAGCTTGAAGCGGTAGGTGTTTTCTTAGAGGAGTTTGGACAGTCGTCGTTTGTTGTGCGCGAGCATCCAAGCTGGTTCCCAAAAGGTGAGGAACAAGAGATTATTGAGGATTTAATAGAGCAGGTGCTAACGACGAAAAAAGCAGATGTAAAAAAATTACGTGAAGATGCGGCTATTATGATGAGTTGTAAAAAGTCGATTAAGGCCAATCACTACTTAACGAAAGAGCAAATGGACGTACTGTTAAGTGACTTGCGTAAGGCAGATAATCCGTTTACTTGTCCGCATGGTCGTCCAGTATTAATACATTTCACGAAGTATGAAGTAGAAAAAATGTTTAAACGAGTAATGTAGAGAGAGAAGCGCCCTCGAGCGTGGATATACAGATAGTAGGTTCATCACCAAAAATAGGGGGTGAGATTTGATTAAAGAGCGTATTGATTTTAAATTGCTTGTTGATTGGAGTGGGGCTGGACGCCCTTCGGAAAGCGTCTAGTCGGAACGGAAAATCAACCCCAAGATATGGTGATGAGCCAGATAGAAATATATAGGGGGTAACTGGATGGGTGAACTTATTTTAGCACTCGATCAGGGAACGACGAGTTCGCGTGCAATTTTGTTTAATAAAAAAGGTGAAATTGTCCATGAAGCGCAAAAGGAATTTCAGCAATTTTTTCCGAAGGCCGGCTGGGTTGAACATGATGCTACAGAAATTTGGGGCTCATTACTCGCGGTAATCGCTACGGTAATGACGGAAAGTGAACATGAAGCGAGCGAGGTGCACGCTATAGGTATTACCAATCAGCGTGAAACAACTGTTGTGTGGGATAAAAATACTGGGCAACCTATTTACAATGCGATTGTTTGGCAGTCACGTCAAACGCAAGATATTGTTAATGATTTAAAGGAGCGAGGGCTTGAGCAAACGTTTCAGCAAAAAACAGGTCTACGTCTTGATGCTTATTTCTCAGCCACAAAAATAAAATGGATTTTAGATAATGTTGATGGTGCCCGCGAAAAGGCGGAAAATGGAGAATTATTATTTGGCACGATTGATTCGTGGATAGTGTGGCGATTATCTAAAGGTAAGGCTCATGTTACGGATTACTCAAATGCAGCTAGGACACTTATTTATAATATCCATGACTTGAAGTGGGACGAAGAGCTATGTGCTATTTTAGATATTCCAATGTCTATGCTACCTGAGGTAAAAAACTCATCGGAAATTTATACGACTACAGCAAAAAGTATTTTCTTTGGTGAAGAAATACCGATTGCTGGTATTGCAGGTGACCAACAAGCTGCGCTATTCGGTCAAACATGCTTTGACAAAGGGATGGCAAAAAACACGTATGGTACTGGTTGCTTTATGCTCCTCAATACAGGTGAAGAGGCGGTTCGTTCTGAAAATGGCTTACTCACAACGATTGCATGGGGGCTTGATGGAAAGGTAACCTATGCATTGGAAGGTAGTGTGTTTGTCGCTGGTTCAGCTATACAGTGGTTACGTGATGGACTGCGAATGATAAAAATGGCAGCTGATTCTGAATCTTATGCGGAAAAGGTAGAAGATACAGATGGTGTTTATGTCGTGCCGGCGTTTGTTGGTTTAGGAACACCATACTGGGATACAGATGCAAGAGGAGCTATTTTTGGCTTAACACGTGGTACCACGAAAGAACATTTTATCCGCGCGACACTCGAATCGCTAGCCTATCAAACGAAAGATGTCCTCAATGCGATGGAAGAAGCAGTTGGTTCACCGATACATGTTTTACGAGTAGACGGTGGAGCAGTAGCGAACAGTCTATTAATGCAATTTCAAAGTGATATGTTGCAACTAGAAGTGGAACTTGCCAAACTGAACGAGTCCACTGCGCTTGGTGCAGCATATTTAGCGGGGATAGCAACAGGCTTTTGGAAAGATGAAGATGAGCTTACAGGACTTTGGGAAAGTGGCAAAACATATACACCGAAAATGGAAAAAATCCGTGCACAGACACTTTATAAAGGATGGCAAAAAGCTGTAGAAGCAACACGTGTATTCAAATCATAACGTATAGGGGGAAATCCAATGTTCTCATTTAAGCATCGTCCTAAAATTATAGACTATCTTGAACAATATAGCTTTGACGTGTTAGTAATCGGAGGGGGTATTACTGGTGCTGGAATTGCACTTGATGCTGCTTCACGTGGTCTTTCGGTAGCACTTGTCGAAATGCAAGATTTTGCTGCTGGGACTTCTAGTCGTTCAACAAAGTTGATTCATGGTGGCTTGCGCTATTTAAAGCAGTTTGAAGTGGGCGTTGTGTCAGAAATAGGTCGTGAACGAGAAGTTGTCTTTGATAATGCCGTTCATGTGACGACACCTGAAAAAATGCTATTGCCACTTTATAAAAAAGGCTCACTAAGCCCATTTACTACATCTCTAGCATTAAAGGTTTACGATCGTTTGGCTGGCGTGAAAAAGCATGAACGTCGTACGATGCTAAGTGCGAAGGAAACAATGGAACTTGAACCGCTGTTAGTGCAAGATGGACTTGTAGGTGGTGGTTATTATGTGGAATATCGTACGGATGATGCCCGCTTAACAATTGAGGTACTCAAGAAGGCTGTGGAGTACGGTGCACTTTGCTTAAACTATGCGGAAGTAACAGAATTTCTCTACGATAAGAAAAAAGTGGTGGGTGCAAAGGTAATAGACACTATTACTGGTCAATCAATTGATGTACATGCTGCGCAAATTATTAATGCCACAGGTCCTTGGGTAGATGATGTGCGGAAAAAAGATAAAGTGTCGAACAAGAAGCAGCTGCGCCTGACAAAAGGTGTGCATATTGTCCTTGACCAAAAATATTTTCCATTACAACAGTCAGTTTATTTTGATACTCCTGATGATCGTATGGCGTTTGCGATTCCTCGAGATGGTAAAGCCTATATAGGGACAACAGATACAGTGTATGATGGTGATCCAAAGCATCCGGTTGCTACGAAAGAAGATATCGATTATTTAATCGCAGCGGCAAAATCAGTGTTCCCAGGCGCGGATATTACAACTGAGACGGTTGAATCTTCTTGGGCAGGAGTGCGTCCACTTATTTATGAAAAAGGTAAAGACCCGTCTGAGATTTCTCGTAAAGATGAAGTGTGGATTGCACCAAGTGGACTTATGACAATTGCAGGAGGTAAATTGACCGGCTATCGTCAAATGGCAGAAACCGTTGTCGATAAAATTGTAGCTACGCATAAATTTAAACATGCGGCTAAATGTTCGACACGTGAAATGTCACTCTCTGGAGCAAGGGGCATTAACGCCATCAATTTCCCAGACTATACAGGCTATAAAGCGAGAGAAGGGGTGCAGTACGGCTTGAACTACGATGAAGCGAAGCAACTCGTACAAA
Organism: Lysinibacillus sp. NPDC096418; assembly: GCF_044762775.1. NCBI lineage: Bacteria > Bacillati > Bacillota > Bacilli > Caryophanales > Bacillaceae > Lysinibacillus > Lysinibacillus sp. NPDC096418. Next base: position 265,843 of record NZ_JBIWEY010000002.1, read on the forward strand.
AGTACGGTACTAATGTGGATGCATTATTTGATCAGGTAAAATATTTGCATGCCCATGGGAGCACGATGCCGCTTGCTTTACATGCGATGCTGCTCTATGGCATGGAGGCAGAAATGGTGTATACGCCAAGTGACTTCTTCATTCGACGCACAGGATTATTGTATTTTGATATTGAAGCGGTGAAGCGTTATAAACAGCAAGTAGTAAACGTGATGCAACAGCATCTTGGTTACACAGAAAAGCAACGAGTGGAATACTTGGCACAGCTAGATAGAGCCATCGAAGAAGCGACGAATTTTGCAAACTAGAGGAGGAAATCAGATGGAGCAACTAAGACAAATGTCGGACGGACATGTGGTATTTACAAATCAGTTTGATCCTGTTGGAACGTGTATTGGCCATATTCACATTTTACACGGCATGGCAGAGCATAGTGGACGCTATGAGAAATTCGCACGGGAGTTAAGTGCAGTCGGTTATGTTGTGACGATGCATGATCATAGAGGGCACGGCAAAACAGCGTTGCGCAATGGCAAGCTAGGTTTTTTCGCTGAACAGGACGGCTTTGCTCGTGTTGTAGAAGATGTCTATGAAATTGTTAGCGCGATGCATGCGCCATATGCAGATGTACCACTGATTTTGTTTGGTCATAGTATGGGGTCCTTTATTACGAGACGGTATATTCAATTGTATGGAGAGACGGTAGATCGTGTAATTTTATGTGGTGCAGGGGCAGTCTCGACTTTACATAAAGTTGGTCATTATGTGGCACTTGCTTTAGCGAAGCAGTACGGAAAAGATGTGGAGAGCCCACTATTAAATGAATTAAGTTTCGGTAGCTTCAATAAGCAATTCCCATCGCCAAAAACAGCATACGATTGGCTGTGTTCTTCAGAAGTCGAGGTGCAAAAATATATCGATGATCCATATTGTGGCTTTATACCGACAAACCAGTTTTTTGCTGATTTGACAGAAGGATTTATGGCGCTGAATCGAAAAAAAGAGATTGAAAAAATAAAGAAAAACTTACCGATTTTATTGATTAGTGGCAGTAAAGACCCAGTTGGAGAGCAAGGTGCCGGTGTGTACCGTGTGGCTGAGCAATATCATGAAGCAGGGTTAGAAGATGTTACTGTTTATTTGTTTGAAGATAAGAGACATGAAATTTTAAACGAAGATAATCGACAAGCGGTTTATCAAGTACTTTTACGGTGGTTAAATAAATATGATACATGACAAAATAACACAAGCCGAAGTTGTAGCGATTGTTGGTCCTACAGCTTCCGGTAAGACAGCACTTAGCATTGACTTGGCTAAAAAATACAATGGTGAAATTATTAATGGCGATTCTATGCAGATTTACAAAGGGTTAGATATTGGAACAGCTAAAATTACTGAAGAAGAAATGGAAGGTGTGCCCCATCATTTGCTTAGCTTTTTAGAGCCGACCGATTCCTTTTCAGTTGCCGACTATCAAAAATTAGTAAGAGCGAAAATTAAAGAAATTCAATTGCATGGGAAACTACCAATCCTCGTAGGAGGCACTGGTCTTTATGTTCAAGCGGTGCTATTTGATTTTCAGTTTACAGAGGAACAAGTCGACGACGAAGCGCGTAAAGCCTATTATGCGGAACTAGAGAAATTAGGACCAGAGGCAATGCATGCAAAACTAGCAACACTTGATCCAAAAACAGCAGAGACGATACATCCAAATAATACGCGCCGTGTCATTCGAGCATTAGAGATGATCGAATTAAGTGGGATTTCGAAAGCATCAGAAGCTCAAAATCGAGGGGAGATTCCGCTTTATAATCATCTAATCATCGGACTTGGACAAAATATGGATCGCGAAGAATTATATGATCGCATTAATCGCCGAGTAGATATCATGATGGAAAAAGGATTATTGGAAGAGGTAAAGGGCTTATGGCAGCGAAATATCCGTGGAGTCCAGTCTATTCAAGCGATTGGTTACAAGGAATTGTACGAGTATTTAGATGGTAAATGCTCGCTTGAAGAGGCGATAGAAAATCTCAAGCAGAACTCTCGAAGATATGCTAAGCGTCAGCTTACATATTTCCGTAATAAAATGGACGTACAATTTTTATAAAAATGTAATTACTAATTTGGTAATATATGTTAGTATAGAGTGGGTATATAGAAAGATAAGTCGAGGGGGAGCATTCATTGAAAACGATTAATTTGCAAGATACGTTCTTAAATCAGTTACGTAAAAACAATATCTTTGTTACAGTATTCCTTTTAAATGGTTTCCAGCTAAAAGGGAATGTGAAATCCTATGATAACTTCACCGTACTGCTTGTAGATGCTGATGGTAAACAACATCTTATTTACAAACACGCTATTTCTACTTTTGCCCCAACAAAGCAAGTGGAACTAACAGAATAAGAGAAATTAAGGCGTAAAATTTTCCGGCTAGTGTTCTGCACTAGCTGTTTTTTTTTGTTCACGTTATAATTAAGACGAGATGGAAATATTGGAGGAAAATACACATGAAATCAATGGAAGTAACAGCACTGTTAGATTTACTAGATACGAATGAAGATTTATACATTATTGACGTGCGCGAAGACGATGAAGTCGCACAAGGCATGATTCCGGGTGCAAAGCATATTGCACTTGGCACAATCCCAGATCGCTTAGATGAATTAGATGCATCAAAACCTTACATCGTAGTATGTAAAGCTGGTGCTCGCTCTGCTAATGCATGTGCTTTCTTAGAAGCGCAAGGCTTTGACGTAACAAACCTTGAAGGCGGCATGCTTGCTTATGATGGCGAGTTAGAATTTAAATAATTATTTTGGAGCCCTCACCTTGTGCGAGGGCTTTTCGTTTGTCGAATAGGCGTGATAATAGCGGTCATTATCTCTGCAAATTATTCAGAGTCCTTTATCTGCATTAAGCTCGGTTTAATTTCCGTAAAGGCAAACGCCATTTTCGCGTATAAGAAAGAATCCTCAGTGCTGTGATGACAGCAAATAATACATATAAAAAGATATCCCCGGATAATAGTTCAAGGCCAATCATTAACCCCGCAATGGCTGCCCACACACCGTAAATTTCATCTCGGAGGACAAGTGGCTTTCGACCTGCTAACACATCACGTACAATACCACCACCAGAGCCAGTCAAAACTGCCGCAACGATGACTGCACTAAGCGGCATATCAAGTTTTACTGCATATAGAGCACCTTGAATGGCAAAAGCTGATAAACCAATAGCGTCGGTAAAACTCCCCCAGCGATGCCAGTGCTGAATAAGGCGATGTGGAAATAAGAAAAACAATGTAATTGCTGCAATGGCAATTTGAAACATCATATCCTGTCCCCACAACGTTGTCACAGGTAGTCCGATAAGTAAATTACGAATAGCCCCTCCACCGAAAGCGGTTACAATTCCAAGTATATAAACACCGAATAAATCGTATTCTTCCTCCATCGCTATTATTGCCCCGGAAATCGCGAAGGCAATTGTACCGATGATGCTAAAAACTTCCCAAGCCATTACATTCACTCCTATTCGAGAATAATAATGCATAAGTATGCATTTAGATTAGCGCATCTAGCAAACGGAAACAATAGCAAGTTTTGCAGGCTCGCCAACAAATTGATAAGATAAGGAGGAACAAATCGAAACGGAGACGAAAAGTATGACTTTTACAACAAATTTAACAGAAGAAACGTTGGCTCTTGCCACACAAATAGAGGAAAAGGTGAGACCATTTCATGCGAAAGTTGAGGAAATGGCGTTTTTTAATCAGCAAAAAGTGCTAGCGGCTTTCAAAACTCATCAGGTGAGTGATTACCATCTGCACCCATCAAATGGCTATGGTTATGATGATGAGGGGCGTGACAATCTTGAGCGCGTCTATGCAGAAGTTTTTGGGGCAGAGGCGGCAATTGTACGTCCACAAATAATTTCTGGTACACATGCAATTACACTAAGTCTATTTGGTGTTTTGCGACCAGGAGACGAGCTACTATATATTACAGGGAAGCCATATGATACGCTGCAATCGATTGTCGATGGTGGTGATAAGGATACGGGTTCATTAAAAGATTATAAAATTGGCTATAGCCATGTAAATCTAATCGATAATAAGGACATTGACTGGGAAGGTGTAAACGCTGCGATTACGCCGAACACAAAAATGATTGCGATCCAGCGTTCGAAGGGGTATGCAACACGACCTTCATTCACAATTGAACAGATTAAAGAAATGTGTACGAAGATTCGAGCACTTGCACCAGGGGCAGTTATTTTTGTGGATAACTGCTACGGTGAATTTGTTGAAGCGCAGGAACCGACAGAAGTTGGAGCCGATTTAATAGCGGGCTCACTAATTAAAAACCCAGGTGGTGGGCTAGCGAAAATTGGTGGTTATATTGCAGGTCGCGCCGATTTAGTGGAAAAATGTGCGTACCGTATGACGTCACCGGGCATTGGTGCTGAAGCAGGAGCAACCTTAAATACATTGGGCGATTTCTATCAAGGCTTCTTCCTAGCGCCACATGTTGTATCACAGGCGTTAAAAGGAGCAATTTTCACATCAGCTATGCTAGAGGAAATAGGAATGAGCACGTCGCCAAGCTATGCGGAGCACCGTACAGATTTAATCCAATCGGTATCATTCCAAACTGCGGATCAGATGATTGCATTTTGTCGCGAGATTCAAGCGAATTCTCCGATTAATGCGCACTATGCGCCAGAGCCTGCGTACATGCCAGGCTATGAGGATGACGTGATTATGGCAGCGGGTACGTTTATTCAGGGCTCAAGTATTGAGTTAACAGCAGATGGCCCGATTCGTCCGCCATTTACAGCGTTTATTCAAGGTGGATTAACGTACGAGCATGTTAAATTTGCGATTTGTAGTGCCGTACAAAAGATAAAAAAATAAGTATAAAAAAACTGTCCGAAGCATAAATTTGGACAGTTTTTTTCATAGTATTGTCTAACATGAAAAAATTCTGAAAAAAGCATGTTAGGAAACCTTACATCTACGTTGACAGTAAAATTTTTTCGTTGTATGATAAGCGGGTATTGGAGGGGACTTAAATGAGTCGTGAAATTAGACGAAATATGCCGTTATTATCTATGAGTATCGTGATGCAATTGACCGAGCTTTCTGCGCGACAAATTCGTTATTATGAAGAACACCATTTAATTGAGCCGCACCGAACAGAAGGAAATCGTCGTATGTTTTCTTTAAATGACGTTGATATTCTTCTTGAAATCAAAGAATATTTGGAGCAGGGTATGAATATAGCGAAAATTAAGAAGATTTTTGCTAAAAAGCAAGATCCTGTCGTAGTTGAAGAAACAAATTTAAGCGATACTGAACTACGTCGTGTTATGCGTGAAGAGATGCGTCAAGCACAGCGTATGCAAAAATCGTCCATCCGACAAGGTGATTTATCTCGATTCTATTAGTGTCTAGGTAAAAGTGCCATACCCTCGAGGTCGCTGGGTATGAATGTGCACTTCTATGCTTTTCTTAATAGATTCGGGTAATGATATAAGCTAGACAATTTATAGGAGTGTGGAAAACTGTGGGTAAATACACAAAAGAGGACATTAAGCGTCTAATCGAAGAAAAACATGTTAACTTTATTCGTCTACAATTTACAGATATTCTTGGCACAATCAAAAACGTTGAAATTCCTGTAAGCCAACTAGACAAAGCACTAGACAACAAAATGATGTTTGACGGCTCATCTATTGAAGGTTTCGTTCGTATCGAAGAATCAGATATGTATTTATTCCCTGATTTAGATTCTTTCGTAGTGTTCCCTTGGACTTCTGAAAAAGGGAAAGTAGCACGTTTTATCTGTGACGTTTACACTGCAAAAGGCGAACCGTTCGCAGGTGACCCACGTAATAACTTAAAACGTATTCTAAAGAAAATGGAAGATATGGGCTTCACAAGCTTCAACTTAGGGCCTGAGCCAGAGTTCTTCTTATTCAAACTAGATGCAAAAGGCGAGCCAACTTTAGAAGTAAATGACCACGGTGGTTACTTCGACTTAGCACCGACTGACCTTGGTGAAAACTGCCGCCGCGATATCGTGTTAGAGCTAGAAGAAATGGGCTTCGAAATTGAAGCATCTCACCATGAAGTAGCACCTGGTCAACACGAAATTGACTTTAAATATGCAGATGCAATCACAGCTTGTGATAACATCCAAACATTCAAATTAGTTGTCAAAACTATTGCTCGCAAACACGGCTTACACGCAACATTTATGCCAAAACCGTTATTCGGCGAAGCTGGTTCTGGTATGCACTTCAACGTTTCTTTATTCAATGGTAAAGAAAATGCATTTTACGATGAATCAACAGAACTAGGTCTTTCTGAAACAGCTATGCAGTTCATGGCGGGTGTTCTTGCACACGTACAAGGCTTCACAGCTGTTACAAACCCAACAGTTAACTCTTATAAACGCTTAGTACCTGGTTATGAAGCGCCATGTTACGTAGCATGGTCTGCTCAAAACCGTTCACCACTTATTCGTATTCCATCTGCACGCGGCCTTTCAACTCGTGTTGAAGTACGTTCAGTGGACCCAGCAGCGAACCCATACTTAGCAATGGCTGTTATTTTAGAAGCGGGCCTTGAAGGGATCCGTCAAAGATTAACACCACCTGCTGCGATTAACCGCAACATCTATGTAATGTCTGAGGAAGAGCGCCAAGCAAATGGTATCGAAAACTTACCACCTGCACTTGATGACGCTTTAGCATTACTTGCAAAAGACAAAGTGGCGCAAGAAGCTCTAGGCGAGCACATCTATGCGAACTTTAAAGAAGCTAAAGAAATCGAGTTCGACATGTACCGCACAACAGTACATCAATGGGAACGCGACCAATATTTAAAAATGTATTAATCAAAAGCGTTGGGGCTACTAGGCTCCAACGCTTTTCTTTTTTCTATTAATTTGTATATGTCGATAAATTAATCGGAGAAGAGGCAAGTAATTTTCATTTTACATACTATTAGGACATGTATTTAGAATGAGGAAGATATCTTTATGGTTAATCAAATGCCTTCATATAGTCAACGAATTTCTCTCCAACAAGTAATGCAAGTTGCTGTACAAAGAGTACCAGGTCAAATCATACACTATGGACTGGATATGGAAAATGGCGTTTTAGTGTATGAAATCTTTATTTTGACACCTCAAAACAGGATATATGAAGTTGAAGTTAATGCGAAAACGGAAACCATTCGTAAAGTTGAAGAGGGAAATGATTTCGATTGAGCATGATTAAAGTTCCCTAAAAGCAAAATGTGTCCTAAATTATGTTTTTATCTACTTTATAAGAATAATGACTATGCTATTTTTTTTTATTTGCTCACATTTCGATTATTAGAAGTAACGGGTAATGCGTTTTCTATCAGGTAGATGACACCATAAGCAGCATCCGAATATTTCAACTCCTATCTTGTTAAAGGTTTGCTTCAGGACAGTGAAAAGTAGTTAATGCATTAACCAAGGATCGTAATAAGGTACCTACACTAGAAAAAATAAGAAAAGACAGAATCTTAAAAATAGCTTCTGTCGTTCCGTTTCGATAGTAATATTTATTTTAATCCGGGACCAATCTTGGAATCACTGGTTTCTATCATATAAATACTTTCGTTAGCTCATCAAAATATAGTTTACCTTATTGAATACCTGTATCAACTTCTTAATGATGTCTTCTAATAGTTTCTAAAGTGCAGTAGTGGTATTTTCTTACCTCAATAATTGGTGGAAGTTAATAAGTACGTTTTTGCACTAGACAAATAGTATTTTATAGTATATAATGAAATTAATAAGATCGTTTGCAAGGAAACATTGAATTCACATATTACAAAGAGTAATCGTGTTTTGTTCGATACTTTTTGTAATATGTGAATTTTTTCTTTTGAAAAAAGATGATATTATTTAATACAATTAATGGAGGTCATTTAAATGACACAACAAGGTACAGTAAAATGGTTTAATGCAGAAAAAGGTTTCGGATTCATCGAAGTAGAAGGCGGAAACGACGTATTCGCTCACTTCTCAGCTATCCAAGGTGAAGGTTTCAAATCACTTGACGAAGGTCAAAAAGTTGAATTCTCAGTAGAAGACGGTCAACGTGGCCCACAAGCTACAAACATCGTAAAACTTTAATCTTTAATGATGTAATCATAAAAAGAGGTATCCTTTTCATAAGGATGCCTCTTTTTTGTTCAACTTACTTCACAAACAGAGTAGGTAAGTTTAATTAACGACTAAATCGCCAATATATATTGTTTATTTGATAATATATAATTACTATATATTTTAGGCTCTACACTAAAATCTGTATTTGACGGCATCAACTATAGGCGAACGCTTTCCAGAGAGAGAGCTTTGAGCAGCTAGGGGTAACCAATGTTTTATGTAGCGAAAGCGAAGCGTCTGTTACAAGATGTTAGTCATGAAGGCTTGTGCTGCTGTCGCTTTGCTTTCGCGCAGATAAATTGCCACAGGACGTGACGTTTTTAGCATTCGTGGCTCCTGCAGGTTCTCTAATTGCTAAGGTGTCACCACCTTCCGTTCCATGTGTTTCCCTATATTGGCGGTTACTCTAAATCAAGCACATATTTTGGGATGGTCTATATTTAAAACTGTAAATTAATAATAAAGGATGATGATCATGGATAAAAATAAGGATGATTCAGTTCGAGCTTTAATGGAGGAAATGTTTAATGTTCAAATTAAATCCGAAAATTTCGTGACAGTACTTACTCGTGATGAAGACCTTTCTGAGAATTTAGTTCTTTTATTGCTGAGATTGAGATTATTTGGTTTTTTAAAAATTACCGATGTTTCTGATGCATTTCTCTTAACACCTGGAGCTGCAACTAATATGTGCGATAAACTTGAGGGACTTGATTTCATTGAACGAGTAAGGCTAAAAGATGATAGAAGAGTGGTAAGAGTCACACTAACAAAAAAAGGAGAAGAGAGAGTAGATGAAATATTTTCGAAATTTTCGATCGAAAAATTAGAGAGTATTACAAATTATTTATCAGAAATAAATGGCTTATTAAAAAAAATAGAAAAAATTATTTGAAACAGATCATAAATAGATCTGTTTTTTTTTGAAAATATTGACACGAATGCAGAAGTGGATATATATTGTAATTACTAAATGTTTTAGTTATTAAAACATTTATATATTAAAACATTTATATATTAAAACATTTAAGGTGTGAGGGGAGAAGTATGTGGAGAAAAAAGCTTATTTGGGGAGGAATCATTTTAATGTCATTATTAATTTTAGGTTCATTGAACAATTTTAAAAGTCATTTTGAATTTCAATCAAACATAAAGCAAGTAAAAAGTATAATGGTTAATGCGGATCTTTCTAACATCAAAGTAATTAGCGAGCATTCAGATTTATCTATTGAATATCAAGGTGAAAAAAGTATATTTGGAGAACCAAACATTGATATCACGTATAGCAATAACAAAGCCACTATAAATGTAGTTACAATTGATAAGGGGTGGAAGAAAATTCTACCTGGTAAAAGAAACAGAGGGAATATAGTTTTAAATATACCACCACGATATTTGGATGAAATGCAATTAGGAACGAAAAATGGGAATATTGATGTGAATCAAATTGCTGAAATTAGTCAGCTATCTCTTATTGCTGATACAGGTACGATTAGATTGAATAGTTTTCAAGGTGGGCTTTTAAATGTTAAAGCGGGGAATGGTTCTATTTATTTGGGAGAGGTAGAGGGACAAATAAATATTATAAATAAAGTTGGAAGTTTAAAGGATTTAGTTCTCAAAGGTGTTCAAGGAGAAAATAAAATTAAAATCTCCAATGGCAGTGTAAAAGTCAAATTACCGAATGACACTACTAATATAGGACTAAACATTTCGACAAAAAATGGTGATATTAAAGATAATGAAAGTAAATTGGCCATCGTAAAAAAGGGTGCAGGTAAAGCAATCGTAAATGAGGTACCTAATAGTGACGCTAAAATAAATATATCTGTTTCTGTCGGAAATATAGAAATTGATTAATGTTTTTTGAGGTGTTTCCTTAGATACTAATTAGCTTATAGGAATAGAGTACTGACAATTACAATATACAATTTAATTGCAACAATCAGTACTAATCTGAAAATGGATTTGAATAAATGTTTGCCGCACCAACTTTATTTCTTTAATATTTTTTTTGAGATCATAAAGGTAAATGGAATCGCTGCAAATGAAGCAATTAGAGGTGATATTGTTTCATTCAATTTAAGTAAATCAACTAGAATGTAAACGCCAAACGTAGTTACTGTTAGGTTGACGACATACGTCATTGGGAATTGTATAAATTTTTTCCACGTTGGTTTCGTACGATACGTAAAATAAGAATTCAGAAAGAACGAACCGACCATGCTTATTAAAAACGCTAAAATATGTGAAATCATATAGTTGAGATGACCTACATGCAAAAATAGTAAATACAAAACGAAATAATTCCCAGTATTCACAACCCCGACGATAATGAATCGTAATATTTCTATATTAAAAAACTTCTTCAACATTCATTTAATCCTCACTATCGATCATTTCAGAAGTTTTTTGAATGATATAATGTGGTCGTTTCTTTACTTCGTAGTAGATACGACCAATATATTCACCAACAATGCCCATGAAAAATAATTGGAGTCCACCAATAAGTAAGATAGATGCGATTGTCGTGAAGTAACCTGGTACATCTACTCCGTAAATAACAATTCGTATTAGCATAAAGAGTACATATAAAATATCAAAAAAGGTAACGATTAATCCAAAATAAATTGCAATTCGTAATGGTTTATTATTAAAAGAAATGACACCATCAATACCGTAATTCAATAGGCGCTTAAAAGACCATTTACTGTCCCCATTTTCACGCACAACATTGTCATATTCAATAATATATTCATTAAAACCAATCCAAGAAAATAAGCCTTTTGAAAAACGATTAAATTCTTTTAGTTGTAGTAAGTTATCAACTGCTTTTCTAGTCAAAAGCCTAAAATCTCCGATACCATCCGTTAGTTCCACATCAACAAGAGAATTAATAATTTTATAATATATTCTTGTGAAAAGTGAGCGTGAAAAAGCTTCTCCGTTACGATTCCTTTTTGCAATGACCTGATCATAACCAAGCTCGGCTTTTTCAATCATTTCAAGAATTAAAGATGGTGGATGCTGTAAGTCTGCATCCATGAGGATAACATTATTACCCTTTGCATAAGTAATACCTGCAAGCATAGCAGCCTCTTTGCCGAAATTTTTACTAAATGACACGAAACGAACTCTGCTATCTTTACTTGATAAACTATCCATTATTTGTTGCGTCTTATCTTTACTACCATCATTAATTAAAATTAATTCGTAAGAAAAATTGCAATCACGTAGCGTTTCCCGGATCGTTATATAAAATTTTTCTAATGTCTGTTCCTCGTTATAGCAGGGAACAACAATTGACAGTCTCATAATGCACCCACCTATATATCAGTAGAAAATTATTGAATTTTAATTAGAGAACAGTTTATACTTGAAACTTTCTTTACCTTAAAAGAAAGAAACTCACAAAGACTATGCTATTGTGAGTTTCACCATCATACGATCAAAGAATTCAATTGTACCTAATGTTTTCCGCGCAAACTAAATGATTATAAGTTTCCAGCCGGAACAAAAAATCAGCACCATGTCCTAAGGCTACTGCAATCATTCTAAGAAGGGACTGTTCTAAAAAAAAAGTTTTTTTGATTTTCACCATATAATAAGGCAGTTATTCTGCTTAAAAAGACTAATTCGGAAGCCCCTTTTCAAATTTTTTAGTGAAATTTAATCATTACAATATCATCAAAGACACGTATTGAATCTTTTGCAGGCCATTCACCCATTTCTTCAAACTCTTTCGTCTGATAAATGGCTTGCATCTCTTCTTCTGATGCAGCATCAATACGATAACCAAGGAAATTTTCTAGCATTGATTTGTAATGATATGAAGCAGTTAAAACGGTATCTCCCATTGCACCAGTCATAATGGGAATACTTTGAGGCAATATCTCAAAGGCCAGCTTAGTTTTCATCGGAACTCGTCCTGAAACAGCAATTTTTTTAATATCTTTATAATCGTCTAATTGCTCGATACGGGTTAAAACACGTGACCCTAGATTTAATGATTTTTCAAAACGTAACTCCATATTGAAATAAGAAATATTGGCAATTAAACTAAAATTAAATATGGATAAACCTAATACGAAGACTACCATCCAGGCCATAGCTTTTTCAAACATAGCAGGCTTTAGCTCGTCTAATGCTTCATAATAGAGTGCTAAAAATATATAGGTTGTGCTGATGCTAAAGACCATCAGCATATGATAACCAACATCAGGAGAGATGAAAAATAAAATGTAATAGCTAATTGGCAATGTACAAATGAGAATTACCAGAGCAAGCATTTGACTTACTTTTTTATACAATTTTTTTTTAAAAATCCATATAGGTAATATAATTGCGATTAAGACGAAAATGACCGCATTTAATATCTCAAAAAAATTGAATTGATTGGATGTTGTATAACTATAGAAGAAGAAACCTTTAAGTTGTTGAAATATTAAAGGGAGCTTATTTGGGAAATCACCCAGAGACACTGCCCCAACCTTATCTAAACCTTGGTAGTTTGTAATTGCTCCCCCGAATACATTTGTATAGAGTTTGTACACCACAAAATAAAAACTCATACCAACTGTACCCATCAGACCAAAACGACCAACTAGTTGCCACAAGTACTTGTTTTGAATTGAGGTAAATAGAATACAATATATGAGATATAAAGTGATGAATGCCATTGCAATCGACAAATTTGCTTGGTAAATACCAACTGCTAGCCCCATTAGAATAGCCCCAACTAAAAATCCAAATTTATATTGTCGTGTTAATACAATAGCTAGCATCGTTAATAAAATGCCAAGCATATAACCATCAGCGGTATATAAATATGCAAACGTCGAAGAAACACTTGGAAATGCTACGATTAATCCTGCCACAATTATGATTGAAAACTTCTTTTTTAAGTTAAATAAAATGACTACACAAACAGCTGACAATGCTAAAAAAAGAATCGATAATAGCCCAATCACCCATGGTAAATCAAAAAATGTACTCATTCCACTTGCGGGGCCTAAGAAGAATCGACCCGAGACCAATTTTGCTTGTGTATTATAAATATTTATCATGCCATCATGATTAGGTAATCGATTTAAAAATACATAGGCATGTGTCAAAAATCCTATGATAATTGCAGAGAAAAACGCTAACCACCACTCTGGCTTAATGTAATTTTTCATTTTTACTAAAAATTGTTCTGGCATTTTGACCTCCAAAAAAGATTTCTCATTCATTTTATAAAAATATAAAAATTTATATCAATAATAGCCCTACACTAAAATCAGTACTTGACAGCACATTAATCTGCAGGCGGACGCTTTCTAGGGGCGAACCTTGAGCAGTTTCGTTGGCTCCTACCGCTATGCTTTCGTCGCAAAACACTGTTTCGATGTACTCCTGCAGGGTCTCAAGCTGCTCGCTAATCCCCCAGGATTCGCTGCCCTTCTTTCCATGTACTTACATATAGCAATGTTTACTCTAAATCAAGCATATATAAAGGCGATAATCCACGGGTTATTTGAATCTCATTTGGCATTGTATCTTCTTTTAGTATAGACTTTGTAATATACTGTAAACCCATATGTTCAAAAATAACTGGGCGTGGGGAACTTAAACCCGATTCGACTTTTTTATAATTTAGTTTGAATAACCTTCTGTTTAGGTGATAACGCGAACTTGCTGACACTTCCGTTTAAAGAGATATTTACTTTTACAAAAAGTGTATTTATAGAAAGGTAGGTTGTTTGTAATTTTAAAACATTAGTGATAATATTCAGATAAATGTTGTGGTTAGAAAGGGTTGGTTCAAATCGGGAAAAAATACATTGTATTTGGGGCTAGTAAAGGGCTAGGTGACGCATTTGTTAAAGGTTTACCGAATGCTGGAGACCAGGTGTGGATTGTCTCTAGAAGCAGGCCTAATAGCTTAGACTTAAATGATGGCGTTCAGCGGATATGGTTGGAAGCCGATTTATCACAGCAAAATAATAGATACATAATTACTGAAGCTCTTCAAAATGAAAGAATAGATGTACTAATTTATAATGTCGGAGTTTGGGAAAAGGAAGGGTTTGAGGATCATTACGACTTTGAACTAGATGAACCAGAAGAGATTGCTTCAATAATTAATATAAATCTTACATCAACAATAACCTTTATCCAAGCCTTGTTACCTAATATAAGAAGGTCTGAAAGTGGGAAGATCATTTTGATTGGATCAACTGCAGGGTTAGATCATACAAATAATTCTCAAGTGTCTTTCGTAACTTCTAAATTTGGACTACGTGGGATTACAAATGCTCTACGCGAACATGTTAGGAAAGATAAAATTGCTGTGACTTGCATTAATCCAGGTGAACTAGCTGCCGAAATCCCGTTTGAAGAAGGTGCTGAAAAAGCTATTTCTGAATATAACGGCACACGCATACCGGTCCAAGACATTGTCTCTCTAGTCAAATGTGTTGTGAGTTTATCAAACGTTGCATGTGTCAAAGAGATTAATGTCCCAGCCATCACAGACCTAAACGCTTGATGAGTAAAAAAGTGCTGAAGCTAAGCAGAGTCTCTGCTAGCTTCAGCACTTTTTATTTGTGCACTTAAATAGTGGGTGGTTTCATCCTAAAAAAGTGCAGTAATTTTATCAAGTATGCCTGTAATATCAAGGAATACAATGAAGATGACTAGAGGAATAATATACCTCATAATGAAGAACCAAATATTAAAGGCAGTGGCTCCAAAACGTGAATGTTGTAATAGTTCCTCTCGCAAAGTGCTTTTTTTAATTTTCAGTGGTACGAAAATAGAGATTAAGAATACACCAAGTGGCATTAAAATATTACTCACTAAATAATCAGCTGAGTCAAAAATGCTCTTCGAGAAGATAAAAATATCTGCAAAAACACTATACGATAATGCAGAAGGAACGCCTACTGCAAAGATTAAAGCACCAATAATATAGGCATATTTTGTACGCTGTTCTTCTTTGCCTTTTACGATAGAAGCTACAATAATTTCTAACATTGAAAAGGCAGAAGTTAATGTGGCGAATAAGAATAACGCTAAAAATCCTAATAAGAAAGCTTCACCAAAAATAATTTGATCAAATACAGCAGGTAATACAACAAACAGTAGACCTGGTCCTTCAGCTGGTTCTAAACCTAGTGAAAAGACAGCTGGGAAGATGGCTAAACCTGCTAGTAAAGCAATGAATAGATTCATTGAAACAATCGAAATAGCTGGCTGAATTAAGCTTTCTTTTTTCGAAAGGTATGAACTATACGTTACCATTACGGATACGCCGACGCTTAAAGAGAAGAAAGCTTGGCCCATCGCAAACAAAACACTTTCTGATGTGATGTTTGAGAAATCTGGTGCTAAAAAGAATTTCACTCCTTCCATCGCGTTATCGAGTGTAAGTGAGCGAATGATTAGAGCAAAAAATAATATGAATAATGCAGGCATTAAAATTTTATTAACTTTTTCAATGCCATTTTGAATTCCTTTTGCTACAACTAGAACGGTGAAAGCTAAAAATACAAATTGCGCGCCAATAACCAACATAGGGTTTCCAATCGTAGCGTTAAAGACAGAGGCATAATCTGCACCGTCTCTGATGATGCCACCGAATAAACCTTTGGTGAAGTAAATAAGGATCCATCCGCCAATTACACTATAAAAGGATAATAATAGGAAACAAGTGAAAACCCCTAACTTCCCAATCCAATGCCAATTCGTATTTGGCGCTAATGTACGATAAGCACTAACAGCTTCCTTTTGTGTACTTCTACCAATAATAAACTCTGCTAATAACAACGGAAAACCAATAAATAAAGAGAATAAAATAAATAGCAGGAAGAATGCCCCGCCTCCACTTACGCCAGTTACATAGGGAAGCTTCCAAATTGCGCCTACTCCTATGGCCGATCCAGCAGCAGATAAAATAAAACCAATTTTCGATGACCATTGCTGTGATGTTTGAATGCTAATCAATCCAATCTATTTTAGTATTTCTTGTCTCAATAAAAAGACAAACAACCACGTCTCTATCTGTAACGATAGGGACGTGGTTGTTCACGCGGTACCACCCTAATTGGAAACAAAACATGTTTCCCACTTGTTAAAGTAACGGTTTAATCCGTTTTCATACCACTTGTTCTAAGATGTAGTATAAAAAAAGCTCGAAGAATGAAATTCACACAGATCTTTGTATCAGTTTCCACCAACCACTGATTCTCTGCCAACAGGGAGATCTGGCTTAATATGTTCTTGTCATCGCTCATTCGATATTTAGAATAATAATCGAAATTATAGTATGATAATACCTCGAGGTCAAGTCCTTTTTCAGAATTTAATATTATTTGACAAAGTTACCACGATCAGTTTCCTACATACAACAGATACTGAGCCGTATTTATTATGTTGATTATAAATCAGGAAGACTGTCAAATAACTAACATTTTTTTGCCTTATAATGCAGTTCTACAAACTGTCCATAACGCTTCGTATTGACTAATTCTAAGTTTATTTGTGGATTATTTTCTTTAAATAAAGGAATACCAGATCCTAAAATATGAGGTGTGACCGTAATAATATATTCATCTATTAAATTTTCTTTTACAAAAGCATCGAGTATTCCAGAGCCACCAACCATCCATATTTTAGCTCCTTGTTGTTCTTTTAACTTTTTGGTAAACGCTACGACATTTACATTCACAAAATCCACGTAATCTGTTGAGCCTTGTTCAGAAGTAGTAAAGACATAATTTTTCTTATCAGGATAAGGAAAATCAACTGCATGTTCCATCACATAGTCATATGTTCTTTTTCCCATAATCGTCGTATCTATCGTGTCATACATCGCTGTATAGCCGTTGTCACCTTCGCCTTCAACTTCTTCTAACCATTGCAGGTCATCATCTTCCTTTGCGATATATCCATCTAAACTAACACCAATATATAAAATTACTTCACGTGTCATAAACTTGTCTCCTTTTATTTTAGAATAGCCCTCATTGATAAAATTAGAAGGTATACACTATACTAACCGTAAAACATGACAACTAATGACATGATTAAGGAGGAAGGTGAGAAAAATGTCAAAGGCAAAGCGTTTATTAGATATACTCGTGTTTGTGAATGCGAAAAGGAAGTTTACAGCAGAGGAATTAGCAGATGAATTTAATATATCCATCCGTACAGTTCATCGATATATCTTAGATTTAAGTGAGATGGGTTTACCTATATACGCGGAGCAAGGTCGAAACGGGGGATATACAGTATTACCAAATAGACTACTGCCACCAATTTTATTTACGGAAGAAGAAGCGGTCGCGATCTTTTTTGCATTCCAATCACTTAGTTACTATCGAAACTTACCTTTTGATGCAGAAATCAGCTCTGTTGCCCAAAAATTATATAGCTCATTACCAGGCGACGCCAAAATGAAAATTGATAAAATGCGTTCTTATGTCACCTTTTGGAGCCCTAAAAGATTCATTGAGACACCGCTATTAAAAGAGGTTTTAGAGGCTGCAATCGAAACAAAAAACTTACACATTCAATATGAATCACAATCTGGGTTAACTACAAAACATATTCGACCAATTGGTGTCTATGCCCATGATGGATTATGGTATTTACCTGCATATGATTATCGTAAGCAAAAAATTTTATTGTATCGTGTAGACCGCATCCATGCCATTCTATCAACCGAAAAAAATGATGATGTATTCATGAATTTAGAACAATGGTTTGATTCGAGTGAAGTACATAAGCCTATTCGGTTGCATGTTCAGCTGACAATGGAAGGGGTACGTCAATGTAAATGCGACCCTAGTTTTGAAGAGTTAATTGTAACAAACGAAGATGGAAGTGGATACATTGATTCAGATATTGATGAAGGAGAGATTCGATTTATTACGCCATTATTTTATAGATTGGGCACACACGCACGCATTATAGAGCCACAGGTATTGATAGACGGTTTGCGTAAACAAGCAAAAGAAGTTTTAGCGATGTATCAAAATGAACAGACATAATTAAAAGATGACATGTCTATTGTGTTGAAGTAATCATAAATTAAAAAAGACTAACCTAGGATAGTATGTTTTTTGATATACAGGTAAAAATCCGCATAGACCCCTGCAGAATAGCACATGAAGTAAGACGCAATCCACCGCTCTGGCGAGGGTTGTGTCTTATGCAGTGCCCGCGGAATGCCAAGCGGATTTTACCCCATATAGAAATGCCGTAGTTCGGCTTAAAAAGACTTATTGGACATCCCAGAGAAGCTTAAATTAGTCTGTTCGTAGTCGTGAATACATATTGATGTCAATAAAGTTTCCCTTAGCTTTTTCATACTGTCTAAGAGTGCCTTCAAACGTGAAGTTTAACTTCTTCAAAACTTTAATTGAGTTCGTGTTTTCAGGTTCGACTTTTGCTTCAATACGATTTAGTTTTAATGTTTGGAAAGCATAATCTAACAAGGCATTGATGCTTTCTGGTGCATAGCCTTTTCCCCAATAAGATTTAGCGATGTCATAACCAATTTCAGCTTTTTCACTTTCAAAGTCAATTGAATTGAATCCACAGCTACCGATGATTTCATTCGAGTGTCGTTCAATAATTGTCAGGCGAATCCCTTTTTGTTCCTGTGCTAATTCATCAAGTATTTCAATCATTTCAATTACTTGATCTTCATTGGTAAAGCTTGCGATGTTCATGAACTTCGTAACATCTGGATCAGACCAAATTTTATACAAATTTTGGGAGTCTGTTACGTTCATTTTTCGTAAATGTAATCTTTCTGTGTGTAATTCTGTAATCAATACTTTTCCCTCCAATTTTTATAGACAGTTGGATAAAAAATATTGCTATCTGCGCATAGTTCAGTCCCTTCAAGTGTATGTATTTAATATAGACGGTAGTGGAAATAGAAAGTTTCAATAATAGTTTATCATAATTATGATTTAAATGTATGTGAAGGTTACGGTGGGGAATAGAGGGTGTTGGTAATAGTATACACAAAAAAGGCCAGGCAGTAGCCTGGCGTATCAATGTGAGTTACTAGCAAAACGAAGGTAGTTGTAAAACGAGTGAGAATAGGACTTACTATTTTTTATGATGGTCGCAGTGTTTTTTGTGGTGGTGGTGTGGCGTTTCGCACAGCGTATGATTTTCGCAGCATTCATTTACAACGGATTCTGTCACTGGGAAGTGGTGCTGATGATCGATGATGTGTTTGTTAACTGTTGTAACATGTGCTGGATGAACGTGTGGAACAATTGTGTGCATGACATTTGTGCGAACGAATTGCTCTTGCGGAGAAAACTGAGTTGGAGCGATTTGAGTTGGCATCATTTGCGTTGAAAGCGGAGTTCCGCCAAACTGACCTGGCATCATCATCTGTGGTGAAAGCTGAGATGGATCAAATTGACCTGGCATCATCATTTGTGGTGAAAGCTGAGATGGATCAAATTGACCTGGCATCATTTGTGGCGAAAACTGACCAGGACCATACTGAGCTGGCATCATTTGTGATGGGCAGCAATGAGTGTTTCTTCTTTTACAACCATGTGAATGATGGCGATTGCGATTGAACATTTTTATGACCTCCTGTTTTGATAAGATATGATTCTTAGTTAATATATGAGGTGTATGACTAATCGGACTATTTGTATGCCTATTAATAGTTAGGTGAATCTCTCAGTATCTGTACTTTTCGAGTAAAAGGGCCAGGAGAAATGGTTTTATGCAATAGCTTAATCATCTCCTCTTTTGGTGTATTATCAAATGAATTTTATTTCATTCACGTGTGGGCATTTTTCTAAAATAATGGAAACTGAAGGTTATAATAGACAAAAGCACTGTAGCTAACAATGATTTTTGAGAATTCCCTTTTTATGTATAATGCCGACAAGGGGAGAATGGGTAATATAATAATAAAATGAATGACATTCAGTCGTTTTTTTAGTAGTATAAAAATACGCAGAAAGTTGGTGGTATAGTTTTGGATAAAAAACAGTTAATAATTGATGCAACTGTGAAGGTTTTTAGTGAAAAGGGTGTAGAAAATACCAAAATTTCAGATATCGTAAAAGAGGCTGGTATTGCCCAAGGGACATTTTATTTGTATTTTCCGAGTAAATTTTCGGTTATGCCTGAAATTGCAAAATTAGTAGTCTCGATGATTATTGAAGAAGTAGACAAAAATGTTAATTTAACATCTAATTTTCAAGATCAGCTAGAACAGCTCATTAGTGCTGTTTTCACATTAACTGATAAAAAAAGTAAGTTATTCACACTTTTATATGCAGGTTTGTCTCAAAGCGAACATTTGAAACAATGGGAAGATATTTATGCCCCATTTTATAAATGGATGTTTGAATTCTTAGAAAGAGCCAAACAGAATGGAGACATACGCGAAGATATTAACTCAGCTAGAACAGCGAAATTAATGATTGCGATTATCGAATCAACAGCTGAACAGTTATATTTGTATGATGAATCAGTGGATGAAGAAATTGAGCTACAGTTTAAAGAATTGTTGTCATTTGTTAATAATGCTTTAAATTAACGTTACTTTTATGTAACGTTTTATTAAAAACTATTATGACTGAATGTCAGTCAAAGGTGAAGAGGCGTAAATATGAAAAAAGATTGGTTTTATGTAGGAATGACGAGCCTTATGGAGTTGTGTTGGCTTTTTGGATTTAATGTAGCGAGCAGTTGGTGGCATTGGGGAATTATTATAACACTGATCATGTTAGATTTCTATTTCTTATCAAAAGCATGTGAAAATCTACCGACTGGGACGGTTTACGCTATTTTTGCTGGAGTAGGTACATTAGGCACAGCTTGTATGGATATTTTTATCTTTGGTGAAGAATTTAAAATAGCTTCATTATTTTTTATGATCATTTTATTATCGGGTGTAATAGGACTGAAATTATTTGATCCCCAGGCTGAAAACGTGAAAGAAGGTAATGTGTAATGGGATGGATATACGTGACATTAGCCTCTATATTTGAAATTCTAGGTGTTGTTGGCCTACGCTTTTTTAGTCAGAAAAAAACAGTCTGGAATTTATTGCTTTATATAAGTGGGTTTACATTGTCATTTATTCTGTTATATCAATCTTTTCAATATATGCAAACTAGTATTGCTTATATAGTATGGGTTGGAATTGGAACAGTTGGTGCAGTAGTAGTAAATATTTTATTTTTTGGGGAATCAAAAAACTTTGCTAGATTAGTAAGTATTGTAGCAATAGTAATTGGAATTATTGGATTAAAGTCATTTGGATGAAATTTTTTTAAAAGAACGGGATCAACAATTAATAGGAAAAAGCGTCGGGGTTGTGTGGCTCCTGCGCTTTTTCTATCCTAAAAAAATTATTTTGATTCACATGCCCAATTATCATTATCGCGATCCATCTTAGTTGTATAAGCTGGGTGCCCTTTTTGAACACCGTTCGGATAATATTCTTTTAATTCTGTACAGTTTTTAAAGGAAGTTGGTGCACCTGGAATTACATAAGTGCCTGAGCTCAAGTCGGGTTGCGGTGCAGGACTTGGTGTTGGCAGTGGAGTCGGCGTTGGTACAGGTTTTGGCGCAGGTGTATTGATTGCTGTACCAGTTTCTTGATAACGAATTGCGCGCGTAATAAATGTTGAAATATGTGCACGTGTTAGGTTGTTTTGCGGTTTGAATGTACCATCAGCATAGCCTGTTGTGATGTTCGCAGCCGCTAATTGTTTAACAGCGTCAAATGCCGTGTGGTTACTCGGCACGTCTGTGAAAGTCTTGCTACCTGCTGGCAAGTCAAACGCTCGCGCAATAAATGCCGCCATATGCCCACGTGTAACTTGTGTAGTTGGTTTAAATAGACCACCGTCATAGCCGTTAATAATACCAGCCTCAGCAGCAGATTGAATGTAGCCACTGTTTTGGTTCGAAGATGGTACATCGCTAAATTTCGTGTCGCGAGGTGAGCCGTCTAAATGTAAAGCCTTTGCAATCATAACAGCTACTTCCTCACGTGTGACAATAGTTGCCCCGCCAAAAGTAGATGCTTCCTCGATTACCCTTTTATCTAGTAGAAACATGATATCGTCATAGTTTGCATGGGTTGTGGGTACATCTGAAAATCCAGCCGCTTTTGAATTTTTTACTGGTAGTAAAATTGAAAATGAAAGTAGGAAAACTAGAAACATAGCAATTTTTTTGTTCATAATATTATTCTCCTTTAGTATTTTAATAGTTTCACCTACTTATTCTAGGTATAATGTATATGGTTGTCAATTTAGTAATATAGTAGAAGTTAGTGTGCGCCAGCCCTCCGCTATCGGTCCATGAACATATTTGCTGAATGAAGATAAATCCGAGTAAATATAAAAGTAGCGTCTCTCATTAACTGACAAAGTTTTTGTTAAGATTGAAGTATGGCAAAGGGGGAGGTAATAATCATGTCAAATGAATTTCTTACTCGAGAACAAATCGAAAAATTACTAGCTGCTAAATATGAAGTAATCCGTGCAACAACAATGGAAGATGTACAGCTGGTTAGACAAAATATAGATTGTTTGATTGAGATTCACCCTAACAGTAGTTTTGAGCCGACATTAAAAGAAAACTTAAACTTGCAAGAGTATTTAGATGAAACAACAATTACTGTTACAAATGAAACGGAACAACAAATTTGTTACAGAATCGATTTTCCTACCATTCAAAAAGAGAATTCGACATATCAAGATTCAGTGTATGTGAGATTCGATAAAAAATAGGAATCTGCACGCTTACTCTAAAATAACGAAGTAGAGGGCACGGATGAAAATTATAGAAATTCTAACAATATCAGATGTTTCAATTGCCCTAGTTAGTAATAGTGTCCCGATATTCTAGCAACAGAACTAGTCATGAACGAAAAGAAAGAAGTGACTTCGACCTGCAAAGATAACGGTAGCACCAAAAATTAGATGGTGGGAGGGGGCACTCAAGTTGCTTAATACTCAAATCTGCTATTTACAGGAGAGTCTAAAATATGGACAGCCTATTGCAATTTCAAGGGCATACCAGAAGGAAAATATGACTCGACAGAAGCTATTAAACGAGGAGATATTACTATCTTTTTGAATCGAATCCAAAATTTAGATCGGTTTGAGTAACTTTTTTTTATGTATCTACTACTTTAAAGAAGATTCTGTCCGATTGGAAATCTTTAAGACTAGTGGATGTTGGTGCAATATTCATATTTTAAAATAGGAAAGGTAGATGAGAACTGATGATAAGTAATGAGGTTTTAAAGCAATTGGAAAAACTTAAAGAAGAACAAGGCTCTTTTCCACAAGATGTTTATCAAGTAGAAAAAGACTTTGAAGAGGAGTTGGCAGCACTGACAGACTTTCAAAGTGATTTTCACTGGGCATACCTAAGATATTGCGAAAATACAGATGGTACGATGAGTTATGTTTTGACGGATTCAGTGAATAAGATTCCATTGAATCAGATTCAATATTTAAAAAATGACTTTTTTGAAGCAGAGCCATACTATGACTTTTTTAAAAACCATATTCACAAGTATCCTGAGCTGTATAAAGATTATCAAATCCATGAGCAGATTCGAATGATATTGTTACAAATACTGTAGTAATGAGCATCCAGTTGTACAATTTGTGCAGTTATTTAAGGGGAACTAACGAGGGGTTGTAAGATATAATGTCGTTGTCTTTAATGGACTTAAAGTAAATGATACCTAAAAGCATGAGTTTTAATGGTTTTTATATCGAAACTATTTTACTACAGTATTGGTAATATGGATAAAAAGGGGAATATTTAATGTATAAAGCAACAACGCCAAAGCACTTAATTGTATTTTTGCTTGGACTGGATTTAATTCTTGTCCCCGTAAGGTGGGGAGAAACATTATTTTGGATGTTTACAATTCTGATAGCGCTTACTTGTATGCTAATGTATTTTTTGAAGTATGAGTTTGACATAAATGAACAGACACTACTTTATCGTATCCAATTATTCACTTTCACGATTTATGAAAAACAAGTGAATGCGCAGGATGTTCGGATGATCCATTTTAAACGAATTAGTTGGTATACGAGGATAGCTATCGTGAAATTAAATAAAGGCTGGAATCTACGCATTTCTTTGTTTCGTCCAGACACTGTTCTAGAAGAATTGGAGCGGTATGCTGAAAGAAATAACATCTCGATTAGTAAAACGAAAGATTATAAAATTCTAGAGAAAATGGCTTAGCAGTATTTAGAGGTTCTAAATTTGATAGGAGAGTAGGTGTCGTTATGGGGAATTTAGGTTTATTTGGAGCAGCAAACTGGATTGGCATTCTCTCAACAATTTTTATCGTACTTTGCCTTTATTGTGTATTAACCTTCTTTCAACATTTGAAAAACAATGAAGAACGATTAATTAAACAATATAAGTTAGCTGCTGTATTTTGTCTAGCAGTTGCGCTACTAGTGCCGGCGTTTTATAACCTATACATATACAGTGAAATGATGAGATAAATCTACGAATGCTCCTTACACAATGACTGTGATGTAACGATTCTAATTGTTATTACTATTGACAGTAACCAGAGAAGTAAATTATTTATTGGGGGATCTATATGCATGAATTTTATTTGATAAAAAAGACCGAAACACAAGATGATGATTTTTTTCAATATTTTTGTAGGAATATTGACAATTACAAGGATATTATTGTTGATTACACTACACTTGATATCGATGTATATGATTATATTTTCGATTCTCTAACATGGATTCCGAGTGCAAACCCTGCACTCCCAGGAAGACCAAAAGACTTAGGGCTTAACAATATTGGAATAACCTTACTTGATGAGCATTCAGCGCCTTCTTTAATCGCTATTTTTACAGCATGGAGAGATTTGTTTAAGAATGGTCCTAGTGTGATTAAAAAGCTAATTTATTTCAATGGTTATTCTGAAGGTGAGGAAATAGTAAGTTTTAATCGAGATAGCACTATAGAAAAATTTGAAAAGATGATTAAACTATCTAAACAATTGTCTAGTGGAGATTATTATATATTTCATTGGGGTATTTAGTTTTTTTCGTTGTAATTTAAGTGACTTTCTAGATAAAGGTGAAAACTGAAGGGGGTATAAACGTTGAGAAAAGTCCTCTGGTGTATGCTGCTTGTGACGGTATTAGTGGCTTGCAATCAAGAAGATGTAGAAGAAACCCGTAAAAATACAATTGAAAATGCGCAAATGGATGCGCGTGAAGAGAATTTGTTGAGAGCTGCTGGTGGTGAGACAATGTTTATCTATGATGTTTCAGTGGACGAACAAGGCGGAAAGTTAGAAGTATGGCTAGAAAAATATGAATATGGGCAATTGGTGGACGAAATCATTGCCAGTTTAGGAACGGAAATGTTTAAAGATGGGCAAATCCTTGTTTCTATTCAAGAAATGCCTGAAATGTCGAAAGGGATTGTTACAATAGCGGTTACAGATGAGTCTGGCTCTTCATCAGTGAAAAATGTTATGGAAATACCGGGTATGAGTTCTCGAGTGACGAGCCCTTTTATTAAAGAGAATACTCCATTAATGGAAGATATGGCGATTGGACAAATTGTTTACTCAGAAGAAAATCCGATTAGCGTTAAGTCGAACTGGGGGGATCTTGTCAACGAACCAAGTTCAATAGCGAACGAATTAAAGGAACATCCTGTTGTGTATTTGGTGCGTTGCTCATTTGAAGAAAAGCCGGCAAAAGCGGACATAGATTAATGGTACTTTGTTTTTTGATGGGATGGTTAAGGAGGACGAAAATTGTTTAAATATGTGTTACAACTAATCGTTGGAATTCTAACTTTACTGGGATCAACGGCAGTTGCTTGGTATGAGGGAAGCGGTATTATAGACAACCCTTGGGAATAGAAATACTCAACACCATTTTCTAATTTATTTAATAGTGAGATCACGAATGGGTATGACATTAGTCAACTTGATTACTTTGTTTACGCAGCTAAATTTCAACCACTATTTCCGGCAATCATGCTAGTTAGTGTGCTTTATATTGTAATTGTAGTAGCTTTTTATCTTCTCCAACATAATCAAAGGTTAGCAATTTATTTATCAGCTATTACAAGCTGTTTACTCATTGTTAGTAGTGTTTTACTCATGAATGCTTCAACAGAGGGTGGTAAGATATTTTTTGGAATTACAGCAGGTGGCGCATTATTCCTTATATATATCGTGCTCAGTAGTCCTCCAACAGACAGATTTAACATTTGATGGTGAAACAATAACAATATTGTAGAGTGTATTAAGAGGAAAATTTCTACACAAGACGACATCAAGGCTACGATCAGTAGCGAAGATATTGTCATTTCTAATGGTAATAGTGACTTGCTTAACTAAAACATAATCATGAAATAGTTATTCGACTATGGAAATGTAATGACAGATTAGCATCATAAAACTTGGAGATTAAACTTCTAAAGGAGATTTAAATGTTTCAAGTTATTAGGTCAGTGTCGTGTAAGAGCATTCAAATATCTGGATGTGTTTTATTGTGCGAGTTCAAAAGGTTATAGCATAAATATTGAAGCACAGCAGCTCATTGAGCGGCTGTGCTATTTCTTTTTTTAAAATTCTTTATGCTTCTTATATTAATCGTTTGAATTGTCTTTGCATGATGAACTCAGGTTTGAGATACAATTAGTACCCTTGATTGTTCTTAGAGAATGGATAGTCACTATTCATTAATGAGATGGACCATTTATTTTAAACTTGATCGTTCTTTTTTTTGTAGTGGATGTTCGGGGGATATTTTTAAAAGTTAATATCGAATTAATATAACGTTAAGATTGTGTTTTATTTCAATTTGTATACTGTCCTTGGAGGTGTTTAGGATGTGCAATAACATAATCGAAACTGTTGATTTATGTAAAAAGTATAAAACAACATATGCTGTAAAGGATTTAAATTTGCAAGTTAAGAAAGGGGAGATTTATGGTTTTTTAGGACCAAATGGTTCGGGAAAAACCACTTCAATAAAAATGTTATTAGGGTTAATAAAGGCTACATCTGGATCTGTTACTTTATTTGGGAAACAACTAGAAAGTGATAGAAATCACATATTAAAAAAAGTGGGTGCTTTGGTTGAATCGCCCTCTTATTATGGTCATCTAACGGGTTATGAAAATCTTAAAATTATACAACGTATGCTTAATATATCAGAAAAGCGTATTGAAGAAGTATTAAATATTGTTAGATTAACAAAGGCTAAAAATAAACTAGTTAAACAATATTCTTTAGGGATGAAACAACGACTTGGAATTGCAATAGCACTTTTAGGAGAACCCGAATTACTTATTCTGGACGAACCTACAAATGGTTTAGATCCAGCAGGTATCCATGAAATTCGTGATTTAATTAAAAGTCTTCCGGATTCTGATGGGATAACCATATTAATCTCTAGTCATTTACTTAGTGAAATTGATCAAATGGCTACACAGGTAGGAATTATTTCTGAAGGAAATCTAATTTTCCAAGATTCCATAGAAGTATTGCGTAATAAGAATGATTCACAAATTAGAGTACGCGTGAATGATGCTATTAAAGCTAAAAGTATTTTGGAAAACAAATTCGATTACAATATTCAATTAGATCCTAATAGCAATTTGATTTTAAATAAGGCTGATGATAAACATATTTCTTTGGTGAATAATATTTTGGTTGAGTCTAATCTTTCGGTATACAGAATTGAAGAAGTAAAGTCTTCGCTTGAAGATGTCTTTCTTAACATTATTAAGGGGGAATATTCATGAGAGAAGTCATTATAGGGGATAGTATAAAGTTTAAACGTTCGAAGTTACTGTTGATTGCTACAATGTTTCCGTTATTCGTTTTTATTATGAATTTTTCTGATTTTTATTTCAGGTTCGACTTTAATAGGGAAATGGCACAAGAACTACATACTAGTGAATGGTCTTTTCTTGTTATTAGTTGTCATTGGGCTATGTTTATCATGGTTCCTCTAAGTATCGCCATATTCGCTTCTAAAATAGTCAATATTGAGCATGAAGCGAATACTTGGAAGATTTTATTTGCTTTACCTATATCACGATATTCTATCTATTTATCGAAATTTATTTATTTATTTTTACTCTGTGTGTTTTCGGCTACTTTTATTGTAGGGTCTATTCTTTTTATTGGTCTTTCTTTTGACTTTAATGGCCCAATACCATGGGGATTAATTTTAAAGCAAGCCTTTTACCCCTATATTGTATCTTTTCCATTAATGGCTTTTCAGCTTTGGATATCCATGGTTTGTCAGAACCAAATGATTCCTATTTCTTTAGGGATAATATTCACCCTTTCTGGATTTTTCCTTCAGAATTTAAAATGGTTATTTTGGGTATATCCAATTTGGGGGACTCCTATCTTAACATCTGATAAATTTGATGAGGTAATTACAAATACAGATTTATCATTTTTTTTCATTATGAGTTTTATTGTCGGAATCTTCTTCTTAATAAGCGGTATGATTCACTTTAGTAAGAAAGAAATGAAATAGGATAGAGGGTGAATGGGATTGATAAAGACAATGGTTTTTATTGAATATATGAAGTTAAGACGACAATGGCTTTGGGCGGTATTAATAATAATACCACTTGTTAGTTGTTTGCTTGGTTATAATAATTTTTTTACTTATCAAGATATGTTAGTGCAAAAAGACGATAATGAATGGACAGAGGCATGGACACAAGCATCACTTTTTTACGGAATGATAATGTTACCGATACTATCAGGATTTTACTGTTCTTTAAGTTGTAGAAATGAAAATTCAGGAGGGGGTTGGAAGCAAATGTTGGTATTATCGCCCTCAAGAGTAATAATCTATATTGCTAAAATGATTATTATTTTATTTCTAGTGTTTGTAACGCAACTGATTTTAATATCGGAGTTTGTTATCACAGGATTATTACTTGGACTCCAAGATTCTATACCGTGGTTTTTCTTATTTAAAGTGCTTGGTCTCGGCTTCTTAGCGGTATGTGCTTTAGTAGCTATTCAACTCTGGATGGCATCACAAATTAAGAGCTTTGTTACACCGATAGCAATAAATGTTGCGCTAACGTTATTAGCATTTATAGCAGCAGGGACCGAATGGGGGAATTTCTATCCTTGGGCACAGCCCACACTTGCTATGTCTTCACCAGATGAAATAGGAATCAGCTCTTTATTGTTCTTTTTATCAATAAATTTAGTGATATTTAGTCTAGCAACAATTTTAGGAGTTGTTACATTCAATCGGAAGGACATTTATTAATAACTATTTTTTAGCTTGAAAGGAGTAGGAAAATGAATAAAAAGATATTTATTACTAATTCAGTTTTAATGACCGTTGCCGTCCTATCTATGTTTTGGAATTATTTCCAGGCATCTGCGGTGTATAAATTGTTTACAAATGATATAGGGATAAAGACAATTGATTTTAAGTTGGTAACTATAGGGTTTAACGGAATGGATGGTTCAATACAGAACATATATAATTATTCGGTTTTTATAATAGGTTTAATGATGATAGTAAATATCTATTTCTATATTGTGAATAAACGTACTGAGGAAAACACAATAGATATTTAACTTGTTGGTAGTAGAACTTATGGGAATGCTTTGTTAGAGAGCATTTCCATAAGTTTTGTAGAATTGAATGTAAATAAAACTAGGAATATACTTGGGGAAATTAGTTGAAATCCAACTTAAAACTAATATGAATAACAGTACCTTTATTTACAGTACTATCAACAGAAATAGAACCTTGATGAGCTTCAATAAGTTGCTTAGCAATACTCATGCCTAATCCTGTTCCTTCAGAAGGTATTTTGGTTGAAGTACCTCTAAAATATCGATTAAATAAATTTTGCCTAGTTTCGTTATTCATTCCGACACCATTATCTGAAATTCTAATTTCTAATTTATCGCTTTTTTCAACTGATATCATAATTTCAGTATCATTAGGATTATGAATGATGGCGTTCATTAAAAGGTTATTAATAGCGCGTTTCAGCATCTGTTCATCGAAAGTAAAGGGCACGGACTGAATAGTATTTATCCCAATTGAAATATTTTTTTGTTTAAGCAAGGGGTTTTCAGTCATCTCTATGACTATGCCATGAATAAATTGAGAAATGTCTTGTCTTTTCAAATTTAAAGGGAAATGTCCATGATCAAAATGAAAAACTGTATTTAGATCTTCAATTATATTTTCCATATGAATGGCTTGTTTTTTTATTAGAGATGCGAACTCTTTCCTTTCTTGTTCACTCCATTCGTGTTCGGTAGAAGTTAACATAAATGAGTATCCCTTTATGTAAGTAAGAGGCGTTTTTAAATCATGAGATATTCCTGCTGTCCACTCTTTTCTCATTTTTTCTAATTCCGCTCTTTCTAAGTCATTTCTTTTTAAAATCTCTGTTAATCGTTTAAGTTGAATAAAGATATCTTGATAAATACTAAATTTTGGGTTCTTATGGGGTTTATTCTTTGCTATTTTCTTCTTTCTATTGGGTTCTTGATATACACCTTTTGATAATAATAATATCCATTCCAGTATGTAAAAAAAGTCTGAGCCTATCCACCAACCATAAAGCAAGCAGAATATAATCACCGCTAGATAAGGTAGTATAGGTAATAACTTTTGCTCTACAATGTAAGTAGCAATATAATCATCAGAAGTAAACCAAATAATTGCATGATTGATAAAAGTAGAAAGTAGAACAATCATACATAAAACAAAAATGCCCAAGATAATAAGGCTCCCAAGAAAGTGCAGTGCTAATTTTATTTTTACTTTCATATGTCCCTCGTTTTTGGAGGGATGAATTTATAACCAATGCTCCTCATATTTACAATTATTTTTGGTTTTTTTACATCTTCCTCAATTTTTTTTCTAAGACGCAGGATATGAACCATGACTGTATTTCGATCATTTAAGCCTGTTGATTGCTGCCATATTTTTTCATACAGTTGTTCAGCTGAAAAAACTTGATTGGGATTCGCACAGAAAAAGGACAGTAGTTCAAATTCCTTTGCAGGGCAAATTACTTTTTCTCCTTTTATAAATAATTCTCCCGTTTTTTTTGATAAGTTAAGATAGCCGTAGTCATATTGATCTGCCATTTTATTTTGTGTTGGTAAATGCAAATTTTGTCGACGTAAGTGAACTTTAATACGTGCTACTACTTCAAGTGGATTAAATGGTTTAGTAATATAGTCATCTCCACCAATGTTTAAACCAGTTAATTTATCAATATCAGACGTGCGTGCACTTATAAATAAAATAGGCACATCACTTATTTTTCTAATCTCTTGGCAAATTTGAAATCCGTCTATATCTGGAAGCATGATATCTAAGACGATTAAGGAATAACAAAAATTATTTAGTTTTTCAAGTGCTTGATTGCCGGTTGTGGCAACATCAATATCCATAATGCCTTCCTTTTGCAGCATTATACTTAACATATCTAGTAAACCTTCTTCATCATCAACTAATAATATTGGATACATCATATTTTCATCACCTAAATCAGTATTTTTTGGTTTATGTGCTTGATTTTTATAAAAATAGTGAAACATTTAAGAGGGAATTAGTTAAAGCAATCAATACATCAATCCTTAATAATTATTAATAGCATACTTAACTTTTATTTTCCAATGTTTA
The DNA here is from genome assembly GCF_044762775.1 of Lysinibacillus sp. NPDC096418. NCBI lineage: Bacteria > Bacillati > Bacillota > Bacilli > Caryophanales > Bacillaceae > Lysinibacillus > Lysinibacillus sp. NPDC096418. The sequence continues at coordinate 297,782 of NZ_JBIWEY010000002.1, forward strand.
TAATATTTTTCATTTTTGTTGTTAATTGTTTCTTTTCGAACAAAAAGTGTCTTTTGGTTTGAAAAGAATAAGCTCCTAATAAAATTTCATTAGGAGCAGGTTATATTGGTGCAAGAATGATGGGAACTAGAGTGATTAGATAAATATGTATAGTTTAAAACTACAAATAGTAGAAGGTCAATTAATGAAAGTAGGTGTGGAAAAATGATGTGTAGTGAGAATTTAAATAAAAATCACTTAAGTATAAGATCTAATGCTCCTTACTCTTTAAATTATTTAGTGTTTATGCAAAACATTTATGAAAACAGCCAAAACATCAATAGCCAAAGGCCGTTATTTCCATATGTCGATAGCTCGAAATGGGGGCTTTTACAAGGTGAAGAATTTAAAACGATATTTAGGTGCGTTTGGAATGAAGCTGTTAATAAGAATATGCAAAATAGTTTATATGACCATAACGGCATTTTAGAACTTGAAAGCAAATTCTATCAAAGACTTTTTGAGGACAATAACCAGGGGAGTTTTGGCTTTTCCGAAAGTGTAAAATTATTTTTATCTTGGTGGGGTGGCATCTATGGACAGATGGCCGTTGAGAGAGTATGTGATGGTTCTATACAAAACATCTATTGGAAGCTGTCAGAATCAATAAAGCCGATCGATGATATGGCAATCAATCGGCAATTGATCTTGGATATCGTTTATGATAAACCATTACACGGTGGGACGATGTCTGGACCGTGGTATTTCGTTCTACATGTGGAAGAAGTTTTTATTAACTGGCAAGTATTAGCGACAAAGTTATTAGATTGTTGTGCAAACGATTAACCAAATGATCTGTAATTATTTGGTTTCTTTTGAGCGGCGTCTGTAGTAAATTAGAGTTGTTCCGATATTTAATGTAGAGCCATTGTTTAAAATACGAAAAATAGAGGGTGAAGATATGAAAATTAGTTCTATAAATCCCTATTCATCAACTTCGTACTCACCACAACTAGCTGCTAACAAAGATTTTGCTTCAGTACTTTTATCATCGATCAGTCAATCAGCGGAAAATGCACAACAAGTAAAGTATCAGCCGGAAAAGACTACTTCTATTTATGAAGAATTTTCGAAAAAGTATGATGTACGCAAGGGGACTTTCAAGGAAGTAGTCGAAATATCAAACGCGCTGTATGCGGCGGGCGAAATTTCCTTAAAGGAAGTTCTCATCTTTACGTTTGATTTTGAAAGAGCGACTAGATACATAAAACAAAATGCGCCAAGTCCAGTTAGTGCGAATTTCAGTATGCTTGAAACCGTAGCAAATGCTCAAGGACAACGTGATTGGATTACTGAGTTTGAGGAAAGAGCAAAGAAAGATATTAAGTATGGGAACGTGATTGGCCATCAAAATAAACAGAAGATAGTCGATATTTTAAAGAAATTAGAGCAGTAGAAATTTTATAGTAGATATTTTCTTATTAAGAATAGTCTGGTTGAAAAATACTTGAAGCTACTATTATTTAGATAGAGCTAAGTTGGTTTGGAAAAACATTTTTTTCTGTATATGGGGGATTTCATGGAGATTTTTGATGCGCATTTTCATATTATTGATTTTGATTTTCCGGTAAAGGAGAATCAGGGGTACATACCACCGAGTTATGTTGTGGAGGATTATATATATGAGACAGCTGATTTCAATGTGACGGGTGGGGCGATTGTATCTGGTTCGTTTCAAGGTTTTGATCAGGGGTATTTAGTAAATGCACTTGCACAAATGGGCCCGACGTTTTATGGGGTAACGCAATTACCTTACACTGTTAAAGATGAAGAAATCTTAACACTGCATGACAAAGGTGTGAGAGCATTGCGTTTTAATATTAAGCGTGGGGGTTCAGAAGATATATCGAAGCTCGATTATTTTTCAAGACGTGTGTTTGATTTGGTCGGCTGGCATAGTGAGTTATATATCGACGCACAGGAACTGCCAGAAATTGCGCCAATTCTTCAGCGTTTACCAGCGATTTCAATTGATCATTTAGGATTATCGGAAAAGGGTTTACCGCATTTAGTTAAGCTTGTGGAGCAAGGGATTCGTGTGAAAGCGACTGGCTTTGGACGAGTCGAGCTCAATGTCGAACATGCATTGAAGGAAATTTATAAAGCAAATCCTGATGCCTTACTGTTTGGCACAGATTTACCGTCCACACGTGCAAAGCGTCCGTTCAAAGCTACTGACATCGCACTCATTCAAGAGCTATTCGATGCAAAAGCATCCGAGAAAATTTTATTTTCAAACGCTCGTACATGGTATACAAGAACAAATCGCTAAGTTATTTTTACTTATTAAGATAACAATGCCAGTGCTTGGTTGAACGGCCTTGGCATTGCTTCGTATTTACCATTTTAAGTTAATACTAGAAATTGCAATTTTTTCTTCACGCGTTTCCACAGGAAAATTGTGTATATGAATAGTACGAATATAATGATCATTGCTGACACCATGGAACTTTCCACATTGCCCATAAGGTTGAAAAAGTTATTTAAGCCGTGGAATAGTATGGTCATAATAATGGATTGACCATCTACAATGAGTAAAGAAAGAACAAGACCTACAAGCAGCGCATATAAAATTTGTATAATAGTATCCTCAATCGATTGTCCGCCAAGAAGTTGTAAGGAATGTGTTATACCGAAAAGTATACTAGTAATCCAAATAGCTGAAAAAGTACCTTTCGCTAACAGCATCCGCAGCATGATCCCTCTGAAAACAGTTTCTTCAATAAATGCTACGATGAACATCTGCATCAAAAACATGAACAATAAATCACTAAATGAATCAACATTCAAGCCTTTCGTACTGAATAAAATGATACATAAAACAAGAAGAAGCGGTGAGGCTATTAAAATACTATTTTTATTGATATTTTTAAAGAAGTAATGGTCCCACTTCTTTTTGATTGCAATGTATAGAATGAGTCCTATTGCTAGTGGTATCAGCATAACGAACTGTAAAAACAGGCTAGAAGGCTGTGTAAACGACACATAGGCACCGTTTAATACATAGAAAAACATCAGAAGTAATTCCAAGCCAATAATTTTAAAGATGACCTTTTTGTTCATTCGGTTGATTCCCTTCATGACAAATTTTCTTATAACCATACATCTTATGGTCTGGATTCAATGCTTAGATGTTTTTTTGCATATTTTGTATAGGAAACACATTAAGTAGGAATTGCAGATGCTTTTCGTAATGCGCTTGTAATCACTGAGTAGAGCAAAATAATTACAAGTAGCAAGCCGCTTAATATAGCGAAAATCGAAGCTTTTGACAGCATTTCAAATAGTGGTGTATACCATTGAAATATGATGAAGATGATAGGGATTAAAGCAAGAGTTCCGATAAAGCTGTAGCCACCAATAGTCCCAAAACGATAAAAGACTACATTCAGTAATAGACCAGAGATTAAGCAGAATAATAGTAATACAAAGTCAAAAGCGACTGTCAGCATAAATGGTTGGGCAGTATCGAAAAGTAAAATTGGATGAATGATAATAAAATCTTTTACATCTAACAGGTTGGAGAAAAATGCAATGAGTTTATGCGTACAAGCAATAATGACAGCACCAGCAATGCTCCAAGTAAGAAAAAATAAACCTATATGAAATACATACTGGATGCGGCTTAAGCCAAGCTTTAAAAAGTAAGGCATTGTTCTATTTAAGATCTTAGAAGACATTATGCTGTAAAAGATATAAACAGGAATGGAGATAGTTATAGCGAAAGAAATATACTTACCGAAAAATGAATCTAAGAAAAATGATAGAAAGACGATTGAAAATAAAATAATCCAGAAAATGATATTTTGTTTCTTATAGCTTTGAAAAAAGACGTATAAACTACCTTTTAATATATTCATTTATTTGACCCCGCCTTCCGCTGTTTGCTTAAATACACCAACATGTCTTGCAGCGACACATTTTCAAGCATAATATTTTCGGACGCCATTTGTTTACCATCTGCATACACAATAGCTGTCATTTCATTCATAAAGGATTGTTTGTAAATTATCTCAAATCCATCAATTGCCTGTTCAACGTAATGAGGTAAGCCTTTTACAGCAACGACATGTTGACGCCATTCATCTGAATTTTTTTGTAGCAGTAATTTCCCCTCATTTAGAATTAAGATTTCTTCGAATAACTCACTCGCTTCATCAATTAAATGCGTTGATAATATGAATAATCTTGGATTTTCGATCTGCTGTTCAATTAATAAATCGTAAAATGTATTTCGTCCAGCTACATCCAAGCCGATATACGGTTCATCAAAAATCGTGATGGCGGTATTACTAGCAAAGCCTGTAATAATACCAAGTGCAGACACCATCCCCTTCGATAGGCTTTTTACTTTATCTTTTGGGTTGAGGGCAAATACTTGTAGCAACTCTTTAGCGAAAGCATCATCCCATTTTGGATAGAAGAAGCTATTGGCTTTCAGGCTTTGTGCGATGGTCATCTCGTCTTGAAAGTTTCCACTTTCTGCAACGAAACAAATATCACTTAAAATGTGTGAGGCATTGAAGACATTTTCTCCGTTGACGCAAATTTCCCCATCAGTTGTTGTGATAAGCCCAGCTAACAGATTCAAAAAAGTCGTTTTTCCGGCTCCATTATGACCTAAAAATCCAATGATTTTCGGTCCTTCAATTTTCAAGTTTATATTTTCTAATGCATGTTTATGCTTAAATGATTTACTAACATTTCTCGCCTCGATGATCATACGTTAACCCCTTTGTAACATATTTTGTAATTCTACATCTGAAATGCCTAATCTAGTTGCTTCTTTTTTCAATGGTTCGATATGTTGCTTAAAAAAGCTGAGCTTACGTTCCTCAATTAAAATTGTTCGTGCTTCGTTACTAACAAACATACCCACGCCACGTTTTTTATAGATAACCCCTTTATCCACTAATTCGTTCACGCCCTTTCCAGCAGTAGCTGGATTGATTTGATATTCCTTAGCAAACTCATTTGTCGATGGAATGCGATCTTCTGGTTGTAACATACCATCGAGAATGGCATCCTCAATACGCTCGCGAATTTGTTGGAAAATAGGTTTTTCGTCATTTAATGATTGCTTCACAATCCACCTCCAGGTCAATTGGTTAATTACTTATGTAACTAACTGTATAACACGTTGAATTTTCTGTCAATTTGTTTTTTAGAAAAAATTGTGCATTGTACAGATGTACAGAACAAATAAAGTTGGAATCGTACAAAAAAGTTGGAACCGTACAAAAAAGTTGGAATCTGTGGATAACTTTCCACCTTATTATCAAGTAAACATAAATACGCGTTTTAGATAAAATTCATAATAATAATGTCGGTAACTAAACATAATTGTTATAAACAATGCTTGTTTTCTTAGAGATTGTTGCTATTCAACTACAGTTGAACAAGTATCTGTGTCTAGTGGAAAAAATATTTTCAAGTGAAGGTAAAAAGGAGAAACGATGAAAAAAAGCTTTTAATAAAGATGCGGTATTGAATGTTATTGCTATCGCTGTATTAATGCTGTTAATAATTGAATTTCTATTTGTGTTAACTGTACCTTTGTAATAAAGATTGATTAAAGATCCTGTGTTGATGCAGGATCTTTTTTATTCAACAATCGGGCCATAGTATTGAATAACATTCTTTTACAAAATATTACCAAACAACTGTTTGGGAAGGTTATAATTCAACTAATGAAGTAGTACATAGGAGGTAATCTTTTGGATAAAAAAACAAGTCTAATTTTAGGGTCGTTATTCATTTTAACTAGTGGATTAATTTTTACGATTGAACGCTTAACTGCATATGTATATTGGTCAGCACAAATTCATACTGGAACGTGGGATACTATACCTCAAACAATGCCGTTATCCGATAACCTTTTTACGGGGTTATTTTTTCTTGTTGGTATCGCCTTAATTATTCTGTCTTTCAAAAAAAGTAATTAAACTATCTGGTGCTTTAGAGCAACAAGCATTTCAAAAAGTCCCCAAACACCGCTTTGGGGAGGTATTTAATTCAACAATCGAGCCATTTGAATTCATATATTCAAGAAGTTTTAAATAAACGCGTTTTAAAATAAATAGTACGCTTTTCTCATTTAAGGACCACGTTGTTAAATAATGGATTAAATGGTACCATTGTAATAATGAAGTTCAAAGAAAGGGAGGGAGGGGAGAGTAATGTTTGATTCCATTTTATATATCTTTCCTGCTTTAGCATTAGGAATAGGTTTACTATTATTTTTTGTTGGTAGAGCAAAGAGAAATAATAAACTTATATTTGTTGGTTTAGGATTTATAGTCTGTCTGATTATGGTTGAATCACCTGATTTTATTCAAGGTTTTATTCAGGGATTTCGTGATGAATACAATGGCTAACTCAATACAACGATTGGACGCGATTGTTTAAGAAGCGTCTCTATTTTTATTAAATTCAAGATTACTTTAGTTCATTAAAGATTTATAAAGTATGCAAAATAAATCTAAATAATGTTCCAAAATGCAAGTTTGGGACACGGAAAAAATGATCTTCAACAATCGGGCGCTTTCCTGGAATAAGGAAAGTGCTTTTTTCATTAAAGGGCCATATTATTGAATAACATTCTTTTATGAAATGTCCCCAAACGACGCTTTGGGAAGGTTATACTTCCACTAACGGGTGTAGTTGTTGAATAAGGGCTGTGCTTTAATTGGATTAGATTGGAAAAAAGTGTATATTAAAATTAGAACAAAATAAATTTATATGTAGGGAGATGACTACTTTATGAAAAAGAGAATTTCTATAGTATTAACAATGATAGCTATCATTACTTTTGGTGTTTTTATTTTTTATGGGTCTTTGACCGAGGCTAATAAGGAAACCGACAGTATTGTAATAGATAAAGATGGAGAAGTAGTAGAACCACTTAGTGGTAACAACGATAATATAGGTCATTAATACACATTAATATCGGTAGACATTTTTCTTGACGTTCTATTTGTACCAATACTCTCTTAAGCAATCGGGCGTTTTAGTGCAACAAGGACTTATAAGCTATACAAAACAATCATAATAAACGTTCCCAAATGAAAGTTTGGAGAGAGACCGAAATCCAAGAAATACTGTTAAACCAACATTTCTTGGATTTTCCTTTAAATATTGTTTATACAGCTTTTTATGCAAATATATAAACAGGGCTACGATAGTACTTTTCAAGATTATGTAGAGTGTATTATCTGAATAAAAATCTGTATATTTGGCGCATTAAAACAAACTGCATTTTTTATCATTCATCATTCCTATACTTCAAGTACAGGGCCTTTAATTGAAAACCGATATTCAGCAATCGTGCGCTTTCCTTGAAGATCATTGAGTTGCATAAGCAGCTCTTTTTTTCTTATTGAACTAACGGAGCAGGTTAGTTGAATAAGGATCCTATAAGGAGAGATCGAATTTACCAGCAGACTAGAGATTATACAGAATTTATTTATGGGAGGAATTCCAATGAAGGAAAAAATATTGAAGTACATAGAAAATAATTTCCCTACCTTAACAAGCGATTTGTATCTAAGGTTCGAACTAGGTGACCCATATAAAAATGGAACTGAAGAAAGAATTAATCAAGTTGTTACAAGAGTGACCACATTATTCGAAGAAGTGTTCAAGCCGGATGATTTTATTTATCTTTATATAAAAGATTGGGATGTAACAGAGGGTGTTATGTTTGGAAATAACACCCCAGAATACCTGTATGATTTATTAAATAAACAAAATATAGAAGAGGAAACTTTCTTCGATTTAGATGAGGATTATGATGAGGTAACGGGTCAAACAATAGAAGTTAAGAATGAATACAAAGTGAAATTTGTATACTCAGAATTAAAGTCTGTACCCTACCAGGAAATACTTGAAGGTATAGGGAATTATGAACAAGGAAGAGAACCTTCTATTGGACAATCTGTGTACTTTATTAGTACTGACAAGGACATAATATTTCATATGTATGACGACCGTGGATGTGATGTTTTTGGCTTAAATAAAGATACTCTTGTGCCCTATTACCATAAGTTTAGGAAGTGGATTTTAGATTATAACCGTATTGAAATTGACGACGCTTTTGAAGAAGGTTTATTTAATTATTATGAAACTACCGAGGAAAAAGAAAAAAGGCTTAGAGAAAACAGACTGAAAGTAAAAGAAACTAAAATTAACTTATCTCAGGACAATACATGTCACATTACTCATGCTCTTGCCATACCAAATGAATGTGCAGAAGAATGTATCAATGAGATAGGTGGAACAGGATTTAATATCGCTATCGATAATAAAAATAGTGAGTGTACTAATATTAAAGCAACAAAAACAGAGGCTTTGGCGCTTGTTGATTATCAAACTGAACTTATGTCTTTATATTCAAAAAAATATAAAGGTGAGTATATAGGATGGTCAGTTAAAGAAGCTTTTTAATTAGAAAATCCTTATTCAACTAGAAGAGTGCATTAATTAAAGATCATTGAGTTGCATATCCAGTTCTTTTTTCATTTTTGAACTAACGAAGCAGTTTAGTTGAAGAAAAAATTAACAGGGAGGAAAGGTACTTGAGATTTACTGAAAGAACGTTAAGAATTCTAAAATATGCAGAAACAGAAGCTGAAAGGACAACCAAGGTTGTTTATCCTGTACACTTACTAATGGGGGTATTACTCGAAAGAACAGGTGTGTGTGCTGAGTTATATATTAATTATCCAAATCTTACAGAGATATTAAACGAACGAGTTAGGGAAGTGAAATTTAATATGGAAGATGAAGGTATTAGTTATGAACCTTTTACATCAAATATAACGCAAACCACGAAAATGGTAATAGCGAACGCAAATAATCGAATGAAACGATTCAAACAAATTTTTATAAATGAAGGTCATATAGTAGATGCAATTTTTAAAATTAATGACCCTTTAACAAGAGCAATACTTGATGGATTGGATTTTTCTCGTATACTTGAAATCGTGGCTTATCCCAGAGATATGATAGTTTCTTTAAAGGATTATTCGTTTCCACCTATTCCAGCAAGTAATTTAACTTTTAAAAAAGCAGAGCAAAGCGATTCTGCCTCCTTGAAAACCTTTGTAGAAAAAGAATTTGGAAAAGGATGGTTAGACTCTATTGAAAACGGTTTTTTACAAGTAGATATTCCTATTTTTATCGCTTTAGAAGACCAAAATCTTGTAGGTTTCTCTTGCTTTGACGTTGTTCGAGGGAAAAAAGGATTATTCGGTCCAATGGGTACATCTTTTTCAAATAGAATAAATGGAATAGGAAATACTCTGCTTCATCTATGTTTAGTTGAAATGAAGGAAAGAGGCTATGAATACGCTATTATTGGAGAAGTTGGTCCCCTTGAGTTTTATGAAAAATCTTGCAATGCCGTTGTTATTTCTAAAAACTTTCTAAACCCTGAAGAGAAATAGAAATGGATATAAAAAACTATGAAAAATTATATTCAAATATGGAATACCACTTTGGTATAGAGCTGAACAAGCTTGTGATTAATATGCTTGATTTCTTACCTTCCGATTCGCTTAAAGATAAAGTTGTCCTTGACTTAGGATGTGGTGAAGGTAGAGATAGTGTCTTTCTCGCTAAAAAGGGTTTTAAGGTAACAGGGGTAGAAATTTTAAGGAGTGGACTACTTAAGGCAGAAAAACGGGCAAAAGAAAATGGATTGAATATTAATTTAGTTGAGGAAAATGTAAACGACTTAGTTATTTCTGAAAAAGTGGATGTCCTTCTTGGTATGGGCATTTTACAATACCTTATACCTGAGAATAGGTTAAATCAAATTCAGCATTTTAGAGAGATGACTAACTCTGGTGGAGTACACGTTTTATTTGCCTTTACAGAGCATCCAGAGGTTGAGGAAGCTCCTCAGTTACTATGATGACTGGGAGCCGTTATTAATAAGAGAATATATAATGAAGGATATTACGTTCGATAAAATCCCACACTCGCATTATAAAACCGTTTTGATTGTTAGGAAACCCTAATGCTGTAAGTTTGTGAAAGATTGTACTTAAGCTAACGGGGTGCTTTAGTTCAATAACGATCTTCAACAATCGGGCGCCTTCCTGGAATAAGGAAAGTGCTTTTTTCATTAAAGGGCCATATTGTGGAGCAATATTTTTACTGCAAATTAATGAACAAGCCCCGCAAGTATAAATGCTGCTGTATCAACTGTTTGCGCCATTTGTATAAAAAGATGCATAAACATTAGTCCTCGCAAAAAAGGCGCGAATGTTGATTTAACAACATTTGCACCTTTCTTTTGGGCTTTTAGTATTTATTATATGTTTAAAGAATGGTAGTGCGATTTAGGAGATTAATGGCGAATTTTCTCGCCCTCCTTATCTATTTATCTGAAGCATCTGGCTCACTTTCGGCTTTAAAACTTTTCTTTTTAAGGAAAAGAGCTAAAATAAACGCAATTCCAGATACGATTAATGTCGCTAAAAAGGCATCGTTAACCCCGTTAATGGATGATTGAAGCATTAAATGTTGCTGTGATGTTTGGTCGGTTACTTGACTTGCTACAGCCGCCATATGGGTTTTCGTACGGCTTACCATCACTGATATGAGTAAGCTTGTTCCAATTGCGCCAGCTACCTGGTTTAAGGTACTGTTAATCGCAGTACCATGTGGTGTTTGGTCGGTTGTTAACGAGTTTAGCCCATGCGTTTGGATTGGCATGCTGACAAATGACATACTTAGCATTCGTAAAGCATAAACGACTGCGATATAAGTACTTGAAGTATTCTCATCTAATTGTGCAAAGGCAATCGTTGTCCCAATGGTAATCATCACACCGATCAGTACTAACGTTTTTGCCCCGATTTTATCGAATAATCGACCAGCAATTGGACTCATAATCCCGTTTAAAATGGCACCAGGTAATAAAATTAAGCCGGTTTCCATCGCCCCAAGTCCTTGTGTGTTTTGTAAAAACAGTGGAATTAAAATCATCGCAGAGTACATCGCAATGATGTTTGTCGCTGTAATTGCTGATGCCAATGCATATTGTGGCGATTTATAAATCCCAAAATCTAACATTGGATCATCTAAACGGAACTGGCGAATGATTAATAGTGCTAAGAAGACACAACCTAGTACGATTGGAAGCCATACGAATGTGTCCCCCCAACCTTTATTCCCGGCTGAGCTAAAGCCGTATAAAATGCCACTAAAGGCAAAAGCAGAGAAAAAAACTGATAGTGTATCGATTTTTCCTGAATAGCTTGGTTTCGTTTTATCTAAGCTAAAGTAGCCGATTAGCCAAACAATCCCCATAATCGGTACCATTATTAAGAATAAAACATTCCAGCTATAATGTTCGATTAAAAATCCAGATAATGTAGGACCAATAGCTGGTGCGAACATAATAACAATCCCGAATAGCCCCATCATCGAGCCACGTTTTTCTTTCGGGAATGATGTCATTAAGTAGAACGTCCCCATTGGCATTAACAGTGCAGAACCTACACCTTGGATTAAACGACCTGTTAATAATAAACCGAATGAACCTGCAACCCCTGCTAGTAATGAGCCGATAAAGAAGCTCCCGATGGACATTAAAAATAGGTTGCGTAACGAATATTTCTTCATTAAGAAGGCAGTTGTCGGTACTAAAATGGCGTTGACGAGCATATAGCCTGTTGTCATCCACTGAACTGTGGATTCTGAAATCGACAAGTCATGCATGATTTCAGCCAATGCGACATTTAAAAAGGCATTGTTTAGTAACGCAAAAAATGCGCCGGTAATTAAAACAATTAATGTTGTTTTTGTAGATGATTTCATGTGGTTCAACTTTTCCTTTCCCTAGTTGTATTCTTTTAGTAATCAACTTAAATATACTTTAAGTATAAAAATGAACTGCAAGTATAAAATGTATATTAAACCTTTTGTTTTTAAAAAACAAGAAAAATATACTTAGGTTCTAAAAGAGGAATCGTAGTATAATGATTGTATTCATGTGAGGGAAGTGAAAAGATGGAGGACAAAAAATTAGCCATTATCCAATCATCGTTTAATTTGTTTTTAAGCCAAGGCTATCATGCAACCTCGATTCAAGACATATTAAATCAATCCAATGTTTCAAAAGGAACATTTTATAAATACTTTGAATCGAAAAGCTCATTGTTACAGCAAACGCTACTTTACAGAGAAGAACGTATTCAGTATCAACGAGATTTATTATTAGATGAGGATAATCTAGCGGACCGTGATGTATTCATTCAACAAATAGAAGTGACGTTCTTAAATAAGGGGACCATCAATATGTCTGAATTAATGGATGATGCAGCCGTTTCAGATGACTCTAGTTTAATTAAATTTATGAAGGATTTGCGAAATGCGTTTATCGAGTGGCTTTATAAACGATTACAACAGGTTTATGGCATGAAGTACGAGCCTTATATTGCGGAGATTACACTCGTGTTTGCGGGGATTTTACAGAATTTATTTCATTTCTCGAATTTAATGGATCATAAAGAGGATGCGTATATCCCATTAATTGAATATAGTCTGACAAGTACAGAAAAGATTATTGCGAGTAAAGCAAACGGAGAGAAGCCATTGGTGTCAAACGAGGTATTTGAGCAGAACTTCAAAATTAACCAGCAGGTCGATTCAATATTTAGTGATTTTGCCATTCATACGAACAGTTTACGGAAAGCCATAGAGCGCTTATATGAAGAAGATGCACAAATAAGTGAATTATTATATGAGTTGGTCACATTTGTACAACAAGAAATCGTGACAGAACAGCCGAATCGCTCCTTAATTTTAAGTGCGATGACGACGATTCATTCATTTGAAAAAATTCATACATCGAATGAATTAGCGGATTTCCTAGAAACGATGAAAAATTTAGGGTATGAGTTGCTCTAGTGATTGATTGTTGGTACTAATCCCATTAGAAAAATCCGTGGCATAATAAATGAAAAATGCTACGGATTTTTAGGTCCCCAAAGCGTCGTTTGGTAACATCTTTAATGATTAACATTGTAAATGCATAAATCTGATACCACCCTTTATACAACAAACGGGCGCTTTTCCTTAGTAAGGAAAGGCGTCTTTATTCATGGAAAGGGCCAGATTATGAAATTATTTAGACAGTTTAGTTCAATAAGAAATAGCAATGAAATAAATGATATATTTAGAAATAAAGGGATGAGGTTTGCGAAATGAAGAAAATAGGAACTATCCTTTTAGTTTTGCAACGCCATCAATTATGTATAAAGTAATCAACGACTTAAAGGTATTCTGAAGTTCAAGTCCCTTAGAGTCTAGAAGAATAAACGGAAGTATCTATTATAATATTTATTCATTATTTTTCGCTATACAACTAAAAAGGAGTGGAATGATGTTTTTCTTAACACATGAACGACAAGAAGTATTCAATGCAGCACATACATATCCATTTGAGGAAGAGTTCGATGCTGAATTTGAAGATCATTTATATGAGCATTTAGCCGAGTATATAGATGTCTTACCACAAAAGTTTCAGTCGGGAATTATTGAACGAACTTTATTTCGAAATGATATTTTAATGAAAGAATTTGAAGAATGGTGCAATGTGACAATTGAGCAGTTCACAACTAAGAGTAATGCTATTTATGAAAAGCGTGAAGCAATTGTTGAACGCTTTAATCCGTCTGCACAAACCGTTTTTTCACAATCATTTCATGATGGTAAAATTTTAAATGCTGAGCAACAAGGAAATAATTTTACGCTTCTATTAGATATGAGTGGCGGGTTTACAGTCGAGTCAATTGTACAATTAGTTTTTCATGATGCACAAACAGAAGGTAATCTAGAAGGCTATTACGTGTATGATGAATTACTAAAGATCGAAGGTAGATTTGCATTACGAGTTTTATCTAGTTTTGGTAGCCCTTATGCTGAATGGACGGTTTTCTTCAAAGATGTGTCAGCAAAATACTTGTATCGCCCTGCAGTTTATATTGAACCGGGAGAAGTCGCTACGTGGGATGATTATGTTATTGCGCTAAATCTAGATGACAAATACTATATTGTAAAAGATATGCACTTTGTAGAGATTGATTTGGCTACTCTTTCGCAAACGGATAATGGGATTTTTGCTGGAGGGTTATTACTAGGTGATACCTTTGAGGAGGCAAGAGAGCGAATTTATTGTGCTACTTATAAAGATCCTTATGCTCATTTTAGTGAGCCTATTCCGACTGATGAGTTGTTATTTGCTATGTTTGATTTAGACCAAAATATACGAGTACGTGCCTTCAATACAATTTTTGCACTAGGAGAGGATGCTGCATATATCGTTAATGATGCGCTACGTAAAGTCGATGTAAGCGCAGATGAAAATATGTATTTTAGCATTATAGCAAGCCATTTCGATCAACTCGGTTGTTTAGAGGATGATGTAAAACTGAAATGGCCTAGGGAATAAGAAGAGTGCTGTTCAAAACGTTCTCCGATTGAACAGCCTTTTTGTTTTTATTTAAGCCAGTATAGCCTGAGATTTTTTTTATCATAATTTTCTTAATACCTGAAAAACATCTTTTCTTTTACTAGCCGAGCTAATAGATGAACCTACATTACTCCATTAAAGGGCCATAATGTGGAATAATAAAATTTGTCATTATTTTAATGTGTAATAGACTTAGTAACTATGTTTTTCCTTAATACTTACTTGGGATGAATTTTTTATTTTTTAAACAGAGAGGAGAGTCAATATGGAAGTAGTATATTTTGCAGGTGGATGTTTATGGGGAGTACAAGCTTTTATAAAAACTTTACCTGGAGTTAAGTTTACAGAAGCAGGAAGGGCTAATGGAACAAGTCATACACTTGAGGGGGATTATGATGGGTACGCCGAATGTGTAAAAACAGGATTTGATCCGACAGTTGTAACAATCAAGGAATTAATGGGATATTTTTTTGAAATCATTGATCCATACAGTTTAAATAAACAAAGACAGGATGTTGGCGAGAAATACAGAACAGGAGTTTATAGTGAAAAGCCTGAACACTTAAAAGAAGCGAAGGCTTTTCTTAGTGAGAGAAATGATTATGACCTTATAGTTGTTGAAGTATTATCTCTTACAAACTATATAAGAAGTGCAGAAGAACATCAAGATAGGTTAGCTAAATGTCCAAACGATTATTGTCATATTCCAGAAGAAATATTAAATAAGTATAAGTAATGAATTTATAACGTATACATAAATAAACCTAATAACGTTCCAAAATGTTAGATTGGGGTCAAAAAAACGCTTAAAACGTTGTCATATCAATGTTTTAAGTGTTTTTTTGTTCCATTCATATACATATTTTTATGCACTATCGTTTGAACTTAGATACAACAAGGTTTTTAACGCTGTTCAAAAGAAACTGTACTGGCTCAAGTCTTGAATAAAATCTTGCATACGCTGCTCATTTATTAACGTTGTAAATTCGCACTTTTCTGACGGGATCCCTATTGAGATTGGCGTTACGCCTATAATGGCTTCAATGGTTTTCTCAGGTATATGAGGTACAACAGTTGGCATTGGAACAAATATTTCACTTTCCATATCATCTCCATCTTCCTGCTCACGTTCAAAGGAATTCGTTCCTATAACAGCATCAAATGTACTGTAAACAACCGGACTTTCATAGAGCACGTAAAGTCCAGAAGCAGGAACTGAGTATGATTCACTCGATAAATACGACATGCTAGCTATCCAATCCGCCTCATAAAGCTTGGCTAAAATCGATTCTTTTGGCGCCAATGTTTCGGGTAGGCTAGGTAGATTTTTTGTATAGCCTCTGAAATTGAAATTCAGTACTTGTCCATTATGGCTAATCTCAATGAAACAGTAGTAGGTTGCTAATGGATAGCCTCCTACTAATTGTTCGAACTTGAATCGTGTGTAGTCCTCATTTTCCATTACCTTTGATAAAGTAAAATAATCGAGCGCTTCTGCATACTGAGACGTTAAAAATTGTTCGGCAATCAGCAGCTGTTCTTCTACAGAAATACGGACATTCGTTGTGATTGAGGGTTGTGAAAGATATAGGAGTTTGCCGTTTTTATCTAGTTCCACGTAATAATCTTCGTCACTATTTATATCCTTCCACATAAACATCGCTTTTTCACCTTCAAAATCGTCAATACAGAGCTCATATCGAGCAGGGACTGTAAAGAACTTTAAGGCAGTTATTTTTAATTGTTCTTTTAACATTGCGTTCACATCATTTTAGTTAATTGTGAAAATCATACTTGCTTCAAGCTACTACATAACAAAAATATTCGTAGATCCATCCGTTAGGGGAAATGGGTTGCAGGTTGTCGAAACACATCTTTAACGATTAACAATTTTAAAGTTGTTGTGCCCTCTTTTTTAAAACGGTTAAGAACCGAACAATCCCTTCGTTTTTTAGTTCGCCATCTCTCGTTTTCGGATCGATACGGACATCTTTTATTCGTTGCTCAAACCATATCGTCAGCTCTTTTTGTAGCTCGGCATCGATATCTTTTAGCTCGGTTACATGGATAGGCTGCGCACGATTGGATAGTTTCATATTCATAACGCCTGTTGCTCTTTGTAGCAATGAGCGCTCAAATACTAGTTCAATTAGTTTTGATCGTTTCGTAACGAGTGTTTCAACCGTAAAGGTACCTGATTGCACTTGGACATGGTGCTCCTGCAATGTGAATGCTAAATTTTTATAGGCTAAAATACGATTTGCATAGGTTAAGATGAATAAGACTGCCCCGATAATGTAAAAAATCCATTGCCATAACCCTAAAATTGCGACAACAATAGCAAAAATCGGTGGTCTTAACCAAATAAGCTTTCTCGCTTTTTTAGAAGCGCTATGTGTCATTGATTCACGCGTAAATTTTGGAAGCAATGTTGCCATAAGCTCTTCTGCTTTTGCAGTTGGTAAATACGGGAAAAATTCGTTAATTTGCTGCTCGCCAGACGTCATAATTTCTCCTGTTGAGATGAGGCGAATTGTCGTGACACGCAATAGCCTTTGATACAAACTTTGCTTATAAATGACTGCTTGTACTTTTTCTTTTCGAATCGAAAAGCTTTGTTTCGATAGCCAACCCTTTTGTACGTAAATGCGCTCATTGTCCATCGAAATTTCATATTGGTAATAGCTATTAAACGTCCTCAGTATACCAATACCAATCGCCACCATAATGGCTAGTAAAATAAGTACTAAGGTCAACCATAAAGGAAGCTTTACTGCCTCAATATCTACAAATTTTTCTAGTTTTAGATCCGACCAAACATTAAGAACAATCGGGATAAAAGCTAAAAAACTAAACGATGTAAGTGAGGCTTTTAATAAATCTTGTACAGTCGGTCTGAATAGCACCCCTGCATTCTCATCTGTTGATGCTATGATGGATAGATTACTTGCCGATAAAACATACGCCTCCATTTTGTCGCGCTCAGCCTGTCTGACAAATTTAAGTGTTACATCTCCAGTTGCATCACCTGTTTCCATTGTGACTGTATGTGCGCCGAATAATCGTTGTAATACCGTTGTGGCAGTTTGTACATTTTCAAACTTCTCTTTCGGTACGAATCGCTCCGATTTTGAAAACAAACCCGTATAGACACGAACCCCATCTCCAGCAAACAACACTTTTGTAAAGAGCAGTTCTTTTAAACGCCCTAAAAAGCTCAATGTCACAATGGCGATCAAGACGAACCGAAGCACATTGATAAACGTTGAATCACTGTTGAAATTAATGATAAATACAATAATGAACAAGTAAAAATTACTTCTAATTATGTCTAGGAAATCGTATAAAAATTTGATTTTTGGATACTTGAATGTCACTATTCGTCAAGCTCCTTTAAACGCGCGAGTTTTGAAATATCATCTCGCAGCTTTTTTGCGACTTCCTCTTCTACATGCGGAATTGCATGACTTCCTTGCATCGTCGCAATATCGACCGATGAAACGCCATATTTTCGCATGATGACACCTTGTGTTAACTCAATCGATTGAATTTTAGCCATCGGAACGACTACCTCTGAAATCGACCAAACACCACTTTTTATATATAAAAAATCATCTGTTACTCCATAACGGAATGTTTTGTAAAAAATTGGCGAACTAACGACATAGGTCCAAGGGATGCCAATGATTGTAAGTGCAATCAATCCAATCCACACATACTGTAACCAACTCCACCAATGAAATTGATAGGTGAAAAAAAGTAATACTGCGAAAATAATAATGCCAATAACGGATGTAATGAGTTCATTGACATTACGAACTTTAATTGCTTTCGGTGATATTTGCTTATAATCTATATCCATTTTTAGGCCTCCATTACTTGTTATAGTACTATACGTTTTGAAAATATGATTTGTTTCGAAATTTTTTAACTTCCGTTAGTTATGATTACCGTTGCATTAATAAAATGATAATACTCCTACTGTTTTTATATAAAACTTACATCAATCAGGAAATCGTAAGTACCAATCGTACTCTATTTACATCCAAGTGCTTATTTAGCTGTTTTTATTCATGATACCCTCCTGTTTAGAGTTTGCTGAAACATTTCACATTTAATATCCGTATATTGGTATAAGATGAAAAGAAAAAACAAACAGAGAAGGTATAATATGATTCATTTATTGAAATATGATAAGGAATATGAGTGGTTGATTGAAGTTAATGGCGATTATGTTGCTTACGCTGTATCAGGTGAAGCATATGATTATGTAGAACAGACAAGTAAGCGAATGCGACGGCTAGCGGAAAAAATGTATTCATTCCCGTTTTATTTGTATTTTGAAAGCTATTACGAAAGCCCCGAGTGCATTTTGCAAGAAAAGGATTTTGATATCCGTTATAAGCCTTCGGAGAGAACGGTATTAACGCAAACTGGGCGAAAGACGTTTCAAGCAGAGGTGCCTGCTTTTACGGTGACGATTACAAATACATACTTGCTCGATAAAGCCTTTGAGCTATGGTTTCAAAATTCCTTTGATAATCATTTATGGGCGATAACGCAAGAAGATATTGTTTACTATAAGAACGGCTATGCTTCTGTTGATTTAACGGGAGGTATAACCATCCTTGCAACCGAGCATGATGCCAATGGATTTACGCTTATAACAAATCAAGTTGATTATCAGAAGGAGTCATTGTTACGAGCTTTTTTAGAGGAGACGATAAAGGAGTTATAGAAAATGGATGAAATAAAGGAGATTTTTCGAAAATAAAGGTGGAACCAAAAAGGTTATTCATAACAAGTGAGTCCCGATATATTATCAGTAACTAGTTAATTAACTTAAATCCTTAGAGAAGTAAAAACGAAAAATTGGTTTAAAAATAATGTACTTATTTAGACGGGAGATAGCTATTTTTGGAACAAAAAATACTAGAATTGCTCAACGGAATATATCCAGTGGATTTTATAAAAGTTGAAGCAGTAACAAATGAAATGTTTCGGTGTACCGCAAAACAAGGTGAATACTTTGCAAGAATTACAAACTACAAAGCTTATGATGAACAATTAGAAGAGGTTACATATACAAACTACTTGCATAAAGAAGGGCTAGGTGTATCACCTGCAATAGTTTCAATAAATAGTAAAGTGGTAGAAAAGATATCCTTTAATAACAAGGAAGTATTAACTGTTCTTTATGAATCTGCTGCTGGTAATCACTTATCAAGAAATCAATGGAATGCATATGTATTATAAAAGTTAGGAATGCAAATAGGTAAATTACATCGCCTTTCTAGAAAATTTGAAGAGATAAATCCGACTAGATATATAAATGATTGGTATCAAAATGAGGAATACGCTTTCTTAAAATATATTCCTGAGGAAGAGACTACAATTAGAGATGTTGCACAAGAAATTTTAACAACGATTAAAAACATGCCAAAAGAAACTTCCAATTATGGATTGTTACACGGCGACTTATGGTTAGAGAATATATTGGTAGATCGTGATTTAAAACTGTCAATGGTTGATTTTCAAGATTGTGAGAAGAATTTTTATATCTTTGATTTAGCTGTTCCCATATATAGTGCGATAGAGTATTCTTTTGTCGGTGGTGGGAACATCATTGAATATGGAAGAGGTATTACAAAAGCAATCATCGAGGGATACCAAGAGGAAAACGATTTCCCAAATGAAATGTTAGATAAACTCCCTTTATTTATAAAACTAAAAGAAGTCTTTGAGTATAGCTTGATGCATATGTACTGGAATAAAGAAAGGTTAACTGAAGAACAGATAAGAATAATGAACCATTTTAGAATGAGAATTGAAAAAGATCATTCTTTCCTTGACACAAACGATTTATTGATAAACTAATCTTAATTTTCTGCAATCGGGCACGATTTTTGAATAACACAGGTAGAAAATAATCAAACATTTTTATAAAATTAAACCCACTCATTTTGACTAATCTTTTTTTCAAAATGAGTGGGTTTCTTCTATCTATAAAAAAACGTTTGTAGCTTATTTTTCATCTTTATTCATGAGTTACTCCAGTAGCTTATCGTAGATAAAAAAGTGGAACTCTTTACTTTTATTGAAATGATGGAAGTACAAAACTCCGGTTTTTCATAACTAGCAAGCGCTATTTATAAGATTTGGAGAATTTTGACGAAAAGTGTTCATTCGATTCAAACAGTTTCTGCTGATTCTATTTTAGCTGTTACATTCATCTTCTTTTTCATATACATTGAGTAAAAGTATACTTACGATATACTGATTATCTTGTATCCATTGATTATAAATTCCATCATGCTCTTCTACTATTCTTTTCACATTTTTAATTCCTATTCCCTCGAATCGTCTATTCTTTCGAGTTTGAAGCTCCGAAGTATCAAATACATTTGAAATTTCTATAAGTAGGTTATTATCAAATTGTTTGATAATAAGTGAAATCTCTTTTTCTTTAGAATTAGATAAACGTAAGACTGCGTTTATAGAATTATCTATTAAATTTCCTAGCACAACTGCAAAAATATCAGTATCTAATTTAATCTTTTCAGGAAAGAAAGATTTAACGTTTAAAGTTATTCCATTGCTTTCAGCAATAGATATTTTTTCATTCAGAAGATAATTTAGCACATAGTTATTTGTAAAATAATAATCAATGTGTTCGATTTTCTGTATCGAATTTTGAAGATATTTTTCAGCTCCAGTAGTATCTCCTTGACTTAACATCCCCATTAGAACCACGTATTGATTTTTCAAGTCATGCTTCATTGAATATAGTTTAGATTGTGAATCCTTTAGTTGTTTGAAAAATTTTAATTCTGATTCAAATACCTTCTTTTGCGTTTTAGTTTTTTCAAGCTTTTCATAATATTTTCCGAGTGTTATATAAAGATATAGTATGCATAAATTCATATAAATAATACAAGTAGCAATCAATTTAAAAATAAAATTAGGTTGATCAATAATTTGATTTTCAGGTAATACGGCAGTACTTAACAGAAATAGCGATATCACTGGTATAGAAAATGTTATCATTAGGGTAAAAATATTTATAGGACCCTTTAATTTGTACATTTGAAGAACGATAATTATTAAAAAAGCTACAGCCTGTAGCATTAAAATTAAAGCCATACCTCTCCCCCCAGCCACAAAGAGAAAATTTGAATCATAAATTTTTAATCGTAATATATAAAGAACGAATCAACAACTAAAAACATAAATAGTAAATAAGTTTTCAAAAAGAAATACTTTCAAATTGGATTTGAGTCACTTTGCTAACCTTAAAAAACTATAATGTAATGAAGATGATATTGATAAGAATAGATGGAAAATAGTTAAAGTTGAATAATAAAACGATAGTTTCCATTCATTATATTATGTCTCTTAACTTCATCAAAATTTGTTTTTTTGCATTATCCTTAAATTTGCGACTTATTGGTATGTCAACAGTTTGTTTATCATTTAAATTAACAATAATAGTATTATTTCTAATTTGTTTTACATATCTAACATTAACAATATACGAGGAGTGAACCTGTATAAAATTATCATTAACTTTGGATAAAAGGTCTCTTGTTGCAAGAATTGTTTCATATATATCAGAAGGTGTGTGAATAAGTACTTTCCTTCTATTTTTTTCAAAGTAAACAATTTCACTAGAAGAAAGACTGTAAAAAGCTTTGTTATAAGTAAACATAAATTTTGATTCATTTAAATCTAAATATTTGATCGCCCGATTCAAGGCAGGATATACTTTGTTTTTTGTTACTGGTTTTAGGATGTAATCAAACGTGTTAACCTTAAAAACTTTTTCCATATATTCTTTGAAACTAGTAATAAAGATAATCGGACAAGTATAATTATTCTCTCTAATGGTCTCGGCAATCTCTATTCCTGATAGATTGGGAAACTCAATATCTAAAAAATACATATCATATGTATTTTCTTTAAGTGATTCAATTAATCGAAATGGATTATAGTATATATCAATTTCAAATAATGAGGAGTCATATTCTAACATTAAATCTTCGATAGCTTTTGTAATAACAGGAACATCATCACAAATCGCAACTTTTATTACCATCGTTTCACTCCTCAATTCTAACTATATTTGTCCTAGACAGAAACCTGAGACATTCTGAAAATGCTTGTTATTTTTATAGTTTATCACCATTCAAGAAGAATTTGTAAATTAGTTTAAATGCTTAGCCACTTCTACCATTCTACAACCATCTTATATTAGAAAAAATCCTACTCTCTAAATCCAATCATTAGACTAGAATAGAAATAATGTCAAAAATTACATATAACTTGCAGTTTGTTACACGAAAGAAAAATAGTTTGAAAATAGATTATTATTAAAACAAATCATTTTAGTTATCTGAAATCATTAACGATGTTAAGTTCCTATTTGTTTAATTCAGAAACTGAAATTCTGTTAATCAATACTAATTTATTTCAAAGGAGATATTTATATTGACGAATACAACAAACAATATTGTTATATCACAATTATGTAAGCGACATGGAGAAAAGGATATATTAAAAGATGTGTCTTTTGAAGCGAAACAAGGGAGAATCACAGCTTTCCTTGGACCAAATGGTGCAGGAAAAAGCTCAACTCTTCGTATTTTGTTAGGACTTGATCGTTCAACAGGAACGGCAACTTTTGGCGGAAGTAACTATATAACATTCGATACTCCATTGAAAGTGGTAGGAGCAGCATTTGATGGTATAGGAGGTACTCCTTCTAGAAGGGTAGAAACCCATCTGAAAATCATAGCACAAAGCAACAACATTTCTTCCCGTCGTGTGTCCGAAGTATTGAAAATAGTCGGATTATCAGATAAAGGCAAAGCTAGGCTGGGAACTTTATCGTTGGGTGAAGGGCAACGTCTTGGACTTGCAGCCGCCATGCTGGGAGACCCACAATACCTCGTCCTGGATGAACCAACCAATGGACTTGATCCAACAGGTATTCGCTGGTTTAGGAAATTTATTCGTCAGCAAAGAGACTTAGGAAAAACAGTTCTGTTGTCCTCACATATTCTAACTGAAGTGGAAGCTGTGGCGGATGATGTAGTCATTATTAATCGTGGAAAAATAATAGCACAGGGTGAGCTTCGTTATGTTATGAAGAATCTGGAATCATTGGAAGATGTGTTTTTCTCTCTTACAGAAGAAGGTGAGTCAAATAAATGAAAATCTTTCATAGAACCATACAATCTGAACTGATAAAGATTTGTTCAAGAAGAGTGTGGTGGGTAATTGCTGCTTTAGTAGTCGTTCTTCAACCAATATTTGCAATAATTGTAGCCAAAAGCTATGTACAGATTGGTTTAGACGCGACACCAGAAACTCACCCTGATATCTTAGTAGAAGCTATCCCCCCTTTGGATTATATTGGATTAGAAGTCGTATTATTTGGTTTACTACCGATGGTTGTCTTTGGAGGGATGATAGGGGCAAGTGAATATAAACATCACGAATTACGTACAACTTTACTATGTCAAAGTAGTCGTATGCAGGTGTTTTTAGCAAAAGTGCTTGCACTATTGATATGCAGTACATTTGTATCTTTTTTATCCATTTATGCTACCATTTCTACTATGCATTTCAGCTTGGGAGAACTAGGATTACATCCACTTTATTTAAGTTCAATAGCTTGGCAGTTTATTGGCTTTTCAGCACTCGATTGGATTTTACTGACTTTACTCTCTTTTGGCATCGGAATGCTCTTTAGAAATGCCATTGTACCTTTAATTTTCTTAGTTCCTCAGGTTTTCAATCTTGGAACTTATTTAGCACGAAGGTGGGAATGGGGGGAGTATCTCCCGGTGGCAGCAGGTAATCTTCTCTTTGCAACACCAACAGACCCTCTTGAACATGAACCACTAAAAGGCGGTATCGTACTACTGATATGGGTGATGTTAGCTTTAGTTACATCTTATTACACTTTTATTCGTAGAGATGTAGGAGGAAAATATTAATGTACGCTGTGCTCCGTAGTGAGAAAATAAAATTTTTTACTTTTGGTTGGTGTATTTTAGGTGTAATCGGAGCTATTATCGTTCCCTTACTCTTCTTATTAACATCCGATACACCAAAGATAGGGAGAGAGAAGGAGATACTTTCTCTTTGCTTGCAAGCTCTCTATTTAGGTCAATTAGGAATTATTGTTGCCAGTGCAGCTTATTTTGGTCAAGAATATTCGCACTCTGCTCTAAGAACAACACTTCTTACACAACCATCAAGAATAAAATTATTATATGTGAAATTTGTGAATATTACTATAATTACAGTATTTACAGGATTATTTTCAAGTGTACTTAGCTTACTTGTTCTTTTTTTTCAACATGATATGGAATGGACAGGTACTTTCATGATACGGTCACTTGGAAGTATTTCTCTTGGCATACTTAGTTGGATTCAATTAGCTTGGATTACCTCAGCCTTATCTATTATGACAAAATCGCTTATAGCACCTATCGCTATCATGTTTCCGCTTATTTTGGGACTTAGCCAAATGTTGTTTTCACTTTCTCAGTGGGCAAAATTTTTACCGACTCTTGCTACATTGAATCTTTTTTCAATACCTGCGGTAAATACCTTATTGGATAGATGGTCGGGGCTATCGGTTCAATTTTCTTGGGTAGTATTATTTCTAATTATTTCTTCTTGGTTGTTTTTATATCGTAATGTTCGTTAAGTTGGTATAGACTTGATTCTATTAATAAAGTGCAATAATACTGAAGGTTTTGTTGTAAATTCTTCAGTATAATTACGTAATTTGTTTTATGTAAAGATTCCTGAAAGACATTTTATGGATTAACTAGAGGGCTTTCAAATGGTTATAGGACAGTTTAGATTGTAGTGGGCCATAGCCTTGAGTATGGAAAGATGAGGGTATATTTTAAGCTTAAACAACAAATGAATGCATATGCAATATTATATCAAAAAGGCTTGGTATGAAAATTTACATAAATCAATTCCGCTCTAAATTGTTGATTTCTATGGAAAAGTCATACCTGAATATTGATGATGATATGCCAATAATTAAAAGTAATCATATTTATCATTTTCTAATTGGACGAAATAACATAGATTTATTTCAGAAACAAATCACTAGCGTCGCATTAAAAAGTTTAACGTAGTAAATGAAACTGAATTTTCTGTAACTGTATTTAGATTAATCGCATGGATAATTTTACACGAAAAACATCAGGTACTACTTTAACTTCAATCGTATTAAAGATAAAACGTGAAAGAGGTGGGCATACTTGAGTGCCGCATTCAAAGAAAAAAATAATGATGTCAATATAATTATAGGCTTTCTAGTCTTTTTTTACTTAGCGTGGACCATTAAAGAATTATGGTTAATCGAATACATATATTCATTCGGTGAAATAATATCCCCTCTATTAGAGGCGTTGGTTAAGAGTCTCATTTGGATTGTTCCAGTGTGGATTTATATAAAAATCCATTTACATTCAGATCCAATCAGCCATCTGAAAATGAATGTTAATGTGAAGGAAGGTGTGTTTTGGGGAATTCTTCTTTCGCTACTGTTAGGAGCCGGTTTAATTTTAGAAGCATTCCTCTTTAATGGTGTTTCTTTTCATTTTTCATTGTCTTTTGATGACTATCTAAATACTGTTCTAATGGCGGGGCTTGCTGAAGAGATTGTATTTAGAGGATTAATTTTACAAGAGTTCAATAAAAAATTAGCTTTTTGGAAGGCGAATATAATGACGGCTTTATTATTTTTAGTCATACATTATCCAATTTGGATATACAATGATATCATTTTTCAATTTGGTTCTCATATTTACGTTTTTCTTATCGGCTTACTTTTTGGATTTGTTTTTAAAAAGACGGGGTCATTATGGACTGTCATCTTACTACATGCATTTCATAATTATGTTCTTAGCATCATTTAATCAAAAGGATTTATTATTAAGAGGAATTATTCAATTAAAGGGCGCTTTAGTTTAATAAAGCAACGGTAGAAGAATGATAAGAAAAAAAGGACTCGATTCTTCTAAATAGGAATCGAGCCTATATAATTAAACCCACCAGCACCAATGTGTTGCCACATACACTCGACACATTGTGAGGCCGTCGAGTGGTTGGAGTTAGTGTAAGTAAATAAAAAATAGCTGTGTTGAAAATCCTTATGTGAATCTCAGCCTCTATGTTTTTTTTATTTAAAGTTTTAAATGGCTAGTTTTATTTGTTCAATTCCTTATATAGAACATATTTTAAAGCAGAGATTTCATCTTCAGACAGTTTACCTTCAATTTCGGATAATACTTCATCCTTACTAATTGAACCGTTTTGCACTTGTTCTTGAATATCAAGTAAACGATTAACGCCCACTTTTTTTATTAACACTCGTGTCGCTTCTTCCTTAGTCTGGAAGGGAAGAGTATCCGGATTTATAGTTGCTGCCTCGCTTACAATTTCTTGAACCTTCGAATCGTTCTCGATATAGGATTTTACTTCTTCTAGATTTTCGTCATCTAAAGTAGATTCCACTTTTTCGACTATTTTTTCGGAAGCGATATTTGTCCCAAAATGCCACACAGCATAGCCAGCTGCTCCGAGTAAAACAAGAATTATTGCGGTAATTGTTAAAAACTTTTTCATCAACTCACTCCTTACACTTTGAATATAGCACAACTCCTCAAAAAGCACGACGAAAAGAAGTTTTCTATAATTGGTTTAATTACAATTATTTTCAAACCCAGAGTAGATAAGTTTTCACCCTAATATATAGATAGCTTAATCATCTATTGTAGGTACGTCTATATTTCCATATGGGTACTTGTTCCACAATCGGGCACGATAGTTGAGCAACACCATTACGAAATGATCAAACTTTTTTGTGAAAAGGAAACTAAGATCTGCTGATAAAGAATCCATTTAGATCAAACTTTAATTCAAAGCAACAATATTAGTTTTGAATAAACTGGAAGATAAGGGAAAATTTAATCATAGATGAATCATCAAATATAGATAATTATATTTTCTATGTGAATCCTTATCGTGAGGAAGATAGAAGTAAGAGTACGGGAGATTTTGAAATCAACAATATGGAAGGGCTCGCCATCATGAATTTTCAATCGGGCGAGCTTTTTCTATTTCTTGAAGAACCGATATTATTAAAGAGGGCATCACGTGAAGGCTGCCAGATTGTCGACAAAATTACTCAATGAACAGCCAGCGCAGTAACTCGCCGGAGACAACCGTTTCGTCGAATTACTATCATGTCAAGTCGTACTAAAACCGCTATTAAAAACTTGACCTAGAAAATTAGGAACTCCATAAAACTACCGACACCGAGGTAAACCTCGCAATCACTCGGTTTTTAACTTGCCTGTGCCGCTCTAAACTTGCGATACGTATGGGGTAAATCTTCTTTTTATCCATCTTGATAGTGACCTGTCGCTTCTAAAACAATAGGTGGTTTCATCCCTGTTTGCAGCTCTAAATCTAGTAAATAAGCATGTACCTCTTCCAATACTTCCACCGTATGATTCACTTTTACACTGTTTTTATAGGGCATTTTTTTATCCAAAAGCATTTGAACATGACTTTCACCTTTTGCGATATCCAGGCCAACAACTGGATTCATAAATTATCTCCTCCTTAGGTAATGGATTGACCGGTAACCTCTATCTAGCTTGTTATACGGGATCACAATGTCCCAACTAGCCTAATCATGTGTTAACAAGTAGAGGGCGACTGTTTAGTTGTCGGGTTCTAGCCCTACGAGCAGGCACGTTCTACCCCGGCTACTATCAATCTATAAATTGAAAAAAATAGTCAACCAGATTTCACGCTGGTTGACCTTATAGAAGTAGGAAAGTGATATAAGCACTTGTACGATTTCAACTAGATCGTTAAACGGAACTCTTCAAAAGACGAATAAACTGTTGAAGCATTTATTCTGTATATCAATTTATTAGATTTAGTCCGTATCATAAAAGGCTATGTGTTAGACGATTACGTGTATCAAAGCATTTCTCAAATGGGATTTTTTCTATAGCAAAGTAACCTTTATTATCACATTATGATGAAGATGTATTGTGATAATTGTGAATTAAACATAAGTGTATTAGTGAGATTTTATAGTTGGGTAAATAATTAGGTGTTGATATTTTTTCCTGTATTGTTATACTTAAACAAGATATTGAAATTGATAATCATTATCAATTGTTTGTGTTGACGCTGTGCACTATGTGAAAAAGAAATACTTATTATTTAAATCAAGCGTAAAAATATAACATAGATATTAATTTTATCAACTCAATTATCTGTTTATCAATATTGTTTACACATAAGGAAAGAGGTATTAGAAATGAGAAAGTTTAGATTAACTGTCATTATGGCAATGTTTGTTTTGGTGTTGGCAGCTTGTTCAAATACAAGTAATGAATCTGCTAAAACTGAACCTAAGGAGAAAGAAAAAGAAACTGCAGAGGTTACAACAGTTGAAATCACTGATGCTCATGGAACAGTTACGGTTCCTGTAAATCCTAAGAATGTAGTTGCTTTGGATAATAGGACGTTTGAAACTTTAGCAAATTGGGATATTGAGTTAGCGGCTGTTCCAAAGGGTGTAATGCCTGCGGATTCACCATATGTAGCTGATGAAAAAGTTCAGGATATTGGAAACCATGGTGAACCAAAACTTGAAATTATAGCAGCTGTAAACCCTGAACTTGTAATTGTTGGTCAAAGGTTTTCTAGCTATTATGAAGATATAAAAAAATTAGTACCAAATGCAGCTGTTATTGATCTTAGTTTTGATGTTTCTGAGGAAGCTGGTGCACCTGGAGAAAATTTAGTAAATGGACTTAAAGGTGCTACAATTAGTTTGGGACAAATTTTTGATAAAAATGAAGAGGCTAAAAAATTGACAGCTGATTTTGATCAAGCTATCGAAAATACTAAGTCTGCATATAATGGAAAAGATAAAATCATGAGTATAATAGTTTCTGGAGGAGATATTGGCTTTTCAGCTCCTCACTCTGGACGTGTCTGGGGACCAATGTATGACATTTTTGGATGGAAACCGGCATTAGAAGTTAATGATTCTTCTTCAAATCACCAAGGTGATGAAGTTTCTGTTGAAGCTATTGCACAAAGTAATCCTGATTGGCTTTTAGTACTAGATCGTGATGCTTCAATAAATTCTACAGAAGAGAAAGTTCCTGCTCAGGATGTAGTTGATAATTCACCTGCTCTTCAAAACACAAAGGCAGTTTCTGAAGGGAAAATCATTTATGCACCAAATGACACTTACACAAATGAATCACTGCAAACTTTTATAGAGATATTTGAAAACATCGCTAAATCTTTAGCTAAGTAGTGTAAAGGAGTATAACATAGTGCCGAAAACTGTTATTACCGGGGTTGAGAATTATTCTCAACCCCAGTTCTATAACCACAATAAAATATGGACAAAACCTTTTATACTAGCAATTATAGTTGTTATTATTTTAGGGACTATATCACTGTTTACTGGAGTTTATGATATACGTGGACAAGAAGATGGAATGGAAATGTTTTTCATAACTCGTGTTCCAAGAACAGTTGCACTGATGCTTACCGGAGCTGCCATGGCAATGGCAGGACTCGTAATGCAACTTATTACACAGAATCGTTTTGTTGAACCTACCACAACAGGAACGATTGAATGGGCAGGCTTGGGACTCCTTGTTGTTTATTTATTATTTCCTGCGCCCACTTTAGTACTTAGAATGACTGGTGCAATCATTTTTTCTTTTATAGGAACTATGATTTTCTTTTTGTTTTTAAGGAGAGTTAAACTTCGTTCGTCTTTAATTGTTCCAATCATTGGACTGATGCTTGGTGCAGTCATTTCTGCAGTTTCCACTTTTATGGGGCTCTTTTTTCAAATGACGCAAATTATTGAAAGTTGGTTTGTAGGCTCTTTTGCGGCTGTTCAAGTTGGAAGATATGAATATTTATGGATAATTGTTATAGTTACTATTCTTATTTTTATTTATGCTAATAGATTGACTTTAGCTGGACTAGGGGAAGATGTTGCAACAAGCCTTGGAGTAAATTATAATATGCTACTTCTTCTTGCTAATGGTCTTATTGCTGTTGCAGTTGGAATTGTTGCAGCTGTTATTGGAAACTTACCTTTTTTAGGTTTAATTGTCCCAAATATTGTTTCGATGTTTAGAGGAGATAATCTCAGAAGTAACTTGCCTTGGGTATGTGTGATAGGAATGGGTACTATTACTCTTTGTGACATAATTTCTCGAATAATTATTATGCCTTTTGAAGTGCCTGTCTCTTTAATACTTGGAACGGTGGGGGCAGTCGTATTTATTACTATTTTATTGAGACAAAGAAAACCAAGGAGGCTAAGATGAACGCATTGGAATATAGAAATAAAGAAAATGTCGAAATCAATTCTAGCCTTCATAATGAAAATAGATTAGCTAGAGCTTTTCGTTCTAAGAAAGATGAAAAACGTTATTGGATTGTGCTAATAACATTGATTGTTTTAGGTGTTCTTTCTTCGTACGGACTTTTAGTTTATAACAATCCAGTTCCAGTAGATTCGCCTTCTTTTATCCCAGTTGTTATGAGAAGGATAGAGGCTCTTGTTGCAATGCTTATTGTTGCAATTTGTCACAGTTTGTCGACCGTTGCTTTTCAATCGATAACGAATAATAGGATTATAACTCCTTCTCTTTTAGGTTTTGAATCACTTTACTCAACAATTCATACTAGTACAATGTTTTTCTTTGGTGCTGGTGCACTGAACAATTTTAGTGGTATTGGATCATTTCTATTTCAAGTAACTGTTATGGTCATGATGAGTTTGATACTTTATGGGTGGTTACTCTCTGGAAAGTATGGAAATTTACAACTTATGCTTTTGGTCGGAATTATCATTGGAACTGGACTGAATTCTGTGTCGACTTTTATGAGAAGACTTCTTGCGCCGTCTGAGTTCGATCTTTTACAAGCAAGATTATTTGGTTCTGTCAATAATGCGGATGCTGAATATTTTCCAATTGTGATTCCAATGGTAATAATTATAGCAATATTAATTTTTGCTTATTCTAAGAAATTAAATGTATTGTCACTTGGAAAAGATGTCTCTACTTCTTTTGGAGTTAAATATCAATCTAGTATAATTTATACCCTTATATTAGTTGCCGTTTTGATGTCAATTTCGACGTCTTTAGTTGGACCACTTACTTTCTATGGATTTTTAGTTGCAACTTTGAGTTATCAAGCGGCGCCAACTTATGACCACAAATATATTTTTTCAATGGCTCTTGCTATGGGCTTCTTTATACTAACGAGTGCATATTTTTTAATGTATCATGTATTTGATTCTCAAGCTGTAGTTTCAGTTATTATCGAACTGTTTGGTGGAATAATATTTTTAATTGTAATTTTAAGGAAGAGGTCTCTATGATAAAGATTGATAATGCTAGAAAGTTGTATACGGATAAGGTCAAGATAGGACCTTTGGATATTGAAATACCAAAAGCAGGTTTTACTTCTTTAATTGGACCAAATGGTGCTGGGAAGTCTACAACACTTATGATGATTGGAAGACTTTTGGATATGGACGAAGGTCAAATTATAGTGGCAAATATGGATGTTTCTGAATCTAAATCAAAAGATTTGGCGAAAATTGTCACTATTTTGCGACAAGAAAATCATTTTGTAACGAGGCTTACTGTTAGACAGCTAGTTGGTTTTGGACGTTTTCCTTATTCAAAGGGAAGATTAACGAAAGAGGATGAGGTTATTATTTCTAAATATATCGATTTTTTAGACTTGACGGATCTAGAAAATAGATATTTAGATGAGCTTTCGGGTGGTCAAAGGCAAAGGGCATATGTTGCAATGGTATTGTGTCAAGAGACTGAATATGTACTTTTGGACGAGCCTCTGAACAATCTTGATATTGCTCGTTCTGTTCAAATGATGGAGCATTTGAGACGTGCTGCTAAAGAATTTGGAAGAACAATTCTGACTGTTTTGCATGATATAAATTTTGCAGCCAAATATTCTGATAGAATTTGTGCCATGAAAGATGGACAAATTGCCGCTTTTGGAACAGTAGAAGAGATTATGGACCCAGAAGTTTTGACAGATATTTTTGAAACTAAAATAGAAATTCTCCATGGTCCTAATGGGCCAATAGCGATTTATTAGTCATAAAATTTAAAAAAGAGAAGCATCTCAAAAAATGATTGTGCCAAAGAAACCTAATTGAAAATTATATTATTTACTTGCAGCTCGCACAAATCATAACAGCTATGCAATGATTCGAAAACATTGAGATAGCTTTTGATATCAATTCTTTTGAGCTTCGTAAATTATAAAATCGGTTCAATCGATCTGAGTAATTGAGGAGGATGTATAATGCAAATATATTGGACTAAAATAAATAAGATTATTGAAGAAACGCCTGAGGTTAGAACTTACCTACTGGACTGTCCGCGAGACTTTACATGGGAAGAAGGTTCCCACACCCACTTCGCACTGGAGGGCTTTAATGCCGGAGATAAACCAAATCGAAGCCTGATTCGCCATATGTCAATTTCCACTTTACCGCATGAAGATTCGATTGGAATTACAACACGCATCAGAGAGCAATGCTCTGAGTTCAAAATGATTTTGAAAAATCTCGAAGTAGGCAATGAAGTTGCAATATTTAAAACGCATTCAAACGTACCGCTGAAAAGAGAAGGAAAAAATATTTACCTGTTGTCATCAGGTGTAGGCCTTGCAACTTTCAGGCCGCTTGTACTGGATTATTTCAAGTGTGTTGATAACGTCAATCGAATCCATTCCTTAAACATAGATTCATCAAAAGATTTCTTATTTACAGATATTTTTAAATCAGCACCTGATAAGAAGTTTACATCACAGTTCGTCGATAATCGTAAAGACTACTATGAAGAAGTGAAAAATCTTGCTGGTGACAAGGATGGGCTCTTTTATGTTGTCGGCAGTGACCAATTCCTCGTGCAAAACATTGAAGTTCTACGTGAGCAGGGCATCAAGGCGGAGCAGATTATGCTCGATAAGCATGAACGACAACTGACTGAGTTTTTATCATTCGATATGTCAAATTAAGAATCGGGAAAAGGGGTTTACTAGCTCTGTCCTCAAGAGCTCAAGCCTCTCGTTGAAAATAAATACGAATAATATTCTGCTATATGGTCATTCTTTAGCAGGATATTATTCTATTTGGTGTTATTTGAATAATTGCATGGACTTTCAAACATATTTGGCATAAAGCCATTTCATTTTGTGGAAAGAAAAAGAGTTATTCCGATATTTGAAGCGAGTTAATCCGTTAAAATTGCAAAAATTATACACTACAGTAGGTGAGCATGAGGGATTTATGGTGGAAGATGCTACAGCATTTTATAAAGAGATGCCAGCTTTTTCGATTTATTTTTGAATGATAAAAATGTAAAACTAAAGTTCAAATTATAACTAAAGAGTTGAAGGTGAGGAATATATTAAAACAATATAATATATTCCTTTTTGGTATACCACATAAGATGTAGTTTTATAGAAAAGATTGATAATTTGTATTAAAGTTGATTAAAATCATCCCACCCCAAATATTTCACAGAAGTGAGATGGTTTTTTATTGGATATTTATGCTACTATCACTATAAAGATTGTGAAGAAATGTACTTAAATGTTGTGTAGCGCTTAAGTTTATATTCCTATAATTGCATTCAAAGAAAAATCCCTGCATTTAATAAAAAAATCGGGACTTTTTTCGTTTTAATAGACTTAGGGATTGTCTAAAAATTAGTGACCTTATTGAGGAAAAGCCCTCCGTTAGTTGAACAAGTAAAGCAATTATTTAAAAATGTATTATAGCTCATTTCCACTCTTCTTCTAAAATAGCGTAATAATACTCATCCCACCACTCATTTCCGTTCGGAATACATTTTTTAAAATAGCCTTCCCTTCGCATTCCAATCTTCTCCATAACTCGGTATGATGGAATATTCTGAGGTTGACAAGTTGCTATAATCCTATGTAACTTCATTTTTTCAAAACCAAATTCCAAAATCGCTTTTGCTGCTTCAGAAGCATACCCTTTATTGTAATATTTCGGATTAAACACCCATCCAATCTCATATGTATGTTCACCAAAATATTTATAGAAGAAAATGTGTCCAATAAGAATGTTCTCATCAATTAATACGACAGGAAATTTCTCAGTTTTATCACCAATGTTTCTATTTACAAACTCTTTTGCATCTACTTCAGTAAAAACACCTTCTGGTATATACTTCATAACATTACTATCTGACGTATATTCAAATACAGCTGGCCAATCTTTGAATTCAAATTTACGTATCAATAACCTTTTTGTTTTAATGTACATTTTCTAACCCCCATCAATGAGATTAATCCCATTATCATTGTTTCGCTATTAAGACAAAAATAACCTCTAAAAAATATCAATCCTTATGGAACTAACCTGCGAAGTTAGTTGAAGTAGAAAAAGGCTCTACTCCTTATTGAAGAAAAGCCCTCGTTAGCCATCCATGTCGCAGAAAATCATTGCCACATCATAGAAAATGAAAGATTATTACGTTCTTTCATGGGAGTTGAAGAAAGAAGATTATTATAAAAACCATTCGCCCTGGGCAATTTTTTCTACCTTACCTCCAACATAAACGTTTATTCTCCCGTTATCATCACTTGCCTTTAAAAACAATAAAGAAGGTCTGTTAATTTCATATCCCTGTTCTACACGAATATTTATTTCCTTTGTTTCAAAATATTCGTATTTAACTAAATAAGATGCTAAACATCCATTACTACTTCCAGTAGCTGCGTCTTCGGGAATACCATAATAATCTGCAAAGTCTCGAACATTTAAATCATTTTCAGAACTATACGTTTCAGGAGAAAAAACCATAATGGCTTTTGCATCAGTATGTTCAATTAACTCATAGTATTTTTTTCTATCTATACTTACTTTTTTTACTGCTTCTAAAGATTTTAAAGGTACAATAATTACTGGAAGTCCAGTTGAAACTTCTTGGATAGGAAATCTAGTATCTATGTATTCTTTATCTATATTTAAAACATCGGAAACCTTATTTGTATCTAAAACCTGACCAAAAGTTGGTTCATTTTGTTTCATCCATAGAACTTCTTCTTGATTATCGAACGAAACAGGAATCTGTCCAGCTTTATAATTTAAAATGAGTCTATCACAAGGTTTCTCTAATAGTTCATTTTGAATGACATATGCAGTTCCTAAAGTCGGATGTCCAGCAAAAGGAATTTCTTCATTAGGTGTAAAAATACGAACGTCATAAACACTATCTTTTTTCGTACTTGATAAGATAAAAGTAGACTCGGAAAAATTAATTTCCTTGGCAATATTTTGCATTTCATTCTCCGAAATTTTTTCAGCATTTTTAAAAACAGCAAGTTGATTTCCTGTATATTTCCCTTGTGAAAAAACATCAACAATAGAATAATTAATTTTACCCAAAATTCTCTCCCTCATTTACGTTTGTAATGTTTCGAATAATATACCATTTATTTCGAGGTAATTAAAAAAAGATGATATTCTTCAACTAAACTGCGCTGTTAATTTAATAACAAAGCTTCAATTTCTTCTTTAGACTTATTAAAGTCAGCCAAGTTATTGCTGCAAGCGGGTGCATGGATGACTGGATCATATTTAACGTTTTTTTTCAGAAGAGAATAGATTAAATTAGCCAATTCACGACACAAATGACCGATTGCTTTTTTCTTCGAGTAAGTTGAACATTGAGATACCAACGATCTCTCATGACAGTTCTAAATAGGGATTGTAATACTGTTTGCGGTCTTATTAAAGTTACACCTTGCATATTAGGGTGTAGTTGTTTACGCCATCCCATATATGACATTACCTTTACATCCATCAAATCTGATTTTTCGCTTATTCCTAAACTTTTACGGAATTCCCCAACTGCTTTATTCTCTATCTGAAACAAATCAAAACCCTTATTTAATAACACTTGTTGGACTAAATAAGATAATGTCCACCCGTTGGTTCTAAGAGGGTTAAGAAGTTATCTTTATTTAAATTGAACTAAAGAGTCATTATTCAAAGCTCCAAACAACGGTAGAGTTTCAACTGTTAAAATAATATTAGATTAAAAATGTTCTCTATATAGTCTATTAAATATTAAAAATACGACATCCATTTTAATGTTCCTTTCGAAATATAAAAAAATCCTGTCGAAAATTAACAGGATTTAAGTAGCTATGTATAAATTTAAGTGCAGTGCCGTAAATAGTATGGAGTGCCTCACGACAATATTAGAGGGATAGGAAACTAGCCCAAATCCAGTAAAGGTCGGAATCACCATAAAGGTCACTGCACCTTTATATTTTACATGATTCTGGAATTAAAAAACAATGTCCCAAAACTAACGGCAGAGTTTCTCACTCTGAGAACCCATGTCTAAGTCAAAGGTACATTGATGAGTATAATTTATATTAAGTTACATTTTTTAAAAATACATAGGTTTTAGCATTTAGACTACTGAAATTAATATAAAATAGTTAAAGACTTACAGAAACTAACGGTGCAGTTTAGTTGAACAAGCGTAAATAATTCTTCTGACCTTGTTTAGATAAAAATAATATTACTTAGGGGGAAAAAATGAGTAATTTTAGAGGAATAATCTTAGAAGGCTACTCGAATGCTGGAAAAACATCAGTCTTAAAAGCGTTGAAACAACTTCATACAAGTGATGATGCCGAACGTAGTGTCATAGTTCTCAGTGAGCATTATTCGCAAGTATTACACAAAGTAAATGGTGAATTAAAGTCGTTAAGTCGAGATGAACACTTACAGGTATTAAGAGAAAGAGTCACGATGCTGAAAATGTTAAATAATTGGTCAAGAGAAATTGGACAAACCCAACGTTCAAAAGGCTTATTCTTTATATTGGAAAGGTTTCATTTAAATCATCGAGTAGCATTTTCTCATTCAATATCAGATGAAATCAAGGAATTAGAAGCCGAGTTATTTGAAATGGGAGCAAGATGTACTTTGTTAACTGTATCACCAGAGAATTTAGAGCAAAGAATAAGTAGTAGAAATCCCAATGAATGGGAAGGGAAAACCATAGAAGAAAAGAAATTAGCGTGTGAATTATTATTAGAACAACAACAAGAATATAGGAGTCAAGCTGAAAATTCGATCATTCCTACAATTGAAATAAATACTGATAATAAAGATTGGGATTCCTACGCAAAACTGAGTTACTTTTTCAACTAACGGAGGCTTTACTTGAAGAACATAGAGTTGCATATGCAGCTCTTTTTTTCTTTATTGAACTAAGGGTGCAAGTTAGTGCAAGAAGTAACGGTTACTTGTGGTGAAATTTGTTTTAAATGAAGGTAAAAATGAGAAACGATGAAAAGAACTTTAAATAAGTTAGATAAGATACAAATTGTTATTGCTAGCCTCGCATTACTTCTAGTCATACTTGGGTTTGCTTATGATAATTTAACAGAAGTCGCATTCATCTTAATATTTATAAGTTTACTTGTAAATGAAGTACGAGATTTTAAAAAAGACAAGAAATCCATTTATTTTTATATGAGAATAGTGATGAAGATACTAATAATTTTCCTTTTAATCTATATGTTATTGTACTAACGTGGTGCTTTAGTGCATTAAGCATTTCAAGAACGTCCCTAAACGAGGGTTTGGGAACTTACTAAAATAAAAACAGTCTATAATAAAAGGAATTATTTAACTTCTCGAAAATTTCTTTGATTATTAGTTTCATTCAAACGTTAATCTTAAATAAAACTATAATGGAGGTATAATTATGTGGTTAATATTAGGTCTTATTGCAATCGTAGCAACTTTTATAAATCTTTATATGTATACAGTAGGGAAGGATTATAAGCTTGCTATGGCGATAGGACTATCATTTACAGCATTAACACTGTGTTCAGAATATAGTCTTGTATCTCGGTGGGTAAAAGTGGAAGATTGGTCAGCTTTAGGGGATGTAGTCCCTGGTATGGAAAGGGCGTTATGGTTTCTGACAATTGTTTCTATCTTACTAAATATAGCACCTATACTTTTAGAATTTAAAAATAAAAAATAATTTCTTATTGAGGTTCATACGGCATTACAACATTAAGAGCAAAAAATCCCCAAATCTCGCTTTTGGAACTTATTTAGAAATTTTTTGACTGATATAGAAACAAAAAAGGAATAATGTTACAATCTGTAGGATTATATTTATATATGAGGTGTTTCTTATGAAATTATTACTTTACTTTTTTTACACTATCGCAGTTCTTGCTATTATCACTTTTACTTATGATTTAGTTAAGTTAGGCACTTTCGATTGGTCTTCTCTTGCAATAACTTTTTGTATGATTGGGGTTGCAACGGGATTAAAAAAGAACACTAAAAACATTCAATCTAAAGTCGGGTAAAAAAACAATCAATGCTTTAAAAGCAGAAGCACATCAGCGAGTAAAACCTACATCGAGTTCGATTGATACGTTTATTTAAGCTATACGATCACATACAAAATAACGTTCCCAAACAAAAGTTTGGGGCCACAACAAAATACTTAAAACGTTGTCATATTAATGTTTTTAGTGTTTTTTTGTTCTATTCATATACACCTTTTTATGTACTATCGTTTGAATTTAGATACAACAAGGTTTTAAACGCTGTTCAAAAGAAACTGCACTGGCTCAAGTGAATAAAATCTTGAATTCGCTGCTCATTTCTTAACGTTGTAAATCCGCACTTTTCTGACGGGACCCCCCTATTTAGATTGTGAAAGAATGTACTTAAAGTAACGAAGCAGTTTAGTCGAATTACTAATTTGGTCATTGTGGTAATATAAGGAAGGGGGTGTCCGGATGAAGGTGATTTTTCAAGCAATTATTGGTTCAATTGCAATACATATAGTCTATTTAATCGGTATGATGTTAGTCAGTTTTATAAGAACAAGAAACTATAAACCCGATCTTACAAGTGCCTGGGATAATGTAGAGACACTTCAAAGTGAAGTGGTTTTTAGTAAGGCTAATTCTCCTTTTCTTTACTTATTCACATTTGTAGGGGTAGCTATATTTTGTGGAATTATAATATTTTTCATCTAAAAAACTATTGTACGCCCATGAAAGAATGTAATAATCTTTCATTTTCTGAGTTGTAACGTTGATTTTATGTGAGGACGGCTAACAGGGAGCTTATGAAGGAGGAAACACACAGTTGAAACTGATTTGTAAAGCATGTAACTTAGCAATTTCTGAATCATTATCGGAACTAAAAGACTTGAATTTGGTAAATAAAAACGATGGTCAAGATTATGTTCCTAAAGGCTCTTATTTAATTCAAGAGGAAACAGATTATGAACGAATAAAGGGTTCTATCATTATAAACATCAAGGATTTAATCAATTCAAAGCACCATTCAGATAGGAGTAGATTAAATGGCTGTTGTGGTCTGGATGGTTGTGATGGAATGAACAGAGTTTGCTTACATAATCACGAAATTGGTACAGAATACTCTGATTGTTGGCGGGTTCATTTTGTTGCATTAAATCCAGAGCTAGTAAAACTTATTTAAGATTTACATTTTCATTGGCTTATTAAACTAAAGAAGAATAGTTGAATAAGATATATGGACTTAATATACATTGAAAAATAACTGGTTTGAGTCTTAAAAGTGTATAATGTAACAATATTATATAGAAAGTGAGTGATTTAATATGATAGTCAGCTCTTTATCTACATCTAACAAACTTGAGGTGCGGAAGTTTTAATAATTCAATTAAAATTCTTCCGCGTCTAATATCGGAGGAAATGAAATGTTTAGTTATTACGGTGCATTAAGTACGGAAGTATATGATTTTACTAAACCAGTGGGATATTCTATTGACGGTGATATTGAATATTATCTTGAAAGATTAAAAGGGACTAAAGGGAAGATACTTGAAGCTGCTGTCGGATCGGGCCGATTCTTAATTCCCTTACTTGAAAATGGATTAATTGTTGATGGTATTGACTATTCAACTGAAATGTTAGATTCTTGTCGAAAACGATGCAAAGAAAGAAATTTAAATCCGAGGCTATATGAAGGTAACTTACGTAGTTTTTCTTTGGATTCAAATTATGAAGCTGTCGTTATACCTACAGGCTCCTTTTGCTTGATTGATAATTTAACGGATGCTAAAGATGCTCTGAAATGCTTTTATAATCATCTAATACCAGGAGGACGTGTAATAGTTGATTTGGAATTACCTAGCAATTGGCGTGCAGGAGAAATTACTACTGCAACCTTTCCTCTTTCTAACGAAGAAGGTATTTCTTTAGAAAGCAAATCAATTGAAATCAACTGGATCGACCAATATACCCTATCTTATTTAAAATACGAGAAATGGAGAAAAGGTAAGCTGGTAGACACAGAATTACAGAAGTTTGCAATGAGATGGTACGGAATCGAAGAATTCAAACTTATATTGGAAAGCGTTGGTTTTTCTGATATTACTTGTTCTGCCGATTATACTTATAAAAAGCAACCATCAAAAGATTGCCAACTCATTACATTCGAAGCTGTACGAAAATAATATAATTGCAAATTTATAAAACTGGATGTTTGCAAAAGAACTGAGCGAATAATAAAGCTCAGTTCTTTTATTTATAAAAAAGACTTTTATCTAAACCTGCTAAGATTTTATAAAGAATTACACTTCAACTAACGAAGCAGTTTAGTTGAAGAAGGCACATCTATAGAAATGGAAGATTACATGGTAAAATAGTGAAAAAAGACTGTATCTAATATGGATGTTTCTTTAACCAATAAGATTAATATAAGATTTTAAGAAAGTCCATTTTAGTAAATTTAAAATAAAGTTTGCTAATGATAAGTTCAATCATTTGGAA
The DNA here is from genome assembly GCF_044762775.1 of Lysinibacillus sp. NPDC096418. Taxonomy (NCBI): domain Bacteria; kingdom Bacillati; phylum Bacillota; class Bacilli; order Caryophanales; family Bacillaceae; genus Lysinibacillus; species Lysinibacillus sp. NPDC096418. The sequence continues at coordinate 339,303 of NZ_JBIWEY010000002.1, forward strand.
TAGATTTTATCAAAATTCCAAGCATATTGTTCCACTTACAGGGGATTAAAGACAATCGAAATATTTTTCTGTAAGAGCATAAAACCAGATTGATTAGGAGGTGTGAACTTGAAATAACGTTGTACTGTTTTATACTTTTGGATTTAAAAGATATAAGGAGCATTCCTGTTAGAAGGATTTTCAGGGGCTTGAAATAGAGAAAGCCCTCTTGTATGATGCATGAGTGTCAACGCCTAAATTGACCCACCATCATACAGGAGGACTCCATTTATGAATTCTAATACGAACCAAAAGATTAATCAAGTCACTGAAAAAACGCTCGTCATCGGTATCGACATTGCCAAGCGTACACATTATGCATGCGCTATCGATGAACGTGGGCGTGTGCTCCAAAAATCGTTTCCTTTCGCACAATCTAGAGCGGGTTTCGATGCTTTTTATGAAAGATTACTGGCTTTGCGTGCTACGCATGAAAAAAGCGACGTGTTAGTCGGTTTTGAGCCTACCGGCCATTACTGGATGAATCTCGCTGCTTATCTTTGTGCACATGGGATTCCGTTTATCATGGTGAATCCTCATCATGTGAATCGTTCCAAAGAGCTAGATGACAATCTTCAAACGAAGAACGACCAAAAGGATGCGCTCGTCATTGCGCGTTTAATGCGTGATGGACGATTTAGTTACCCACGTATTCTTGAAGGCATGGAAGCCGAATTGCGTAATGGCGCTACTTTGCGTGCCAAAATCCAAGAAGATTTAAATGCGCTTCACAATCGAATGATTCGCTGGATTGATCGTTTCTTCCCTGAATTTATGTCTGTCTTTAAGCAATT